>JASJCE010000495.1 GCA_030066155.1 Desulfobacterales bacterium | reverse complement strand
CACAAGGCCGCCTGGAGTGCTGCGGCCCATGTCGGCGGCAAAGACATATCGCTCTGGACGGCCGCCTATCCTTCCGGTTTTCAGCCGTACCGCCAGAGTCACTTCAACATTGATGAGTGGGTCGCAGCCGGCTACGACAGAGCATTTATTACCTCCTATCTGAGGTCCCAATCGGATTCATATAACCATCCCAATGCGGCGATTGAGCCTCGTATACCGGGTATTTTTCAGTACTACAGCACTGCAGAGGATGAATTGGCCAAGATATTTGCCGGTCAATATTCGGCTCAGGAAGGAGCAGACCGCATTGCAGCAGCATGGGAAAAAATCACCGATCAAATCGGACGGCAAAAACAAATCAAGCTATACAGGGCATCACTTGGTCTGTCGTGATCTACTGCCTGAATATTGTACAAGTCGAATGTTTAGAACGCAATCCTGTACAATTTGATGTCGGATGCAGATATCATAATCGGTTGATGGAAACCGCCCCGTCAACCGATTATTGCCTTCGATGGGGTTTAGTCCGTCACTTTATGGGAATGGAAGTTGGAGTCCGGGCGGTGCCAAGTCTTCAGCCTTAATTTCATAATAGACAATCGGCGCATCGGTTCACACAAGCCGGACCTTTTGCCCGACCACCTCCCGCCAACTGTAATCATTGTATGTGGTTTCAATCAGAGGATCAGGTATAAATGGCTAATCCGTCAGCGCTGGACGGTCAACAGCATTTCAAAGTCGGAATCGAGCATATTTCCCTGAAAAGAAAGAGGAGTGGCCAGGGATTGATCCTGCTGGCGTCTTTGATCCTGGCAGCAGTTCTTTTTGTTCAAATACTGCACAAGACGGATACCATCGCCTTCGGTTTTGATAACTGGCGTCCGATTCTATACGTTTATATACTCTGGGCGATTTGCCTGGCAGCTGGCCAGGTGCTCATCCGAGGTGAGCTTGGCCGTCGTTCCCTGTTTCTGTTGCCCGCGCTTTTATTTACGATTTCAGTAGTTATCTTTCCGACTTTTTTTGGACTGTTTATCGCTTTTTCCGACTGGAATTTGAGCTCTTTTGAGGGCCGTCAGTTCAACGGATTGGACAACTTTCGGGAACTTCTTCAGGATACCTATTACTGGAATGCGCTTAAGAATACCGTCTACTACATTGCAACAATTGCGGTGGAATTCGTTATTGCCTTCGGTTTGGCGTTGCTGTTAAATACTGCGATCAGGGCCCGCAAATTTTTTCGCGTCGCTTTTTTGATGCCCTTCATGTTGAGTCCGGTTGCCGTCAGCTGGATGATCGGCAAATCACTGATGGAATATCGTTTCGGCCCGGCAGCCACTTTCGCGCGATTTCTGGGATGGGACACCCCGGCCTTCTTCTCGACTCCCTGGCTGGCGCGATTCAGTATCGAAGTCATGGACGGTTGGATGTTTATCCCCTTTATGATGATCCTCCTGCTGGCCGGGCTGCAGGCCATTCCAAAGGATATACTGGAAGCCGCCAAAATGGATGGGGCAAATTCAAGGCAGTCGCTTTTCAAAATCGTGTTTCCCTTAATGATCCCGGTCAGCATTACGGTGATTATTTTGAGAATCATCTTCAAATTGAAACTTGCGGATATTGTGATCAACGTGACGGCAGGCGGACCCGGGGGGGCGACGGACACTGTTACGAGTTACATTTACCGCGTTTACCGGGAGCGGTCCAATGTCGGCTATGGCACCATGCTCGCCGAAGTCTATTTGATTTTGATCATCATTTTTATGCTGACTGTATTGGCCCTCGTAAATCGCTGGAGAAAGAAACCTCGATAGGGTTTAGGTTTCAGGTAAAAATTGGAGTATGTTTTTGGCTATTTCGATCCTCAGCCGTGATATTTATGACCGGGAAACGATTCGGCGGTTCAACGTTCAATGGATTCGCATTTTCATATATGCCGGTTTGCTCTTCTGGGCCTTTATCTGTCTCTTTCCGGTATACTGGACCATAACGACGACTTTCAAGGCCGCCGTCAACGTAACCCAAGGCCATCTGATTCCCTGGGTTGACTTTGAACCCAAATGGATTGGATTGCGTTCCCTCGGACTTTCGCCGGATACGATTTTCAATGTCTCAACCGTCCGGGATGAGTTCCTCAAGCGGTTATCCAACAGTGTCATTGCATCAATAGGGGCTTCCACTCTGGCGGTTTTGATTGGGTCTCTGGCCGCCTATGGCCTCACCCGTTTCGAGTACAAATTCGGTTTTTTTAAAAACAAGGATATTTCTTTTTTCTTTCTGTCTCAACTGATCCTGCCGCCGGTGGTATTGGCACTGCCCTTTCTGGTGCTTTACAAGGAGTTGGCCCTGCTTGACACCAAGGTGGGGCTTATCCTGCTGTACACACTCATGGTGCTGCCGATTGTCATCTGGATCATGCAAGATCAATTCAGTACCATCCCGATCGAGTTGGAGGAGGCGGCATTCATCGATGGTTTGTCGGTGTGGGGCGTATTTTTGCGAATAGTTCTACCGCTCTCCTTTCCCGGGATGGTTGCGGCCTTCATCCTTTGCTTTGTGCTCAGCTGGAACGAATACTTCTTTGCTGCGCTATTGACCAGCACCGATGCCAAAACCCTGCCGGTAATGGTCGCCAGCCAAACCGGGTCTCAAGGAATCAGCTGGTGGTCGATGGCGGCGCTTTCCGGTATGGCCATTCTGCCCTTGGCCCTGATCGGACTCTTTCTTGAAAGCTACATCGTCAAAGGGCTGACCGCAGGGGCAGGGAAGTAAATATAGGTTTCGGGTGTCTGGTGCCAGCTGGTTTCAAGTCACTGGTTTCTGACACAGGGTAGAGAGCATAGCAAAAAGCACATAGCGGGGAGGCATATGATCCATATTGCAGATTAGATTTTCAACACCATTTGCTATGCTCTCCGCCCTTTGCCCTCAGTACCCTGAACCCGAAACTTCTGAATCTCTGAACCTGAAACCTTGAAAGGGGGTTCCCATGGGTCAACTACCGGATTGGATCGGAAATTTCCCTTTTCCGCCTGATAAGAAGAAGCCGATTGTGATTACCCGGTCCCGGACCAAACAATTTATCTACCCTGACAAGCCGGAGAATAGCGATTTTAACTGGAACTATGCCAGTACGGATTGTTTTTTTATTGCCCAGTACCAGTTGTCACCCGGTGTGCAATTCCTGCCGGCCGATGTGCATACCGGAGATGAGGTCTATTATGTGGTAGAGGGAACACTGACCATGCTCAATCCCGAAACGGGAGAAGTACATCAGGTTGAAGAAAACGAAGGCTTCCTGATTCCGCTGGGCGGATGGCATCAGGGTTTTAATTTTACGAACAAACAGACACGCATGTTCCTCATCATCGCCCCCACCATATGGCCACCCAAGGGACTCCCGGAGGAGGGTTTTCCCGGGGATACAAAAATTTTTTCCTTTAACAGCCAGCCAAATCCGAACCCGAAAACGCAACCGGTTCGCATTCCAGGAGATCCCAAGACACCCGATTTGATCGGCCGGTGGCCGATTCCAGGTTCGCAGGCCCGAAAAAAACCGGTTAACAGTATGCTTATTTCGGAAAAAGACAAACTTCAGGTGATATGGGGAAGGGAACACCCGGTTTTACTTAAATTTCTTGTCAGCAATGATTTAGTTCATATGGCGGAATTGTATATTCCTGCGGGAGGTTTAAGCCCCCGCAGTTCGGAAGCGCATGCCCACCAGGGCGACGAAGCGACCTATGTTTGTGAAGGGGATCTCTGTGTATTTTTCCCGGATACGAAAGAAGCAATGGAAGTCAGACCAGAAGAAGTAATTTATATTCCCCAGGGTGTTAAACACCAATATATCAATTATTCCGATCAGGTCGTCAAAGCCGTGAAGGCGGTTGCCCCGTGTTTGTGACGCTCCGATTGAGTAATTCAATTGACGGATCGGGGAGTCTTTCCGTCATGCCCGCACAGGCGTGCATCGATCCATCCCGAATGACGATTGTCGAATGTCGAATGAATTAATTCGCCTCGCTCATCCGATTTTAGCCTTCCAACTTCCGCACTCTTGCCGCGGCGTAGCTCGAAGAGCGAAGACGGGTCCGCCTTCCGACTTCCAAATACCCTCTGGCATCCGCCCGCTCCTCGCAACCCGCAACCCACCTTCCGACTTCCAAACACCCTCTGCTCTATGCCCTCTGCTCTCTGCCGTCCACCCCGCAACCCGCAACCCGCCTACTGCCCTCTGCCCTATACTCAAGGCCCTTTACCTTACCAGCTAAACCCTAAACCCTTCACCCCTTGGTCTCTGCCCTTCGCCCTATGCCTCCATGTCTTCTTTTGGACTGGAGGGTCAGTGCTATTAACATCTCATTCCCCCGACATATCCATCATGTGTTCATACTTAACCTGATCTTCATACATTTCATGAAAAACGCGATATTTTAAATCATGGTAGGATTTCAGCTCGTGGCGGGGTTGAATACTGCGGCCGATTTCAGACATGGTAGACATTGCTTTTTTAATCGTTGGATAAACTTTGGATGCTGCGGCGGCCAGGATCGCACTGCCTAGTAATACTGCTTCCGGTTCTCTAGTTAAAACCATTTCACAACCGGTTATGTCGGCGTGTTCCCGGAGCCAGATTGGATTTTTGGTTCCACCGCCACACATATGAACCTCTTTTATCTGGTGACCGTTGTTATTCAACTCTTTAATGATATGACGGGTACCATAGGCCACGGACTGTATTGCGGCCAAGTATTTTTTAGCCAGTTCTGTTTTGGTCTCGTTCAAGCTGAGTCCCGAAATCATGCCTTTAAGATGGGGATTGGCTCTCGGTGAACGGTTGCCGTGGAAATAGCCCAGAAGGTGAAAGTTTTTATTGATAAACGGATCACTTTCTTCCATACGGATAATTTCATCATTGAGGATCTGATATTGATCAATGCCCGTTTTTTCAACCTCTTCCATCAGCTGTGCATAATAACTTGAATCCCGAATGACAAAATCAACCAGGGAGCCGGTTGCACTTTGCCCGCCCTCATTTAACCAAAGGCCTGGAACCATGGCGCCATAATAAGGACCCCAAATCCCTTTTACAAAAAGAGGATTTTGGCTGGAAGCCATGTGGCAGGAGGAAGTTCCTCCGATGATAGCCAAAGTCGTTTCAGGATTTTTTCCAAGAACCCCTAAACCGCCGGCATGTGCATCTATGATTCCAACCGCAACGGTAGTATTCGTTGAGAGACCCAATTGATCGGCGGACTCTCCGGTCAATGGTCCGGCACTGGAGCCGAGCTCGGCGATCTCTTTGCCAATGCGATCGTTGTCGGTCAGGTCTTCAAGTCCGACGTCATTGAATAATTTATGGCTCCATCGTTTTTCATGGGCCAGGTAGGTCCACTTGCAGACCTTGGTGCATACCGAACGCAGATCATTGCCACTGGCTCGGTAGACCATGAAATCCCCTAAATCCAAATATTTGGCTGTACGTCTATATTGCTCGGGCAGATTTCTTTTAAGCCACATCAATTTGGGTATTTCCATTTCCGGTGAGATTTTTCCACCCACATATTTCAGGACTTCGTCACCAGTCTGATTTATCTCGTCCGTCTCCTGCATTGCCCGATGGTCCATCCAAACAATCACATTCTGGTGAGGTTCTTTGGTTGGGGAAACCGAAACCGGCTGATCCGTTTGATCAAGTGCAACCAGAGAGCAGGTGGCGTCGAAGCCGATTCCC
>JASJCE010000005.1 GCA_030066155.1 Desulfobacterales bacterium | reverse complement strand
ATCCGACCTTCTTAAAACATCCCGGCAACCCCCCGATATTTAAGACCGGCCCATTCCCATCAGTAATAGCAGCATAACGATATCAATTACTATAATAGAACGCAGATAATTCTTGCTTTCGGCTCCAATTTATTGCACATTTACATATATTTGGAAAATTGAAGCGGCAAATCCGCAACTACTGATTCAGCGAAAAAGAATCAATTGTATTCGCAATGAAGTTGTTCTGACCAATCGAACGTTGAAGGAGTTGGCGGACGGCCATTTTGTTAAATCAAAAAAGAAACACGTTTTATTAACTTCCTTTATAAGCCGCCGGCATCCATCAAATTTAAACGCTGCTTCTATAATTCCCCGGTTATGGTCTGATTTCTGAAAAGAGTATAAAGCCGGTGGCTTGTAAAGGAAGTTATTCAATTGTCATTTTAACAGGGGGTTGTCGTATGAAAATCAACTCGTTGATGGTTCATGATCCGATCACCATCACCTCCAATGCGTCCATCAGTGATGCCATCGAACTCATGAAGGTCAATTCAATACGGCATCTACCGGTAGTTTCACAAGACAGGAAACTGGAGGGATTTCTGACACTTGCAGACCTGAAACAGGGTCTCATCCCTTCCATGTTGGGTGACCTGACATTGCGGGATCTCATGATCAAAGAGCCGATCACGGTAAGTCCGGATGATGAAATCGAGTTCGCTGCCCGGCTGATTTACAAAAACAAAATCGGCGGCATGCCGGTGGTGAGAGGGGATCAATTGGCAGGCATCATCACCGCCACGGATATTTTGAGGACATTCATTGATATGATGGGCATTTTGTCTTCCAGTTCCCGCATCGATGTCGTCATCGGCAAACGGTCCGGCGGCTTGAAAGAAGCAATTCAAATTATCAACGATGCCGGCGGCGACATTATCAATGTTGGAATGACCGCACAGCATACCGATCAACGTGTCTATCATTTCAGATTGGCGGCATGCAAAACAGCCGCCATCAAAAAAGCGCTCCAGAAAAAGAATTACGAAGTACTGGCAGCGATGGATTGAGCGGGGGCTGGCAAATAATACCGGGGGAAATCGAAGTTATACACTGTTGGAGGAGAGATAGGGTTCTCTTGAAATTGCCTAAAATCGTAAATTGCCTAAATTGCCTAAAATTGAGGTATTCTGTCATTTAATATTCATTTCAAAAAAACCTTCCCCTCTCTCCATTTGCGGCCGATTTCTTTGATGATGACGGCTTTCGTATCGACACATTCGATCAGGCAGAGCCGCATCGGATCCACGTCGGCCAGCGAACAGCTGGCCATCCAGCACCGGCCATTGAATATATGAAACCGGTCATTGAGTTTCAGATGCCGCCGTATCTCTATTTCATGACCCTGCCTGCGAAATTCCGCCAGATCGTCACCGGTATCGTCGATCATTTCCTTCTCGCTTTGGCCTACCAACAATCGAATAGGCTTTTTCACGCCCTGTAGACACTCAAATGTGCCTGAATCCACATGGGTGTCAACGATGGCAACTGCCGTCTGGGTAGTTCGCATAAATCTGGCCAGTTTCGCGCGATTCGTAAACGACTGATTGGCGGACCGGTCCCCCAGATCGGCACTATTGCGGCTGCCAACGAGATTCTGCAATTTCTTTAGCTGGGGCAGCATGTGCTCGTCAAAGACATTCATTTCCCAGGTGGTATTTAAGATGCGTTCCTCACAGCGCTTCAATAGCTTGGGCAGGATCGTTTCGAGGAATCTCTGATGGGTATCACGGTATTTCTGTTTGACGAGTTGCGTAACGAGCTTTCTTCTGTCGGGATGAATTGCCGTATGTTCCAGTTCCAATCCGAACCGGTTGCACAATTCTTCGAGCTCATAATCACCAAAGTACTCCCGCATGGCATCCGATAGACTATCGATGATTTCATCTTCCATGGTTTATCCTCTTTGCCAATTCTTTAACCAGACTATAGAAAATCCAAAATGCGGCTGCCCATATCATGCTGTTTACTGCCATGGGCACATATATCCAATCGCCAGGAAACCACTGTCTTGAATACCAGGACAGTGAGATGATCGGAAAGTGCAATATACGGGTCAGCGCTACCAGCACCCGAAAACCGACGTTCACCTGGGTCGGATCTATAGCCGGCGCGGCAGACATCGAGATTGCAATAATCGCAACGCTCGCTGCAAAATGGATCAAGGCGATTAAGCCCATTATAGCAAATTTTTTCATTTTTTTATATAATTGAATAATTTTTATAATAATATCATTATCTTGCGGATATCGAAATCCAGTCTGCGGCCACCGCAGAGACTCTGCGCGGCAGTTCAGTTTGCAGACGAAACACAGGTTGCAGCGACTTCTATGAATGGCTTTATATCAAGACTGCGACCGTCTGTGTTGAATTGAACGGCACCGTTGAGGGCAGTCTGAAAAATCAGGCATCCCCGGGCCCGATAGCGTTTTAATACCGTCGGATGCGGTAAGCGGAAACGGCTGCTGCGGCCGGCGGAGACAACTGTCACCTCGGGACTGACAGCATCGATGAATTGCGGGCTGCTCGATGTTCGACTGCCATGATGCGGGGCAATGAGCACCGTGCTATCCAAATTTCCGTCGGCAAGGCTTAACAGCTCACGCTCCGCTTTTGACATGATATCGCCGGGAAACAGGAACGAGACGGAATTCAGCGATATCTTTACGACCAGTGAATTATTGTTGATATTGCGCCACTTCTGGGTATGTCTCAATTTCAAGAAATTTACCGGCGGATACAGCAATTCCAGCTCTGTATCATCGATCCGCTGGTGTCGTTTCATCCGGTCAATGGTCTCAAGTGGAATTTGCCGATGCGCGATGACGTCCACAAAGCGGCGATATCCTTTAGTCTGGCACGCTTCGTTATTCGTCCAGACTCTTTTGACCTTAAAATTGCGGAGGATATAAATCAGACCATTCAGATGATCACTGTTGGGGTGTGACAAAATCATGGTATCGACCGTATTTATCTTTTTGTACCACAGCAATGGTGCAATGATTCTTTCGCCAACATCAAATGTCGAGTTGTCTGAAAACCCACCGCCATCAACCAGGACCGTGTGACCGCCGGGTAATTCGACGAGTGCCGCCGAACCATGACCGACATCAATTACCGTCACTCTGAGATCCGGATGCCAGAAGCGCTGATACATCCAGTAGCCGACGTCGGCCGCCAGAATCAACAACGTCAATCCCAGTAATATCTTAGCCCGGGCGCTTGAACGCAACGGAAAACGCCCACGGGCCACCAAGCGTTTGATAAACCTCCGCAGCAGGCCGATGCGAATTCCATGGGGCAGGCTGTCGCCGGCTGAAATGCACCGACCGGCGGCATCGTCCGGCATGGACGGATTTTCGATCCGGTTTGAATCACTCTGACCAAGATTCAACAGGGCCCAGCCCAGGGCGTAGAAACAGGCAATTTCCAATAGACTCGGCGTAACAATTTTAAATGCCGCGAACGGCAGTTCGGCAAAGAATCTCACGAGCTCCAGAGCAAACGACAAAATAACCAGATCCGCTTCAATCAGCCGGGCTGCCAGCGTCATGCTGAACGGCAGGATCGATAAGGCTGCAAGTCCCAGAGGCACTGCAATAAAGCCGATCAGCGGCACGAGGATAAAGTTTGCCACAATTCCGATCAGGGATATTTGATTGAAATAATAGGCCACCAGCGGCAAACTTCCGCAAATGGCCAGGCAGGAAACCAGGAAAAACGTCAGGGTTATGGTTTTCAGGCGCATTGGCCGGCTTTTGGTCCCCGAAGACTGGTGGGTGGCAGCATACCGCAACCGGGATAAACCGTAGATGATACCCAGGACCGCTGTGAAAGACAGTTGAAAAGAGATGGAAAAAAGGGACGGCGGATCGATCAACAGGATCACCAGAGCTGCCAGAGCCAGTGTGTTCAGAGGATCCTGTTCACTTTCAAATAAAAAGGTGAACAAAAATATTGCAACCATTATAACCGCACGCTGGGTAGAGGGCGAGAAACCGGCGATCATGCCGTAAACGAACACGGGCAGCAGGGATAGCAGTGCCGCACATTTACGGCTCCACGCCCGCCACAGCAGGGGGAGTATGCGTGACGTCAGGAATCGAATAAAAGCAAATGCCACCGTTGCGACGATACCGATATGAAGTCCCGATATGGCCAGCAAATGGCCGGCTCCGGTGCGATTAAAGGCTTGCCGTAATTCCGCTGAAATCTGTCCGCGTTCCCCGATAATCAATGCGTTCAGAACGGAACGGGAATCCGGTTCACCGAATTGTTCGACCAGATCAGAAAAAGACCGACGGGCGCCGCCAATGATGCCGAAAACACCTGCCGGCCGGTTTCGCTTCAGCACGGCCAGGTGTTCGGCCTTCACGTAAGCGGTGGCCCAGATACCCTTAAACGCCATATGGCGCTGGTAGTCGAATCCACCGGGATTATTGAAATTGGAAATCAACCGAATCCGGCTGTTCAGTCTCAGCTTATCCCCTGCGGCAATCGGCGGTATTTGACCTACCGCCGTTACCCGTAATTTCCCGGCGACGGGATAAACTTGATGGTTATCCGCCAGGGACACGACCCGCAGTAAAAACCGCGTTCGGTTATGGTACGCCCGTGGCTGACTGTCAATGGTTCCGGTGATGTCCCAGCGCGCCGAACCGGCATATCGGGTGACATGGTTTGGGGAGAATCCGGGCCGAAGCCACGGTGCAATCGACAAGTAGCCCAATGCGAGAAACAACAGAAGCGGAAATATGATCCCGGTTCGACGGCGGTAAAGATGGTGCAGAACGCAAACCAAGCTGAAAAGCGCGACCACGCCGGCCCCGGATTCCAATCCGCTATACTCGGAACCCAATATAATTCCAAATATCAGTGAAACCAGCAGTGGAATCGCGGGACGGAAATAAATGGGTGGCGTCATATAACAACCTGATGGAGTATTGGAGTACCGGAGAACTGGAGTATTGGAGTGTTGCAACAGCAGCGTCTCGGATCAATCCATTACTCCAAAACTTCAGTACTCCATTACTCCTATGGTATAATTCACGAGCCTCATCGAGAGCAAACCGATACCAGGCCATCGGTTCCCGGATTTTTTACTTAATCCGTTTAATATCCGCCCCCAGCCCGGCAAATTTTTTCTCGATGGATTCGTATCCGCGATCCAGATGATAAACGCGGTTGATCCGGGTGGAGCCATCTGCCACCAGACCGGCCAGGATAAGCGACGCACTGGCCCGCAAATCGGTGGCCATGACCGGAGCACCGGACAGTTTCGGTACGCCTTTGACAATGGCGATATTGCCATCAACTTTTATATTCGCTCCCATCCGGATCAACTCACTGACGTGAATGTAGCGATTTTCAAAAATCGTCTCGGATATCATGGCGGATCCATCGGCGATACTCATTAATACCATGAACTGGGCCTGCATATCGGTTGGAAAGCCCGGATACGGCTGGGTCTTGACATCAACACTGTTAATCTCGCCCTGCATCGTTACGCGAATGGAATTGTCTGTGGTTTCAATGTCGGCGCCGGTTTGTCGCATGATGTTGATCGTCGCCCCGAGATGGTCGGGTTCGCAATCCACCAGGGTAATATCACCCCGGGTCAATACGGCGCTCATCATGAAAGTTCCCGTTTCTATTCGATCCGGTATAATTGAGGTCTCTGCCGGTTTGAGAGAATCGACACCGTTGATCGTGATTATCGAGGTTCCGGCACCCTCAATATCAGCCCCCATTTTGACCAGGGTGTCAGCCAGGGCCACGACCTCCGGCTCGCGGGCAGCATTGCGCAAAGTGGTGGTGCCGTCAGCCAGCACGGCTGCCATCATCAGATTTTCGGTGCCGGTAACCGTCACGATGTCAAAATAAATGTCGGCGCCTTTCAGACGTCCCGCAGACGCTTCGACATAACCGTGTTTCAATTCAATTTCTGCGCCGAGTGCGGCCAATCCCTTTAGATGCAGGTTGATGGGCCTTGCGCCGATGGCACAGCCTCCCGGAAGCGATACCCGCGCCTTTCCCAGTCTCGCAACGAGCGGTCCCAGAACCAGAACCGAGGCCCGCATTTTTCGAACCAGATCATAAGCGGCTTCATGTTCGATCAAACCGGCCGCATCAATGCAAACCCTGCTGCCGCCGGTTTCCACCCTTGCTCCGAGTTTGGACAGCAGCAGAGTTGTGCTGTGGATATCCATCAAATCCGGAACATTGGTGTAGGTATTGACACCTTCAACCAGCAGAGAAGATATTAAAATCGGCAGAGCCGCATTTTTCGCACCGCTGATTCGAACCGTACCCTTGAGCGAACGTCCGCCGTTGACAACTATTTTATCCATGAAAACACCATTTCAAATGAAGATTGAAGATTGACGAATTAAGGTATTCTTTCGTTTTAAACTGATCCGTAAATGAGATGAGATCCACGAATCAGCCGGTATTGGGTTGCAATTATCCACGTTATAAAAATAGGCACCTTAAACCGGATTCGATCATTTAATAAGATAGTATACCATCACTATTCAATCTTTAATAATCAATATTCCTAAAAAAAAAGCGCTTTGCCCAAATTGCTTCGGGACAAGCGCTTTTTCGTTTAAGATGATATCTCGGAATTTAATGGTGATGGGCGCCCTGACCGCCAAGCGAATCATAAACCGCCTTTATAATGCAGTACGTCATTCCCATTCCGAGAATCGACAACGCATACCACAAGCCGCCCATAAACAGCAAGTGGCCTGCATCCCAAACCCACTCAAAACTAAATGGAAACATTATTTCCCTCCCTCAAGTGTTCAAAGGTTCAGAGTTCCCCTTTCAGGGTTATCCTGAATCAAGAACATTACATAAAGTATATGCGAAGCATCATATAATTTATCCGCCCGCCGTTTTTACACATCACATATTCGCTTTTTGCTCCCAAAAGGCACTCGTATTGATCGGTGTTTCCAGGGCGGATAAATTATGCTGGCTCCGGCTCACCCTCGGCGGCCATTGCCGGTTCTGCCTGAGCCGCGTCTGCTGCTTCGGCCGAGTCTGCATCCGATTCCTCGCCGGCATCCCCGACCGCCGATTCCGGCTCGATCGGATTCAATTCCTGCTCCTGGGGGAATACCGGCAGATAGCGGTAGGACAATGCGATCATGATAATGCCCAGCGCGACCGGCAGAAGCGTGGTGGCGACTTCCTGCCAGCTGGGGATGTAAGGCGCCCATGTTTCAAAGGACAGCACCGGAGCTGCGAGGACCTGCAGGACCATGACCCAGCGATTGACGCAAACCATGATGACGCCCGAGATAACCGCCACCCACAAGGTGGCCTGATTTTTACGACCGGCGCTCGTAATTAAAATGGCAGCCGCCAGCAGACCGCTGCCGATTTCCACGATCAAAATCCAGAGGCCGTAGGCCGACCCGGGATTATTGCTGTAGAAGTCCATGAAAGTGAAACCCTTGCTCGGTGCCGTAACCGTCGCCCACCAAATGGTGTCAATGATCTTGGCAATCATGTACGTTGCAAGCATCCAGCCGGCTATTTTCGCCAGCAATTCGATTACGTTATCTTTAACCAGCTTCTTGCGCGTTATGGTCTCGGTGATCTTGGTGACCATAATTGTAAAGCACGGTCCGCAGGCGGCCGCCGACCAGGTGAACAGAAAGAAGGTCCAGGGCCAGACGAAAATCCCTTCCCGAAATCCAAACGGCCGGGCATACATTACACCCGGCACGCCACCCAGGGAGCCCTGGTGGAAAAAGGAGAGAAAAGCCCCTGTCGCCGCAAATACGGCCATGATTTCATGCATATTATGGCTCAGGTTGTGGAAAAACGGGACCCTGTCAATTTGCCGGTTTTCGAGTATCAATGGTATGTACTCGATGGTCAGCACACCCAGGTAGCAGGTCAGACAGAAGGCCACCTCGGTCAACATGGAGTGCACATTGGCATGCCAGAAGATAAACCATCCTCGCAACGGTTGCCCGACATCAAAGCCCAGAATCATCAACGCCGCAACATAGCAGTAAAAACCGACCAGAACCGCGTAATTGACGATATTTTTGAGCTCGTCCTTGCCGATGATATATCGCAGTAAGCCCGTAAAAAATGCGCCGCCGCCTAAGGCGATAACCGCCAGATCAGCCCAGATCCAGAGAGCAAAGCCATAGGCATTGTTCATGTTGGTCTGGTTGAGTCCTTTAAAATAAACCAGTATCATGGCGATGGTGCCCCACAGCAGCACCAGATTGACAGGCCCGAGTCCAAGGTAGAACTTCCAGGCCGGACAGCGTTTAACTCCTTTGGGAATTAATGCAGAATCCATAAGTTTTGCGCTCCAAAATCGTTGACTGGTTGATGAGTTTATAAGTTACAATTTAAGCGAATTTACGAAAGTTTGTTTACCTGTGCATGCCGACATTATAAGATCAGATAGAATTCCATAATTAGTCATTATTCATTCTTCAGGAGTGTGTTTCCCCTTTGCCTTCGGTTTTCAGATAGTTGTCTCCGGCCCGGCGGACCCATTCCTGGCTGGAGAGATAGTAGACCTTGGTGTTCACTCCCAGCCGTTCCAGAAGCCGAAACGCTTTCGGGTTTTGGGGTCGCCCGTCGTGTGCATTGTCAGGCCGGGCAATTTTATAAACCGCGTGATGCGGGTTGTTCAAATCTCCAAAAATTATGGCTCCGGCCGGACAGGCCTGGGTGCAGGCGGTCTGATACTCATTTTCTTCCACTTCGCGCCGTCCCTCGTTGTAAGCTCTCTCTTTGGCCAACTGGTAGCGATGAAAGCAAAAGCTGCATTTTTCAACAACGCCGCGCATACGAACGGAAACGGCAGGATTCAGCGATTTTTCCATACCATCGGGCCAGACCGGATCCCACCAGTTAAACTGACGCACATGGTAGGGGCAGGCCGCCATGCAATAGCGACAGCCGAAACAGCGCGTGTAGATCTGGCTGACGATACCGGTGTCCATATCGTAATCGGTCGCGGTGGCCGGACAGACCGAGACACATGGTGAATGGCCGTGGTGGCCCTCACAGTGCTGGCACGGTCTGGGCAGGTAGCACTCCTCGGTATCCGGGAACGGTTTTCTATTGTTGATTCGATATACCCGCATCCAGGAAACACTGAGCAGTTTATCCGTGTCATCTTCCCGGAACGGGATATTGTTTTCCGACATGCAGGCCACCATACAGGTACCGCACCCCGTGCATTTGTCCAGATCAATGACCATTCCGAACTTCTTACCCTTTGCGTTTTTCATCAGAACCCCTTGGAAGTGACTATTTTAAATCGACAGAATTCCTCAAATATTCAATCTTCAATCTTCAATTCTCAATCAAATCAGGCTTTGCTGAGTTTGGCTCGAACACCCCAGGCTGCATCAAATCCGGTTGCCGGATCGTCCGCGGTTTTTGCCAGAACGTTGTAGCTTACCCCTTTGCCGGCCAGAAATCGATCATAAGCCGTGTGCCCCAATCCCCTGGGGATTGCGATGATGCCCGGCATAATCCCGTTAAAATAATGGACCACGACTCTGCCACTGCCTCCCGGTGTGCTCAGGGTCGCCGATTTACCATCTGCCAATCCAAGCTTTCTGGCCGTTTCAGGATTGACCTCAACCCGCACATCATTGCCGGTCAGGATTGTGTCTTCGAGTGATTTAACCATAAACGGCGGTGAGCCGATATACCCGCTGGTCAGCCGCATGGTGTCGTAAGGAACTAAAATCAGCGGATAGAAGGAGTCATCGCCGGCAGCCGGCATTGGCCGATAGTCGCCGTAAGCCTTGATGCTATCGTTACTGAATTCGAATTTCCCCGAGTCGGTTTCAAATGCGTCGGCCCATTCGCTGCCGGAAAATTCATCATCCACTTGGTAGCCTTCTTCAACCAAGGTATCCCAGCGGTCCCCCAGCGTCTCCTCGAGGCAGGTGGTGTAATCTTCCCAGGCAAATGCATCTGCGACGGTACCGCCCAATTTTTGAGCCAGCTGAATGATCACATCACCGACGTTGCGGGTATTGTAAAGCGGCTCTACTACCGGCTGGGTCAAGCTCATGATGGGCTTCGGAAATCCCCGTGCGATGGGCACGTCTTCATAGCGCTCGAGATAGATATGATTGGGCAGGATCAGATTGGCCTGGGCTGCCGTTTCATCCATATAAGATGAAAAACTGACCACCAGCGGTATCTTTTCAAAGGCTTTCGTCACAGCCTGGGTGTCGGGCATGGAATAAACCGGATTGGCCCCGCTGACGAAGAGTACCTGTACCGGAGCCTCCTGACTTGAATTGATCATCCCGGGCAGGCGGTCAAGAAGATAACGGGAGTTGGGATATTTATCGCTGCCGGCTTCATCCAGCCGGGTCTGTTGCATCCCTTTGGAGGCAATGTCGTCCATTTCGACGTCGGGCCAATCGATGTAATCGGGGTCCGGAACCGCCACCAGTCCGCCGGCCCGGTTCAGGTTTCCAACCAGGGCGTTAAGCATGTGAACCGCCAGGAATTCCTGCAGGCTGCCGGATGTTCTACCGGCGCCCCTGCCGCAGATTGCCAGCGGTTTTTTGGCCTTGGCAAATTCTCTGGCCAGCCCCGCAATGGATTCAGCGTTGACACCGGTTAATTTCGAGACGGTGGCGGGGGCGTAGTTATTCAGGACTAATTTTTTATAGTCCTCAAATCCGGCCGTGTAGTTGGCTACAAAGGACTGGTTGTATAATCCCTGGCTGATGATGACATTTCCGATTCCCAGCGCCAGCGCGACTTCGGTACCGGGTTCAGCCGCAATCCAGGTATCGGCCTTGGCTGCGGTTTTGGAAAGCCGCGGCTCGATCTGACCCATTTTGCCGCCGTTTTGAACCAGAGCGCTTTTGCCCTGAAACATATAAACGGGCGACTGCCAGCCTTCAATTAGCCCACTGCCGAAACTGAGAATGTAATCGCATTGATCCAGATCGAATCCGGGAGTGGCCCGCACCCCCTGGGTCAGATAGAGAGCCAACTCATAATTGTCCTGGATTGAAGGGGTCCGGATAAAGTTAGGCGATCCGTAGGCGGTCAACAGGCGATTCCAGAGTTGGGGGATCGTTCCGATGTCGGACTCTGAGATGCAGGCAACCGTATGAGACATGCCGTTGGCTCTTAATTCGGTCAGCTTGGCGGCGATCTCTTCAACTGCGGCATCCCAGGTAATGCTGCGCCACCTGCCATTAATTTTTTTCAGGGGCGCTTTGATGCGGGTAGGGCCATAGAGCAACTGAGGCCCGGACTGTCCCAGGGGGCAGATGCCGCCGTTATTGACCGGATGGCCGTCCAGGCCCTCTATTTTTACAACCCTGTCGTCAATCAGGCGAACACGGATGCCGCAACCACCGGGACACAGGGTACAGGCGGACGTGGCGTGCGTCGCTTCTCCGTTTTGCGGCATGGGTGTCCAGTCCCAGTTCTGGGACCAGATTGAAAGGTCGTCAATCAGCTTCCAGGGCAACGGCGAAAGCGCTGTGCCGGCAGCTCCGCCGATGGCAAATGACAAAAAACTTCGTCGGTCTATTTTCATCGAATCATCCCCAAATTATGTTTTCCTATTCTGCATTAAGCTCATTAGGTAGCGGGCTGTACTGCCGGCAGGTTCCACAGTTTGGCACCAAAACTAATTGTGACAGACCAAACAGCCGCCTTTTAGCGTCTGCACGCTGTTTTGATTCACATTTTCTCTCTGGTGGCATTCGGAACAGTCATCCATTTTCATTCGGTCCCAGGAGTTGCGTTTGAATCCGGCGATGTTGTAACCCCAGATATCCCGGCTGTAACCGCTGATCCGGTTTTCCTGATACGGTTTCAGTTTTTCCGACTCCCCGATGTGCCCGTGGCAGGTGACACAGTCCATTTTGCCCATTTTGACATGCGCCGCATGGGAGAAAAAGACGCAATCCGGTTGCCGGGAATAGACCAGCCAGGGAACTTCGCGTCCCTTTTCGACATATTCCCTGACGAATTTTTCCTCCTCCGGGCTCTCTCCGTTCACCTCTTCATGACAATCAATGCACTGGGCCAGTTTCGGAACGCCTGAAAAGGTGCCGTCCTCGCGGAAATAATGACAGCTTTCACAGCCGTCATCTACCAGTTCGTTGTGTTTGGCATGATCGTAGTGAACCGGTTGTTCTTTGGAAGAGTAAAGTAGTTTTGGGAAGATTACCCAGCCAACCACCAGGCTGGCGACCAGCCCGAGGATGAAAAACAGGGTAATAGGTCCTGCGGCGCCGTCGCCGGGATGCGACGTATCGGCTTCCGTTGTGGAATGTGTTGAATCATGATCGATGGCTTCTGAGGAATTCCTGGTCGCGTTATCCTCTGTACTCATAGACTCTCCGTCGTGCTCGGGTTAATATGGATTATCTTAACATAAACCGGTAGTTACAGCCGGTTTTAGACCGCCTGAGAAAAAGCCTAAGTCGGGACTTATATCCTATCTCCACGATTTTTGTCAAGCAAAATTCAGAGATCAAAATGACCCGTAACTATGCAAACCGGGCAACAAATTGACGCCAAAATACGTAAACATTACTGCACCGAAACCGGTAATCGACAAGAACGCAATCCGCCTGCCGCGCCAGCCCCGCATCAAGCGGGCGTGCAGCAAGATGGCATAGACGAACCAGGTAATCAAGGACCAGGTTTCTTTCGGATCCCAGCCCCAGTAGCGTCCCCAGGCAGAATTGGCCCAAACCGCACCGGATATGATTCCGGCCGTTAGAAACAGAAAGCCGAACATAACCAGCTGGTGGGTCAGATCATCCAGTACGTTAACGGCCGGTAAATGGTCAAGCAGGCCTTCCTGATTCTGCGGGCTTTTATGCTTAATGAGGTACATGATGCTGACGCCGAAAGCGATAGTAAAGGCGGCGTAACCGATAAAGCAGGTAATCACGTGAGCGATCAACCAGTTGCTCTTGAGAGCCGGGATCAGCGGTTGAATGCGGTCAGAAATATTGGGCGACAGGGAGGCATAGGCCATTGCCGTGAAGGCCAGCGGCGCCGTAAAGGCTCCTATAATCCGGCTGCCGTATTTGCGTTCGACGACCAGGTAAATCAGGGCGATGGTCGCAGCAAAAAATATCAGTGATTCATACAAATTTGACAGGGGTGCATGACCGATCCCCATCTGGTAAGATTCTATCCAACGCAGGGCGATACCCAAAATATTTCCGGTCAAAGCGGCGAGGGTCACCCACGTGGCCAGTTTTCCAACCATCGGTTTTCTGAATATCCAGGCAAAGATATAGCTGGCCCCGCCCAGACCGTAACTGAACGTAACATAAGATAATATACTGGAGCTGTTCATATTGTTCCTTTATGCTTAGTTTCACATCTTAAAGATCAAACTTTTTACTAAACAGATATCGAATCCCCTATGCCGCATTCCAAACTCTGAAATCCGATATCAATACGCACTCTTCTCCGCACTCATACCGGGCGAGCATAAAGCCCGCCTCTACAAAACAAGATCATTCACACGAAATCCAAATACCGCATTCATTTATATTTGCAATACCACTTCAATTTTCGCATTCATGCTTCCGACTTCCGCATTCCGCCTTCCAACTTCCCCCCTTACGCGTCTATTTTGCGCCCGGCCAGTTTGGCTGCTATTCGGGTCACATTTACCTGCATTCCCGACTTGTTCTTGTTGGCGGTCCCGGCGATGATGACCTGTGATTTTTTTCCGTGCCCCGCTATTTCAAGACATATTTGCTGATGGGACATGAAAAATGTGATGTAGCAGCCGATAATCATCAATATAAACCCGCTGTATACCACCCAGACCCCGGGGTCTTTGGCAACCTGCAGCCCGGTATAAAATTTCGGGACCTGTTCCACGACGGCGATGAAAAGCTCGCCCCTGCGCATTTTGTCGAAGCTCGGAAACCGCAGCGGAAGCGTCACCGAAACCGGGGTTCCGTTCGGCGGGGTCAGAACGCCAATAAATGCCTCTCCGATATCATTGCCCCGGAATTGGGCCGCCCGCTGAAATTCCCTCAATTCGAATGTACCGCGGTTATCCGGCAATTGGATTGGCTGGTTCAAGCCGGCTTTTTCCCGGAAGGCTTTTCCGTTTTGACGATTGGTGAAACTCAGCACCACTTCGTCGGAGGGAAGTTGACCGCGACTGGACTGGTAGATACTAATCCCCTTGTAGCGCAGCGGATCATTAACAATGATGTCCTTGCTCAAGACCGGCACCCCCTGCTCGAGGATGGTCAAACTCGAACGAAATTCCTGGGGAGATCCGTTTTCGTAATAGCTCTCAAAATAGTCATCGCACCGGATAGTAAAGCCGAGTTGCATCATCTCCGGTTTGTTTCGCAGGCGAATCTGGCTGGCGCTCTCGCCTTCGGGTATATTGACAAATCCCTCAAAGCCGAAAATCGATCCGATCAAGGCTCCGATTAATAACAGTACCACACTGAAGTGAACGGTGTAGACCCCGAAGCGGGTCCAGCGACCTTTTTCGCCAAAAACGGCATATCCGCGATCGGTGGTTTCAACCTTGCAGAAGCGAAACTGCCGCCTGACAAAATCTTCGCAGACATTTTTAAGCGCTTCCGGCGAGCGGTTATCCGCAAATTTTTCGCGGTGTTTCAAGCTTCTGAATTTTCCAAGGTTGAATAACGGATTTTTCACAAATAATATCCGTCGGTTGGCAGACATCCGGTCGATAGAGCAGACAATGATATTGGCTGTCAGCGCCAGAATCAACAGCTGAAACCACCAGGAATGGTACATGTCAAACAGGTCGAGAAGGCTGAACAGACGATACAGGACCGGACCGAAAGCCTGAAAATAGGCTTGCGGATCTTCATTCTGGGGAATCAGGGTGCCGACTATCGACGTCGCGGCAATACCGAACAACAAAAAGATCGTCAACTTTACCGATGTGAAAAAATTCCATATTTTGCTGAAGGGATCTGAAGAGATCGCCTGTTTGGTCATTTATTTTCCTTTCATCTCTCAAAAAATAAGCCTACTTTCATACCAAAAATATCGAAAATAGGCAAGAATGAATTGCAGGTAATGGCAGACGCTGGCTCACGGTGAGAGGGATTTTGGGAGTTGAGTGCTGCTGGATTGCTGCGGCAGGTTTCGGAGTGTTGTCCAACAAGGCGGTACCCGCAGTGAGGCTTCCATGGCAAAAAAAAAGTCTTCATCTCATCCGAGGGGACGTGCATGAAGACTATTTTAGGCCAAGCGAAGCGCACCGCGCTGCAACGAATCACTTTTTAACATACAATCCGCGGGATTTGGCGTAGACCTGACCTTTTTTGGATAACTTGTAAAGTGCGTTGCTCAATTGCCGGGCATCGAGACTTGTTTTGTTTTTCAACTGGGACACCGTCACACCCTTTTTACTACGACGAATTACATCATAAACCGTATCCAGAACGGTTTTACCCCCGGTTCCGGCGGCCGACTTTTTTTTGGCGGTTGCTTTTCGCGCCGGCGCTGCTTTTGCTGTCGCCTGTGATTTGCCGACCTGCTGGGAGAGCTTTTCTACTTGTTTGGAAAGGGCTGCCAGGGATTTGGAGACCGTCTTTAATTGATTCTGCAACTTCTTCATGTAAATATCCTCCTGTGGTTTTTACTTCATGCTCTTTACTAGTGCTAATTATGGGGAACGTAATACATCATATATCCAAAGTCAACCGAAGTGAAGATCAGACAATGAAGTCATTTGACGGATACTCTTGACCGGCAGTACTTGGGAATCCGGAGTCAGCCCCGGGGCCGCCGACAGCCGATATGCGCGAAAGTGAATTGGCAGGTCCTGGAAACGAGTGGTTGACAAAGAACGATCAATGTGGAAAAAAGACCTTTCATTATTGCGGTTATGAAGCAAATGAACAATTTTCGAGACTGTTATGTCAAAAAATTCCTCTCTACCGTTAAACCGTCGTTTTCAAATTCAGTATGATACCGAGTTGAATTCCGCCCAACTCGAGGCAGTCATGGCCACGAACGGCCCACTGCTCGTGATAGCCGGAGCCGGCAGCGGTAAAACCCGTACCCTGACGTACCGGGTTGCGCGCCTGGTGGAAGAAGGGGTCGCACCCGCTTCCATTTTACTGTTGACGTTTACCCGCAAGGCGGCCCAGCAAATGCTTCAGCGCGCCAGCGATCTGCTGGACCGGCGCTGTGACAATGTTGCGGGAGGTACATTTCACTCCTTCGGCAATCTGATACTGCGCCGGTATGCCCCAGCTCTGGGCCTGGCATCCAATTTCAGTATTCTCGACCGGGTCGATGCCGAAGCGCTGATCAGTATGCTGCGCAAGGAGGCCGGAGATACCGCTGCCAGCCATTCCTTGCCCCGCAAACATACCCTGGCCAATATCTTCAGTCGCACCGTCAATAAGATGATGCCTCTAGAAGACGTCGTCTATGATGATTATCCTCATATGACGGGAGAACTGGAAGCCATTGATAAAATTTTTCAGGCATATCACCGCTATAAAAAAGAAAATAACTTTCTCGATTTCGATGATCTACTGGTCTATCAGCTGAAATTACTGAAAAACAATCCGGATCTACGGCATAGAATATCTTCCGCCTATCAGTACGTGATGGTAGATGAATACCAGGACACCAATGCAATCCAGGCCCGGATCCTCTACCTTCTGACCGGTAGCAATCAAAACATTATGGTCGTGGGGGATGACTCCCAGAGCATTTATGCCTTCCGGGGAGCCAATTTCAGAAACATCATGCAGTTTCCGGAGATGTTTCCCGGGGCCCGCATAATTACACTCGAGGAAAACTACCGCAGCGTTCAACCGGTTTTAAACCTGACAAATTCGATCATCGAGCAGGCCAAAGAGAAATACTCCAAGCAATTGTTTACCCGCAAAACCGGCGGAAATCTACCGCTGCTCGTTGACGCACGAAATGAAAATGAGCAATCCCTGTTCGTCGTGGATAGAATTCAGCAGCTGCACCAGCAGGGAATTGCGCTCAACCAAATCGCCGTGTTGTTTCGGGCCGGTTTCCATTCCTTTGATCTGGAAATCGAACTGACTCGCTCCCAGCTTCCGTTTATAAAAGTGGGCGGATTCAAGTTTGTCGAGTCTGCGCATATCAAAGATGTTCTGGCGCATTTGCGGGTCATTTCCAATCCCTATGACCGGATCAGCTGGTACCGTATTTTACTGCTCATTGCGAAAATAGGCCCGGCCAGCGCCCGAAAAATTTACGAATCCGTTGTCGGCGAAGGCGTTGGTTTGGCAGGTCTGCAGACGGTCGAGATGAAATCGGCGGCCGCCGCGGGACTCAAGCGTTTGAAAGATCTATTCTCCATGCTCGACACCCATGAGATGCCGCTGGAAAAAATAGGCGAGACGGTAATTGACTATTACCTACCGATCTTGAAGGATCGCTACGATGACCATCCGAAACGGGCTAAAGATCTGGAACAACTGGTCGCGATTATGGAGCGTTACAGCAGTCTGGTGAAATTTCTAACTGATATGGCGCTCGAGCCTCCCAATACTGCAGTGGACGACACCTTTACGACCGGCAAACCGCAAGAGGATCGACTGGTTCTATCGACCATTCACTCGGCCAAGGGCCTCGAGTGGCATACCGTATTTATCATCTGGGCCCTGGATGGGAGATTTCCATCTTCCCATGCGCTGATTAAGGATGGAGAGCTGGAAGAAGAATTACGATTAATGTATGTCGCGGCCACCCGGGCCTGCGAAAATTTGTATTTCACTTACCCCAACCAGGTATATGATCGCAGTCTGGGTATCGTATTGAATCACCCGTCCCGATTCATCGATATGATGCCGGACGATATCCTCGAAAAGCAGTCGGCAGGCCCGCAGAGCTGGTATTGAAAATGAATATTGAAAATTTGAAATTGAATAATTGATGTATTCTATCTTTTTAATGAATCTTGGCTACTTCATTTGGCAGGAATAAAAATGTAATGGCGTTGCCCTCGAAAACTCAAATTCGATTTGAACCCTGAAGATTGGCTCATTTGCATTTCAGCATAGATATTTAAATCGACTGAGCGATGCGAAATCCGACATTATTCAATAGTCAATTGTCATTATTCATTGAAGAAGGCCCACCAGATGAAAAAGGCAAATCCGGCAATCGCGCCTAATGCAATCACGTAACCCAGCCAGTCAAAGGGCTTCTCCGCAAAACCCAGTTTATCGACCTCACCAACTTTGGCCTTACAAGCTGAACATTCCTTGGCATGCAACGGCAGGTAGGTGTAGCATTGCGGGCATTTTTTGGTCAGGAAATCGCTTTCATTTTTCGTGCTATAGCTTTGATCTTCAGGGTTCGCCATGAAGTCCTCCTGAACGGCCCAGTTTTCAAGCTAAGTGCTTCGATTCGCAACTACAGTGACATATAAATATTTCCAGTCCAAGGTAATTGCTGACTCAGCACTAAGGGTTTGCGTAAAAATTAATTCACAGATTTTAAGCGTTGAGGCGCCTGGCTGGCAAGGCGTGAAAGAGCAGGAATATCAAGCATATTCCGAACTTTCACAACGCAGCCAGGCAGGATGCATCGGCGCTTAAAATGTGAAGTTATTTTTGCGCGAGTCCTAAGCCCTGAGTGGGTAAATACGTCATCATATTGACGAATCGATAGGCTAAGCTGCCGGACCCGCTGCCAATCATTATCAACTATTTAAAAAATTATCTTCAACGACAATTTCGCTGCGATTTTTTATATTCTCGAGCCATGCCTCGAAGGCTTTAAACTTTTTTTGTTGCAGCAGTTGATCCTTGATTCCAGTTTTTTCTTTTTGGAAGCCGTCCGGAGACGGTGTTTTTCGCTGGCTAAGCTGGATCACATAGTATCCCTTGGAGCCCTTGATGATTTCCGGGGGCAGCTTGCTTTGATCCGACAGTTCGAAAGCCGCCTGGGACAGGGCACGTTCATAGCCGATGTTCGGTATCGAATCGTTGCGCTTGAAAAAACCGGTTTGTTCCGGTTTAAGTTCAAACTGTTCACCCACCTCCTGAAGGCTGCCACCATCTTTCAGCGCGGCCAGCACGGCTTCGGCATCAGCCCGGGCCTGCTCATCCCGTTTCTGGTCAAGCAGATCCGATTTTACCTTCTCTTCGACAGCGGCTAACTCGGGAATTTCAGACGGGCGCTTTTCGACTAATTCCATCAAGTAGTAGCCGTCACCGAAATCTTTAACATCGCTGACCTCGCCCTCGATCAGGCTGAAAGCGGAATTGGCAAATTCTGTCTTTTTCTGCACGCCCTGCGGCGGGGTGCGACGGGTGAAAAAATCAGTGGTAATCAGGCTCAGATTTTGCGCGGCGGCAACTGATTCCAGCTGTTCGCCTTCGAAGGTGGCATCGTAAACGGCCTCAGCCGTATCGTATGCCATGTTTTTGGATGCATCTACCGTCAGTATTTGACGGATGCGGCCGGTGGCGTCCGCAAGCGACATCGTATTTGCTTCATTTACCTTCTCGACTTTAATAATGTGCCATCCGAACCGGGTTTTCACCGGTTCGCTGATCTCACCGGCTTTCATTGAAAATGCTTTATCGGAAAATGGTTTGACCATCGTTTCCCGTTTAAACGTACCCAGATGCCCGCCTTTATCCTTGCTCGGGCCTTCTGAATAGGCTTTGGCCAATTCAGCAAAATCTTCTCCACCCCTGGCTTTCTGCAAAACCGCTTCGATCCGGGTCTTGGACTTGGCGACGTCCTCGGGGCTGGCCTCCGGGTCCACCTTAATCAGTACGTGGCGCGCTTCCACGGTCTTCGGATTCTGAAATTCATCCGGATGTTCATCGTAGTATTCCGCAATTTCATCATCGCTGACGCTAACCTGAGATTCAAAAGATGTCGGCGCGAACTTCAAATAGCGAACCTTGAGGGCCGGATCCGTTTTGTATGAATCCTTGTGGGCATCGAAATAACTTTGGGTTTCTTCTGCCGCTATCTCCATATCCGGGTACCGATCGGCTATTAGGAGAAAAAAATCCAGGTTTACGGTGGTATTGTTCCACGTATACCATTCCAGGGCCTCCTGGTCCGAGACTTTGACTGAGCCGGTTATGAAAGTATTCAGCTTCTGAACCAACAAGGCATCGCGCTGGCTGGTTTCAAAAGACTCGGGAGTCAGGTTGTTGTTGCTCAGGATGATTTGGTAGCGCCGCGGATCAAACGCTCCGGCCACCTGAAAGGCACTGATGCTTCTGATGGATTGGGACAGATCTTCGTCAGACACCTGTAATCCCAATTCAGATGCTGCCTGGCGCATGAGTAAATTATCGACAAGCTGATCCAGCGCCTTTTGCTCAAGTTGCAGGCTTCGGATCAGTTCCTCGTTCGCGTTGTTGCCGAAACTCTGTCGCACCTGTTCGATCAGGCGTTTATAGGTCATTCGATATTCATCGACGGTGATCGTATCGCCGTTGACGGTTGCCACTCGACCGGATCGCTCGGAAGTCCAGCTGCCAACTCCCCACAGCACGAACACCACTACAATAGCTCCCAAAACGACTTTTATCAGCCAAGAACCGGCATGTTTACGCATTAAACTGAGCATCGGATTCCTTTCAATGTTGCAACTAATTTATACTACTATTTAATCTCAATAATATCAATAAGAAACAGCCCGCCGTCCGTGTTGCTGGACGCCGGGCAAATAAACCTGCGCTCAAGCCAGAAAGATTTAAATGTCAATTTACATTTTTGGAAATCGCTCGATACGGATGGCGGTTCAGACGATTAAGGACATCGGCTTGGCTGTGCGATCCACCTTCGTACCGACACTCGCCGAGCAATAGGCGCACAAATATTCGTATTTATCGCCCTCCGGCAATACCAGAAGCAGTCGCTTACGAACCGGAACGGCTGTTTTACATCGGGCACAATAGAGCTCGGTGGCATCGAATTCCCGATACATGTCTGCATTAGGCGGTTTGATGGGAGCTACCTCCAGATTTTGAAGATGTTCAACCCCGAATATTGACGCAACCCGCATCAGTTGGAGTCAAATGGAACTAGGTGATATCCATCGATCCGATGGCTATTTCAAAGTTGCGCCATCATTCCAGCTAATAATATTTTTTTATCCGGCCTTTGTCAACAGCCGGCAGCCGGCAGAACCGGGTAACGTCAAAGCAGATTCTAAGCTGGTCGAATTTGAATATGTTATCAGAAAATTAAATTCCAAATCTCAATTACTTGTTCGCATGACGGAGCCCTGGCCTGCGGAATAACTCACCGGGTGTCTCGAAAACGAGTTTGATGGTCCCTAAATTGTTATTGACAGCGCCAATCCGATTTGCTAAAAATCTGTTTTTATTATCGGGGCTGTAGCTCAGCCGGGAGAGCGCATGACTGGCAGTCATGAGGTCAGGGGTTCGATCCCCCTCAGCTCCACCAGCTTCTGTAAAGGTTAGTATCAAGGGGTCGTTTCAAAATTCAAAATTGTTCATTTTAATTCAGGAATTCGACCAGATACGGGATTCCTGGCGTAACAATTGAGCAAGGACGAAATCTTGAAGCGTCTTCACTCGGCTAACCTTTTTTTTTGGATTTTAATCGGCGCATGCTGTTTGGAACGTCGTCATTCGGGATTGTCCGTAACGGTACCGAATTGGCAAGAAGGCAACGGGCGTAAAGATGATTGATAGTGCACCGATCAAACGCCGACATCCATCTGTGAAGCGTCTGGTGTTCCTTTTTATCGGATTCACCATTGGCTTTTGGTCCCAGACCGCTGCAGCCGACGTGACGACAAGCGGCCGGGACGATGATCCTTCACCTGCGGCGCGCCTGACACCGTCCGAAAAAGTGCAAGCGCATTTATATTTTGCAGACCGAAATAATTCATTCCTGAAGTCAGAGCAACGGGTGATGGATCGCTCTGCCGATCAGACCGAGTTCGCGCGCGCCATCGTCGAAGCGCTGATTCGTGGGCCGCTAAGTGGACTGAATCGAACCATTCCGGCTGGCACTGAACTCCGGGCTATCTATATCGCATATGATAATGTTTGCTATGTCGACTTTTCCGAGGCGGTCAAAAAAAATCATCCCGGCGGCAGCAATTCAGAGATGTTGACCGTTTACTCCGTCGTCAATTCACTTATTTTAAACATATCGGAAATCAAGCGGGTCAAGATTCTCATAGACGGGCGTGAATCACCGACATTGGCCGGGCATATTACCCTGCAGCAGCCATTTAAGGCGCACATGCTGATTATACGATAATGAAAAAATCGAAGATCAATAAAATCCGAAACATCGGCATCATCGCTCACATCGATGCAGGCAAAACGACGGTTACCGAGCGGATTCTGTATTATACCGGCCGATCTCACAAAATTGGCGAGGTCCACGACGGTGAGGCCGTAATGGACTGGATGGTTGATGAACAGGAACGGGGGATAACGATTACTTCAGCAGTGACCACTTGCGAGTGGGAAAGCAGCGAAATTCATGTCATCGATACGCCGGGCCATGTGGATTTTACCATCGAAGTCGAACGCTCCTTGCGGGTCCTGGATGGCGCCGTCGGTGTATTCAGTGCCGTGGAAGGCGTAGAGCCCCAATCCGAAACCGTCTGGCGGCAGGCCGACAAATACGGCGTCCCCAAAATGGCTTTTGTTAACAAGATGGACCGCATCGGTGCTGATTTCCTGGGCACCGTCGAAATGATGAAAGAGCGGTTAAATGCCAACCCGTTAATCATACAGCTCCCCGTCGGCCAGGGTGACGATTTCACCGACGTTATCGATCTAATCCATATGAAGCAGATACGATGGGATGACGATGCACTCGGAACGACATTTGCCCTTCTGCCCATTGATAGTGATTATGTTTCCCGTGCCGAAAAATACCGTGAAAACATGATCGAGGCGGTAGCTGAATATGATGATGAGCTGATGGAAGCCTATTTATCGGAGCAACCGATAGATGAAGCAAAGTTGATTGGTGCGATTCGCGCCAGCACCATAAAACTTGAGCTGGTGCCGGTCCTGTGCGGCTCTGCACTCAGAAACAAGGGCATTCAACCCCTGCTGGATGCGATTGTTAATTTCTTGCCGAGTCCGTTAGATGTCCCCCCTATAAATGGTTCACACCCCGAAACGGGTGATTCAATTGAATGTCGGGCCAGGGAAACCGATCCGCTGGCAGCGCTGATTTTCAAGGTGTCCATGATTGAGGGCCGCAAACTGTCGTTTGTCAGAGTATACAGCGGTAAATTGAAAGCCGGAGGTGAGGTATACAATCCAACATTGAAAAAAAAGGAGAAACTGGCCCGCATACTGCAAATGCATGCCAACAAACGCGAACGCGTTGATATGGCCGGCGCGGGCAATATCGTTGGAGTGGTCGGGTTGAAGGATTCATCCACAGGAGAAACGCTCTGCTCGGCCGATAATCCCGTTTTGCTGGAAAATATCGACATCTATGAACCGGTAATTTCGGTGGCGGTGGAACCGAAGACGCATTCCGATCAGGAAAAGATGGACGAAGTCCTGCAAAAGTTCATGGCTGAAGATCCAACCCTGATCGTCCGCAAGGATGAAGATACCGGCCAGACCATCCTGTCCGGTATGGGCGAGCTGCATCTTGAAATCATCACGAGCCGCATGCAACGTGAGTTCAACACAAATGTCAATGTCGGCAAACCCCAGGTGGTTTACCGGGAAGCCATCGCCAGCCCGGCCGAGGCAACCGCAATTTTTGACAAAGAAATAGCCGGCCAGCGCCTTTATGGCGAAGTATCCGTATCCGTCGTGCCGCTGCCCAGGGGTGCGGGCAACCGGTTTAAATCGAACATATCCGAAGATGAATTACCGGGTATTTACATCGATGCCGCCCGCAAAGGGGCACTGGAATCGCTGGAAAGCGGCTCCGTGCTGGGCTACCCCGTTGTAGATGTCGAGGTCACCCTGGAACGGGCCAAGCACAAAGACGCCTTGAGTACGGAATTGGCATACACCGTAAGCGCTTCGATGGCATGCCGTGAGTCGCTGTCAAAAGCCGATCCATTTTTATTGGAGCCGATCATGGATGTGGATGTGTTTGTACCCGAATCATTCACGGGGGAGGTTATCGGAGATCTAAACGCCCGCGGCGGAAAAATAGAATCGATCGATCATAAGATGGGATCCCAACTCATCATTGCTACTGTACCGCTCTCACGTATGTTCGGATATTCAACCTCATTACGCTCGGCAACCCAGGGCCGGGGAACCTTCACCATGCAATTTTCCCACTTTGACCGCAGCTAGGACAAATTTCTCTGCATTATCCAGCTGAATAAGACAAGTAAGACTCCTGAATCCTTTTGGAGACTTCAGCGTGGAGTGATGGAGTGTGGGAGTGTTGGAGTAGTGATCGCCGGATTGTACACTATTTACAATACTCCAGTAATCCACCTCTCCAGTACTCCCTTATGTGCTTTGTTAAGGTTAGCATCCGCCCCATAATATATTACCGTTTGAAGCGGATTAATCAGTTTATTTTTTCTTCTTATCCTTCCCTTCCAGCTTGGCGACCCATTTTTCGACCTGCTCCCGCCTCTCGGCATTTTGCAAATGCTTCAATGCCTGCTTCAATTGAATTCTAGCGTTTTTATAATCCCGCTTTCGCAGGTAGTAAACTCCCAGATAATAGTGTGCATCGCCCAATTGCTGCTGTTGGCCCAGACTTTGCCCGAGATAATAATAAGGAGGGGTATATTCCGGGTATTGCCGGGTCAGTTTAAGAAAGTTTTGGGAAGCCTCCGCCGGGTTTCCCATTTCGAGTTGGGTACGCCCCAGGTAATAGGCACATTCTGGATCTTTGGGGATCATGCCGCAGGCGCTTTTCAACGTTTTGATCGCCGGTTCAAATTGACCGTCGAGGTAGTATATCCACCCCAGATCTTTCAGAATATAGGGATCGAATGCTCTTTTGGTCAGGGCCGTTCGCATTTCCTCGATGGCCTTCGTTCGATTTCCACTTCTGGTCAGGATCAATCCGTAGCGATAATGGGCCAGCGAATCACCCGGGTTTTGGGCGACTTCGTCCCGGCGTTTTGCGAGAACCACTTCTTCATCGCCGTAACGGGTTTCGATCCGCGTATGAATACGGTTGAAATTTTCAGGTTTGACCGGAGGGATCGGTTTGGCCGTCGCATTGTATGACTCGATCCAGGATTCGATAAAGGCGATACGGTCTTCCACCGCAGGGTGGGTTTTCAGGTAGGTCGGAATTTGATCGGAGCCGAACCAGGTTTTAGCCCGGATTTTTTTCAGAATTTTTAGCAGCCCTTCCGCGCTGTATCCGGCTCCGGTAGTGAATTTCACACCGAATTGATCAGACTGCATTTCGTCTTCCCGTCCATAGGACAATTCGGCGGACTGAAGCGCCCCCTGTGATCCCATGGTAACGGCCTGTGCCGCTTCAGTGGCGCCACCAACCCCAAGCAGAACCCCGGCAGCAAGCCCGGCCAGATTGGCCCAGCCCATTTTTTTCTGGCGCTCGATGCGCTGCGATATATGGCGGCAGTAAACGTGCGCAATTTCATGCCCCAGGATGCCGGCGATCTCTTCCTCCTGCTCCATTGCATTTAACAATCCGGTATAAATGAAGATATGTCCGGCCGGTGTGGCAAAGGCGTTGTAAACATCATCATTTATGACGTAGAATTTATACCGGAACGGTTGCTGGGGAAGCGTCGCCAGAATTCGCTTGCCGATATCGTTGATGTAACCGACAATAACCGGATCATCAACTATATCAAAATACTTGTATATGGCGGCCATCATCTGGCGCGACAGTTCTTCCTCCTCTTTGATGGTAATACTGTGTCCGGATGTCGGTAATACGGCCATCAATACGAAAGCCGATATGCTCAGAAGAAAGACAACCCTTGAAAATGATTTCATCGAATTCATGAATCAATCCTGGTTTTGAAAACGTCAGACTGTTCGGCAATTTCAACCGGTCCGACCAATGGTAATAAAATTAAAATATGGCAGAAAATCTGTATTGCAATAAGAATTACGGCATCATATTGGCACATTTTTACCCCCTTTTCAAATACCAAATATTGTGGTAGATCATCCCCACTATGGCAAAAGTTATCTGCATTGCGAATCAAAAAGGCGGCGTCGGAAAAACAACAACCGCCATCAATCTCTCAGCGTCTCTGGCGGTCTCCGAAAAGCGCACCCTGCTCGTGGACTGCGATCCCCAGGGAAACGCGACCTCGGGAGTTGGCATCGATCGTGCGACGACTGACAGAACGCTGTACCACGGCATGCTCGGACAGGCGGGCCCAGAAAATTTGATTCTGGACAGCGAAATTTCCACGTTGAAAGTGATCCCGGCCGACGTCGAATTAATCGGATTTGAGGTCGAAATGATGTCAAGCCGCGAACGAGACAGCGCCCTGAAAAAACTGATAGCCGGGATCGACAGCAGATTTGAATACATTATTCTGGACTGTCCGCCCTCGCTAAGTCTGTTGACGGTGAATGCGCTGACCGCCGCCGATTCACTCCTGATTCCCCTGCAATGTGAATTCTACGCTCTTGAAGGGCTGGGTCAGCTCCTGCAAACGGTAAACCGGATCAAAAAAACATTGAATCCCGAATTAAAAATCGCCGGGATCCTGCTGACCATGTTCGACAAAAGAACCAACTTATCCTACCAGGTGGCCGAAGAGGCCGAGAAGTATTTTAACGAACTGGTGTTTAAAACCATGATCCCCAGAAATATCCGATTGAGCGAAGCGCCGAGTTTCGGCAAACCGATTCTGCTCTACGATGCAACATCGACCGGTGCCCGCAGCTATATCGAGCTGGCCCAGGAAATTATGTCAAACGGCACCGTTAGCAGCCCGGATCCCATACAGTGAATCAAACAGAAGTTTGGAACCCATTTTCGCAACGACGACCGGACAACCTGAAGAAAAATCGTTATCCCAATCTCAATCTGTAAGTTCCGGCAGCAGATTAAGATTTGCGACCGAAGCTAGATTATCAAATGCAAAAAAACAATCTGAAATCCAGTGGCAAAACCAAGCGCAAAAAAATGGCTCTGGGCAAAGGTCTGGGGGCCCTAATCCCGGATATCGAGAAAGCAGAAGCCGCAAAAAAGCAGGACTATTTTTATTGCGACATCGATCTGATCCGACCCAACCGCTTCCAGCCCCGTGTTACGTTTTCAGAAGCGGACCTGAAGGAGCTTTCTGAGTCAATTAAAACCCAGGGAGTGCTGCAACCGCTGCTGGTACGCAAAGATGACGCCGGCTACGAGCTGATTGCCGGCGAAAGGCGATTAAAAGCATCCAGGCGGGCCGGGTTGACTCAGGTCCCGGTGGTCATAAAACGGGTATCCGCGGACAAGCTGCTGGAAATCTCGCTGGTCGAGAATATCCAGCGAGAAAATCTGAATCCCATTGAAGAGGCTGAGGCCTATCATCGTCTGATCAGTCAGCTCCATCTGACCCAAGACCAGGCCTCTGCCCGGGTCGGCAAAAGCAGATCGGCGGTGGCCAACTTTTTGAGGCTGCGTCAGTTGCCGGATCAAATCAAAGACAGCATTACGGACGGGACACTCAGTATGGGTCACGCCCGGGCACTTCTGGGCGCCGAGAATTCGGCCCAGCAGATTACCGCCTGGCGGTCGGTGGTATCCAAGCGGCTCTCGGTGAGGGAAACCGAGAACCTGATTAAGCGCCTGAAGTCCCGTAAAAAGAAGCCTAAAACCCCCAGAGACCGCTCCGAACAAATATACCTAACCGGCCTGGCAGAGGATCTATCCCGTCACCTTGGCACCAAAATTCTGATCAAGAAAGAGGGCCAAAGGGGAAAAGTCCAAATTGAATTCTACAGCAATGAAGATCTCGAACGTCTCATCGACCGTTTGAAACGAACAACATGAATGGCAATTGACAAATGTCGAATGACGAAAATACAACCCGGGACAAGAATTAACTGTAAATTGAGGCAGCGATTTAAATGATTAATATGAGCACCGGAAACGTCGAAATAAAAAAAGACGGAATTCCGCCATTCGTCATTCGTCATTCGACTTTCGTCATTCCCTTCCTTCCCGCCCCTTTCGGCCAATACGAGAAGCAATCATTCAGGCATTGAAAAACGCTTATTGACGCCCGAAATGTCCATCCATATTATCATAGATGGCTATAATTTGATTCGCCAATCCAGAAGGCTTAGCGATCTGGATCTCCAGGATATCCAACTGGGCCGAGATACGCTCATTGATATGCTGGCGGCCTACAAAAAAATCAAAGCCCATCGCATAACGGTTGTATTTGACGGAGCCCGATCTGCCCTGGTCTCGCAACGGCGCGACCGGCAGAAGGGTATCACGATTGTTTTCTCGCACAACAGCGAATCGGCGGACACCGTGATCAAGCGGATGGCTCGCAAAGAGGGTCAAAGAGCCCTGGTGGTCACCTCCGATATGGATATTGTCCGATCGGTTCAGAACGACGGTGCGGCGGTCATCTCGGGCCCGGAGTTTGAGAGCAAATTGGAGCTGGCATTTTATGCAGGCGGGAAGGATATTGATCGAGATGCCTACGTCGGTTGGAAGCCGACCACCAAAAAAAAGGGCCCCGGACGCCGACTGCCGAAGAAAAAGCGCAAAAACAAAGTCAAGATTCGTAAACTCTGAGCTCTCTTGCGAAGCCTTCTGGAATGTCGATTGACGATTGTCGAATGACGAATTTAGGAATACTGTCAATCTTAATTTAGGTGGAGCCCGGCGATTACATAAGTCCAAAATCCGAAATCTGTAATCCAAAATCGGTTAGCCCTGAACCTTGAGCCCTGAACCCTTGAACCTTCTTAATCTGAACCTTTAACCCTGAACGGTGAACCCGGAACCTCTGAACCCAAATCCAATGAAAATTCTCATCGCCAAGACATCCGGATTCTGTATGGGGGTGCGGCGAGCGGTCGAAATGGTTTTGGATGCGCCCGACCGGTATGCCGACCCGATCTACACCTACGGACCGCTGATTCATAATCCCCAGGTGCTGGATTTACTGGAGTCGAAAGATATCACGGTGATGGGTGAAATCCCCGATCAGGGAACCGGCACCGTCCTCATCAGGGCCCATGGGGTACCCCCGACCGCCAAGCAGAGCCTCCAAAATGCGGATTTCAAAGTTATCGACGCAACCTGCCCGCGGGTCATCAAAGTTCAAACCATCATTCGCAAACACGCTAAAAAGGATTATGTCACCATTATCATCGGCGACAAAGATCATCCGGAAGTCATCGGACTGCTGGGCTATGCCCGCCAAAAGGGCCACGTCATCGGCTCTCTGGATGAATTGGCGTCGTTACCGGCGTTCGAGAAAGCGATCATCGTTGCCCAGACCACCCAGAACACCGAGTTTTTTGAAACGGTAACCCGCTGGACCGCTGCCAATCACCCCCACTACAAGGTTTACAACACGATTTGCGATTCCACCGAAAGACGTCAGGCGGAAGTCAAACGCCTGGCGCAAACGGTTGATGCCGTTATTGTGGTGGGCGGCCTGGAGAGCGGCAATACACGCCGTTTGGCTGAAATTGCCCAGGAGACCGGCAAACCGGCCTATCATATCGAATCTGAAGCGGATCTTGAAAATATTGATTCGGACGTATTGGGATCCGCCCGGCACATCGGTATCACGGCCGGCGCATCAACACCGAATTGGATCATCAAAAAGGTCTATCGGGCCCTGGAAACACTTCAGATTAAACGCAGAAACAACTGGCGGCGCTTCATGTTCAGTCTGCAGCGCGGACTGTTGCTGACCAATATATATGTATCGCTCGGGGCCGGCTGCTTGAGCTATGCCTGCTCTAAACTGCAGGGATTCACTCAGTTTTTCCCTTACGTTCTGATTGCGATGCTGTACGTCCAGTCCATGCACATCCTTGCCCACCTGACCGGGAAAAAGGCGGATCAATACAACGATCCGGAAAGAGCCAGGTTCTACGAGAAGTATAAAATGCTGCTGACCATCCTGGCCCTGGCAGCCGGAGGTGCCGGGCTGGTGATTGCCTTTACGCTAGGCGTTTTTCCTTTCTTTTTGCTGCTGATCCTGAGTGTGCTGGGATTGTCATACAATCGGATACTGGTCCCGAAACAGATTGTCTTTTTCAAATATAGGAGAATAAGGGATATTCCCGGCTCCAAAACGTTTCTAATCGCCATCGCCTGGGGGATCGTAACCGCCCTGCTGACACCCCTGGCCCTCACCGATCAACCGCATTGGGTAACCGGTTTGATCTTCCTGTGGGCTGCCGGACTGGTATTTGCCAGAACTGCCTTTTTCGACATACTCGATATGCAGGGGGATCGTATCGTGGGCAAAGAGACCATCGCCATTCTACTGGGAGAAAAGAAATCCTTGCGGCTGTTAAAAATCACCCTCCTGAGCCTCATGGCCGCCCTGTTGGTGTTAAGTTCGTTCCATTTGATTTCCTATCTCGGCTTTTTTCTCATCAGTTCCCCATTGCTGCTCCTGCTGCTGCTTTCGGCCTACGAGCAGGGGATTCTGCTGCCAAGTGTGAAGCTGGAACTCCTGGTGGAAACCAATTTTTTACTGGCCGGCATTATTGCTTTTCTCTGGTCACTGCTGGGATTCTGATAAAATGGAATTCGGAAGTTGGAATGCGGAAGGCGGAATTAAGGAATTTTAAATTTTGGATTTAAAGATCTGACTGATTTCTTTTTAAATAAGGATGCTTAAAATTTATTCAGAAAAGAAAAAAATAAATATGCGCAGCATAAAAGAATTAATACGCCGCCGTTTCAGACCGACAAGTTATTTCAAAGACAGCACGATCTACTATCCATTACACGTTATTGTTAAGGCGGATTAATTCCGGTCCTTAAACCCGGGTTCAGTGCCGGCGATTATGCGGTTGATGTTGGCGCTGTGCCGGATAAATACGGAAATGGCCATGATGACGGCACCGGCGGTAAACCAAATAGATCCTGCAGTAAACCAAACCGCCCATGGCAATACAGCAGTGGCAGCCAGAGAACCGCCGGAAACTCGCTTGGCGGACAGGAGAATGACAACGAAAACAAACAGTGCCATCAGGCAGGCCAGGGGGGCAAGGACAACAAAGCAGCCGGCACAGGTTGCGACGCCTTTGCCCCCGTTCTTGAAATTCATATAAAGCGGATACAGGTGTCCGAAAAAAGCGGCCAGTGCAACCGTTGCCAAGAACGCTTCATCAACGAACTGATTTCCTGCAGTCAGCACAAAGGCCAGGAATACGGGAACGGCACCTTTGAGAACATCACCGATGAATGTTAACATACCGAGGGTCGATCCGGCCACCCGGCTGACATTGGTGGTACCGATGTTGCCGCTGCCTTGCTTCTTGATGTCTACGGAAGTAAAGATCCGCGTCAGGACGACGCCCCACGGTATGGATCCCAGCAGGTAGGCAATTATCGTCAGCAGCGGAAATATAAGATAATTCGGAAGGATCAATTTAAGCTAATATGGAACCGGTTAAAATTCCGATTGAAGATGTTTTAGATCTGCACACGTTTCATCCAAAGGATGTACCCGATCTCATCGAAGATTATTTGGCAGAGTGCATCAAACTCGGCATCTATTCGGTTAGAATTATTCACGGTAAAGGCAAAGGGGTTCAAAAAAGACGGGTGCAGGGAATTCTCCAGAAAATGCCAACGGTCCGATCGTTCCGTGACGCCCCACCGGAAGCCGGTGGATGGGGTGCGACACTGGTTGAGTTGAATAGGCCCTGAATAATCCGCCTCAATATAACGGGATATGCATAAAAGTGGACTGTGACGGTAAGCTCAAACTCGCATATGAAAGAGGACCGGCGGATTAATCATCTGATGCTTTGCCGTTAAGGTTCACCGATCGCCGGGCTATTCGGTGTTGTCTAACTTGACCACTTCATCGATTTTTTCCTGCAGACTTTTCATGTTGAATGGTTTTTGAATAAATCCGTTGCAACCGCGATTCAGAATTTCCGTCGCCTTTTGGTCGAGACTGTAGCCGCTTGACAAGATGACCTTTATGGCCGGATTAATCGCCTTGAGTCGATCAAAGGTGTCTCCGGCTTCCATGCCCGGCATGATCATGTCCAGCAACACCAGATCAACGCCACCCGGATTATTGGTGTGAAAGTCCACTGCCTCCTGCCCGTTTTTGGCCGTGACCACGGTATATCCGAGCCGCTCCAGCATTTGTTTGCCGACCCCGATAACAATCTCTTCGTCATCGACCAGCAACACGTTTTCGATCCCGTTGCCCATTATCTGCCTACCTCCCTGGTTAGCATGCCAAACTTCTAATATTCTTACCGATGCTGAAGATCCAGTTTACCAGATAATGGGAAAAAATGCAAAATTATCGCAATACACTTAAACGGAAGTCACGGCACCCAATCGAATTCCAATACGTCGCCGCCACTGACAAGATCACCGGAGAGCAGGGTATTATCAGTGCCGTTTGGCCTCGAGGCATAGAGTTCATCGACATCCTCCGTGTCCTGGTCGGCGATATAACCCACACCGGAGTTGTCAAATGCCCATTTAAATTTACTGACATCGCCACCGGCTGTTAAAGATCCCGAAACCCGGTCGGTATCGCTATTGTTGAAAGTTGAGGAAAAAAGCTCGATGACATTCGAAACAATAAAATCGGCCGTGTAGGCAACCCGGGAGCTGTTGGGCGACCAGTCAAAATCAAAGACATCGCTGTCAACTGCTGCGAGGCTACCTCTGATTCGAGTGCTATTCCGCTGATCCGGTGCTGTCGTGAAAAGTTCGAAATTTGCCGCGTCGACGATATAGGCAATGCGCGAGCTGTTGGGCGACCATTTGAATACCGTCACATCACTGGTGTCAGCCAGACCTTCCGATATCAGAATGTCATTGTTATTTACCGGTTGTACTGAATACAATTGAAAAAAAGCGCCGCCCGACTTATCCGCAACAAATGCAAGCCGGCTGCTGTTCGGAGCCCATCTGAAATCAGATACCTCCCCCCCTGTGCTTAGCCCAGAGCTCAGAATGACCGGGGTCGTACCCACAACCGGCAGCGTTGCAAACAGATCGATTGCATTGGCAATATTTTGGTTCGCGGTGTAAGCAATCCGTTGACTGTTCGGTGCCCATTTAAAATTCGCTACATTACGCGGACCCGCAGGCAGCTTGGAAACCTTTGGGTTGGAGCGGCCATTCGGCGTTGACGTAAAGAGTTCGAATTTGCCGGCAATATCCTGATCGGCGATGTAGCCGAGACGGGAGCTGTTGGGTGCCCACGCAAACGCATATTGACCGGTTCCGGGAAATACTTCTCTGATACCATTGCCCACCATGGGCCTGCCGGACACCACCCGGCTCGGTATGGTGCCGTCCGCTAATGCGACATATAGCTCGAACTTGTCATCCGTGTCCTGATCTGCGACGTATGCGATCTGGTTGCTGTCGGGCTCCCACTCAAAGTCCAGTACATCGCTGTCCGTACGGAGGAGGTCGGATACGACATCTTTGGTCTCTCCGTCGGGAGTGGATGAAAAAAGCTCAAACAAAGCCACGATCTCCGGTGCCGGCGCTATTTCAGCTGCGTCCGCAATATAGGCAACGCGCGAGCTGTCCGCTGCCCACTCAAAAAAATACCGTCCGGACCCCGGGGCCGTTTCGCGAATACCGCGGCCGGCCAAAGGTACGGAAACCTTGACTGCAGCTTCGTCCGTCGCCTTATCCACCGCTACCACATAAAGCTCGAACAAATTATTTTCGTCCTGATCCGCCACATAGGCGACGAAAATGCCGTCGGGCGAGATCTTGAATTCAACGACATCACCGCCCTCGGCGAGTTCATCGGAAAGCTGGATGATCTCCGCCCCATCATCAAAAGAGGCAAAAAGCTCTACGGTTTCGTCAGTATTTTTATCGGCCGTAAACACAACCGGGGGGAAAATGGCGGTCTCAGACCTAAGGCTGGCACCGCCGCCGGCGCCACCAGCGCCGCCCCCACCGTTGCATGCCGAGAAGACTAAAAATAGAGCCCATAAGCCGATCAATACCGCCACGTTTCTTAATGCAATATTTATTTTCGTTCCGTTTATTCGGAGCCAATCAGACATTTTCAGCCTCCTTTGTCTTTGAGCGTTTTACTATGAGGAATCGACTGCCATACATGCGTGGTACGGAGTGGCATGCACTTGTGCACCCTCAGGGCGGTTCTACGGCTGGCAGCAATGCAAGGCAAATTGCGTCAATGCCTTTTCAATCGAACTTACCACCGGGTGCCAAGTCCCGTGGCGGCGGGAACAGTTTGGCTGGATAGGTGAACGTTAGAACCATATACATTTCAGCAAAAAATTGCAACCCCTATCAGCGATTCTGGGTGAAGACTGCATTGGGGGCAAATTAGCCTGATGAATTGACGAATACTTCCAAATTATTGGCGCCGAAAGCCAGACAAGCGAACCGGCGCTTCATTCAATGCGTTGTAATTTCTACACTTAATTATCGTTTCCAAAGTTGGTATCGATCTTGCTTATAAAAATATCGTTGAAAGAATGGCAATGGATGTGTCTCTGGAGGGAAATAATATGGGAGCCAATCTCAATAAAGACGAAAACAGCTTTTTTATCCTCAATAAGCCCGGCTGGAAGGGCGGCGCTATTGCCGCCGGCCTGCCCGGTTATGCCGCAGACTTGATGTCCGTGAATCCGGTGGCGGCCGTTAATCACAATTCGGGCAAATATACCTGGCTGGTTTGTCCCCATTTGTCTCAGCCGGAATCGGTATTTCAATATTACCTGGCATCAGGACTGATTACGGTCGTTCTGGGCAAATGCTTTTGCGAAAGCTGCCTGGACCGCATCCTGTCTGACGATGATTTATCGGATCTAATCGACACATGTCGTCCGATGACGGACAGAATGTTTCAGAAGGATTTTGTCAGTCCGCTGATTGACAGCAACTTCAGCTTCAACCAGTTGATAGAGGCCCCAAAAGACCCGGAAAATCCGCCCAAAAACTGGATTACCTGCCCTCATACCGTTTCCCGCAGATCCCTCAGAAAAGCGTATGGATCCGGTGGACAGCTGTTCATATTCGAAGGCTTTTTTACCTGCCAGGATTGTTTTGAAAAGATTCCCACCGACAGTCTGGTCGATTTGCTGTACGAAGGCGAGACGATGACCGACGCTTTTTTTCAAAATAACATTGTCAATTCTCTCTACGACATCAATTATGAAAGTCTCGATGCCATCGGGCATTTTGAACTATGCTGGCAAAAGTAAGATCGAGTTGATTTCAAATCATTTCCCGTCATCTGTCCGAACCTCTGCTATCGATCTTCATAATAACAATGACCGGAACATCCTCACGTTCCGGTCATCTGACTATGCATTAACCCAAATTCCCATCAACAAATATCAATTATTCCTTTTCGAAGGTCCTTGACCATTCCGGGCGTTTTACCTATATTGGCGCAGCATGTTTCACGGGTTAATCATCTCTTCAGTGTCGCTGACGTTCTATTAAGAATAATAAAAAAGATAGAATGCCATAAATACTCAATAATCAATCTTTATTCTTCAATTCACCAGGGGGGGATCATAATCGATGTCCAACCAGACCGAAAAAAATCTGTCCTATGCGTTTGCCGCTGAATCCAAAGCTGCCGCCCGCAACGCGGTTTTTGCCAAAAAAGCCGAGGTTGAAGGCTATGACCAGGTTGCCCGTCTGTTCCGGGCCGTGTCGGAGGCTGAATCCGTTCATTCCCGCAGGTTCCTGATGCTCATGCGGGGGAAAATCGGAACGACCGAGGAGAACCTCACGACAGCATTTGAAAATGAAATCAAAGCCAACGCCGAAGAATATCCGGCACTCATCAGAGTTGCAGCTGAAGAAGGAAACGAAGCGGCGTTGACCGCCTTTTCCCACGCCCGTGACGTCGAAAGCCGGCACGCCGAGCTGTATAAAAAGGCCATCAACGACATGATCGCCGAACAGGAGACGAAATATCACGTATGCCAGGTTTGCGGTTACATTGCCGAGGATGAAGCACCGGAGCGCTGCCCGGTCTGCAATGCGATAAAAAAGAAGTTTAAATCCACTAATTGAGCAATAATTGGCGTCAACTGCTAATCTTGTCCGGTAGAAAAAAGGGAATACATACGATGTTTGATTGCAACTATTTTGTTGAATTACTGACGCCAAAAAGGAGCGGCAGCGAAATCGACCGTACAGCCGCCAATCGGTTTGCCGAGCGCTATTTTCGTATCAGCGACCTTGGGCTGGGTTTATCCGTACCGGATAATCCAATGGGACAGCCGCGTCTCAGCATTCTGGAAATGATTGACTATTGCAATCTGCCGGTGCTGCCCGGACGAATTGTGATGAATTTGAACACATTTCATACGAAGGACGAACTGGATAAAATCCTCAATATCGCGGCCAAGCGCGGTATCGACTATCTGTTAATTGTTCGCGGCGACGGCGGACCGGCCTTGTCCAAACTGGATGCCGCATCCATCGGCGGGACCAAAAGTATTGCGACATCCATCGATTTGATCCGCTACGTCAACAGCGCATATGCAGGTGCATTTACCACCGGCGCCGCCTATAATCAGTACAATGCCATGCCGTTCGAGAGCAATCGATTAAAACAGAAAATCGAGGCCGGGGCCCGTTTCGTTATCACCCAACCCGTCATCGGACAGGACGCGAATATAGACGATCTCTTCCGGCATGATATCCCGGTGGTCGTGGAAGCCTGGATGTCAAAAAATATCGAACTCTTTCTGAAAAGCGTTCGCAGCCGGAAACGGATTGTCACCTCCGATTTCAATCCACTGGAAAATCTGCAGGCCCTGCACGCCGCTTATCCCCAATGTTCTATTTATCTGTCCATGCTGGGTTTCAGACAAAGCTGGCAATCTGTTCTGCCACGGCTCCTGGCGTAAAGCGGGCGCCACTGAAGAATCCGCCCTAACAATATCGAATCAAAAATTTAATCGCCGCCTAATATAGACCTGACCTCTCAGTAACCATGGGCTAATTTGACTCGATAAGACCAGGCCAACGGATTCATGCAATCCCGTGCCGGGAAGCGGATCTTAAGTTCACCTCATGGGGACGATAGCGGGCCTCCCATAACCGGCAGACATCGGGTTTTTCACTGCAGGGGGTTTAACACGCATTCACTGAAGTGAGGTGATTTTAGGGATCCAAATCTCGCCGAACGAAATTGATTGTATACCGTCATTTCTTTAATCCCTGAATTCGCGATTCCTCAAATATCTGCCCCGGCAATTTATCCACTATTGATAACCATTATTATTTCCGGTATAAGATACCCTATTCGTGATACGGCTATGAGAAAGAGATAAGCAGCATATTTTGCCGTTTTGGGGAATGGTTCTTGAGCAACCTAAAATTAATTTTAAGGAGGTCCCTTAATGTCAGAAGAGAAATTACCCCGATTTGAAAGCCCTTGTGAACAATACACGTATGATCCTGAAGAGGGCGACTACGAACGAAATATCCCTCCGGGGACACCGTTTGAAGATCTCCCCGATGATTGGTGCTGCCCGGAATGCGGCGCCGAAAAAGAATATTTCGAGGAATTGGATGACTGAAATCAAACGTACACTATAATTCAAAAACTGGCCCTTGAGGCCAGTTTTTTGGTCTGTTGCAAATTGCCTGTCAACAAATATCGCAAATTTACGGAGACCAAAAATATGGGCCGTTATTGAGTCCCTTCTTGCCCAATTGCCAATCTGATCACTAGTAATTACTATGAAGCATAGAAGCCGGATTTGCTAAGCCACTGATAAACGCTTCAAAAAATCCGATGCTACTTTTTCTGATTTTACGAAGGGTAAATATAAGGACTCAATATGCATAAATTTATACCTCCCAAAAACCTCAAGTTTCTGCTGCTAAACACTGTGGCTCTGTTTGCCATGTTCCTGACAGTACTGGCCGCCTCTCAAGTGTCGGCTTTTATGAACGAAGCCTTCGGGAACTCGGCTCTGGATGTCGACTTTCAAAAGTCAGATCTGATTTCCTTGACACCGAATCCGGAATATAAGCCTCAGGAAGTTGTTCGAATTCAGCTTACGGCTCTAGCGCGAAATAACGATCCCTACAAAGATGCCGGTATCGAGATCACCTTCCGATTTGCCTCGCCGTCGAACAAGCAGATGACCGGTCCCCTTGATCGCTTCATCCGGCTGCTCTACAACCCGGCTTATTCGCCAATGCTCGAGCATCGCGCGGCTAATTTGGGTGAATTGGTCCGGGAAAACGATCGTGCCCGCCTGTCCGTCATCATGACGGCAGCCGATGGAGAGCGTGTGGGATACCTTTTTGTTCTTTCAAAACAAAAAAGTGGGCAATACGATCAGTGCTGGATGACGGATAGCGTCATTCGCTATGAGGTGGATGCCGTCTAAGACCCCGAGAGCGGCTCATACAGCAGCGTTTCCAGCATGGCGGCCCGTTCCCGGGGTGACAGACTGCGGCTTATGCGCTGATATTGATGCTCTTGGGATTCATCAACCGCAGCGCGCTTCCAGAAGTCCAGCAGGGACTGAGGCGAATACCGGGCGCGGGACATGATCAAGAGGGCAATTCCGGCGGCTTCACGTTCATGCGCTTCATTGTATTCGCGGTCGAGAGAATCGAGATCGGATATTTCAACATAGGCATACTTCATCCAGCCTTGCCCGGCGATCACCACGGCTCCCTGACTGGCGACCATCACGCCCAGAGAGGTTGCCAGCTCGGCCACACTGAAAAACACATCGGACGCCAGGGTAAACTGGACCGGATCGGTATGATGGGCCAGGGTGTGTGACAGTTCGGTGGCTAGCAATCCGGCGAGTTCGTCATTATTCTCGATGACATCGAACAGACCGGACCACACGAAAACATAATTTCCGTAAACCGCCCGGATGTCGATGATCTCAGGTCCGTCAAATAAATAGAGGTGCCAGGGGAGATGGTCGACTTCAGCCGCTTTGGTGAGATGATCAAAAACCTCGACTAACCGGTCATAACGTTGACTGCCAGAATCGTAATCATAGTCCGACTGCACCTTTTTAAACAGATATTTACCATATCTTTCAGCTTCCGGGGTTGGCGCAGCCAGTTT
>JASJCE010000494.1 GCA_030066155.1 Desulfobacterales bacterium | reverse complement strand
ACGATTTACCCTGACCAGGGCTATATTGAGGGGGTTATTATCGACATTACCGAACGAAAGCGGAAAGAGGAGGCTCTGCGCGAGAGCGAGGAGCGATTTCGGAGCCTGACAACCCTTTCGCCCGCCGGCATCTACCAGACAGATGCCAATGGCGACTGTACATACGCCAACGAGGCCTGGCTCAAAATGGCCGGGATGTCGTTAAATGGGGCCTTGGGCAAGGGTTGGATCAATGGACTCCATCCGGATGACCGGCAGGACATTAGCCAGGCCTGGTATAAGATGACGGACTCTAAAGGCAGCTGGGGGCATGAATACCGGTTCCAAACGCCGGAAGGCAAGACAAACTGGGTTTACGGCTTGGCCACGCCCATTCATGACAGTACCGGGAACATTTTCGGCTACCTCGGGGTCAATATCGATATCACAGAACGTAAGCAGGCCGAAAAGGAGCGTGAAAATTTAAGGACGCAATTAGTCCAGGCTCAAAAAATGGAGGCTATAGGCACTCTCGCCGGAGGAGTTGCCCACGATTTTAATAATCTGCTGATGGGTATTCAGGGTCGAACCTCTCTAATGATGTTGGAAACAGATCGATTTCATCCTTCATTTGAACATATGCAGGAAATTGAAAATTGCATTCAAAAAGCCACAAAGCTTACAAAACAGCTTTTAGGTTTTGCCAGAGGGGGAAAATATGAAATCAGGCCGACAGATCTGAACGATTTGATCGAAAACAGCGTTCAAATGTTCGGCCGGACGAGAAAGGATATTACAATTTTTAAAAAATATGAAGAGAAACTCCATCCAGTTGCCGTCGACCAAAGCCAAATTGAGCAAGTACTATTGAATATTTTTATCAATGCCTGGCAGGCCATGCCTGAAGGAGGAGACCTATATATCCAGACAACAAATGAAATCCTCTATGAGAATTTCGTTCGAGCATATGGAGTGGCGCCCGGGAAATATATAAAAATTTCAATCAGGGACACCGGCATTGGAATGGATGAAAAAACGATGAATAGAGTTTTTGACCCGTTTTTTACAACCAAGGAAAAAGGAAGAGGGACAGGATTTGGCTTGGCATCCGCCTATGGAATCATCAAAAATCATGAAGGGATAATTAACGTTGAAAGTGTAAAATACAGGGGGACCACTTTTTATCTTTATTTGCCGGCATCCGATAAGCCTGTTATTGAAGAACGGAAGGAAGAACAAATAATTTCAGTTGGATCCGAAACGGTTCTGTTAGTTGATGACGAATCGGTGGTCATCGATGTTAGTGTTCAAATGCTAAAAAAAATGGGATACAGGGTGTTGCCTGCCCATAATGGCAGGGAAGCAATCGAGATTTTTCAACAAAATAAGGAAAAGGTTGCGATTGTAATCTTAGATCTAATCATGCCAGGTATGAATGGTGGTGAAGTTTACGAAAGGCTAAAAGAGATAGATCCGCATGTAAAAGTTCTGCTTGCGAGCGGCTACAGCATCAATGGTCAGGCAGCAGAAATTCTTAACCGCGGTTGCGACGGTTTTATCCAGAAGCCATTCAAATTAAATGAGCTGTCCTCTAAAATAAGAGAGATATTATCTAAATAACCTGCAAACCGTTAAATCTTCGAGAGGGAAGTTATCCGATCACCGAAAAGCTCGAGTCCAGATTAATCTCCCGCAGGCGGGAAAATGTGGCCAGGTTCAGCCGGCGGTTGACGTATTTCAGCGGATACTGCAGTGGATCGCGGTCATGGTCATGCCCGGCTTCCACTTTTTCAATCAGATAAGCCATCAATGCGCCTGCCACCGGCGCATTCTTATACTGATTGCCGGATGTGCCGACCGCCATGTAAAACCCGTCCAGACCGGAGCGATCATAAATCGGCAGCCAGTCATCGGTACAATCATAGAGGTCCACCACCCCCTGCATGGTGTTGGGTATGCGCAGTCCGATGATGCGCTGGGCTTCCCGCATGACCTGGGTCTTCCACTGCTCTGTAAAGTTCTGGTTGTAATTGTCGGGATCGTCGACATACTCGAGGGTGTCGCAGTCGGGATCTTCGGAGCCGATCAGAACGTGATTGCCCACTTCCGGCCTGGAGTAACAGCCGATATCGCCATCGGAAATCAGCGGCGCCGTGCCTTCGTAGTTTATGCCCTCCGGCGCGGGTGCATGGGCGACTTCCTGCCGCAGGGGTCGGGTTTTGATTTTCATGCCCTGTTCGACCCCGGCCATGCGGTTGATGATGTAGGAGTGCGGACCGGCCACGTTAATTACGATCTGCGCATCAAATGCAGTCCCTTCTTCCAAGGTAATGCCGACCACCCGGTTGTTCTTCCTGCGGATCTCGACAACTGTCGTGTTAAACAAAAATTCGGCACCTTTGGCGTCGGCCGCCACCTGGACGTTGTGGGTGGACAGAATCGGATCTGAAATATAGCCGGACTCCGGTATGAATACCGCACCGTCAAGCCGCCCGCCCGTGGGCTGGCCAAAATCGGGATGATCCGGCAGCTTCGGCGGCCCGTATTTGCGCGTATCGATATACGGAAACTTTTTTTCGACCTCGTCCGGTGTCAGCTCTTCGTATTTCACGTCCAGTGCCGCCAGGCTCTCCATGACATGCTTTAAATACTGATTCTTCTCGGTTTTGGTCACCAAACAGCCGGCGTTCATGTATTTGGCCAGACCGCTCGGGTCAGATACTTCCAGATAATTCTCCCAATCAAGCCAGTAGAAAAATCCATCCCGGGCCATGGCCACGCCGTCGGGCGTCGAGTAGTGAAGCCGGATAACCGCACAGGAATTGGAGGTCGAGCCGTGCCCGGCGGCGGCCAGTTTGTCAACGTTCAGCGTTTTATATCCCTTTTTTGACAGCTCAAATGCAATACAGCATCCGATAATCCCGGCACCGATGATAATTGCATCGTACTTCCCGGTCATATGACGATCTCCTGATAATAGGTTCTTTAGGTTCTGGGTTTTTCGGGTTCGAGGTTCTGGGTTCTGGGTTAAAGGTGTAAGGTGTAGGGTTTAAGGTTTAAGGTATATCGATAGAATTCCTCCAACCCTGAACCTTGAACCCTGAACCTTTGAACCTGGAAAAGTTTAGTTAAGTTTTAGGCGACCAATTTATAATTCACAGTAATTTTTGTCAATTGAAGATCTAAGAAGTTGGTAGACTAAACTTTTCCGTTGTAGACTATTTGTCCAGCGGAGCGTCTATCCAGTCAAAACTGACTGAGGGGAGGCATCAAAATGAAAAAACTGCTTGTTTCTATAACAATGGCTCTGGGATTGGGAGTCATACTGGTTAATCCGGCAACAGCCGGTGTTGTCGAGGATCGGCGGCACAATCAAAAACTGAGAATCCGCCACGGCGTCATCACCGGGGAACTCACCCGTGGTGAGGCCAGGGTTCTGAAAAAAGAGCAGCGCCGGATTCACAGAAAGCTAAAAAGGGCCTGGGCCGATGGTAAAATGAGCCGTCGGGAATGGCGACGTCTTGAAAACCTGCAAAATCGAGCCAGCAGGCATATTTATCGATTGAAGCATAATTCAAATTACCGTCATCGAGCGGGTTACCATCGATATCAGCAAAAACATGATCATCGTCCGCGATATCGGGCACCCTATTACAGTTATTGACTGAATCATAGTACAAAGTCGAAGCCGCATCGTCCGAGGATTTACAAGTAATTTGCGATTATAATCATTCAATTTTGAAAGCCCGTAGATCGGCTACGATGATTAGATACGGCCTAAGTGAACATGGACAAGGCAATGCGAAGTGCGTATGATAGCAAGCAGAACGCTGCGACGGCACTGCGTCAGAACAGGAAAAGTAAACTCACAAGATGGCGCCATCCGATAAAACGAATACGGTTCCGGGCACTTCTGCAAAGCTGGTCTCCCTGGTAAATCAAGCCAGTAAAGGGAATCGGTCCGCCTTCACCCAGCTTGCGGATCGATTTCATCAGGACATTTTTCGGATGGTTTTTTATCGTGTGCGCTCCCGGGTGGACGCCGAGGACATCACCCAGGATGTATTTCTGAAAGCATTTCAGAAAATATCGAGCATCCGGGAAGCCGCCAAATTCAGGGGCTGGTTGGTCACCATCGCCCTCAACCGGGTCCGTGATTTTCAACGCAAGAAGCGGTTCAGGGGCCTGTTCAAGGCGGAAGATGAAGAAATTGAATCGCGTCCGGACATATCGTATGACCGCAATCAGCCGGAAGCACTGGAACAGGCCATGCGAAAAGATTTTTGGAATCACATCGGACGTATTTTAAAAAAATTGCCGAAAATGGAGCGGGAGGTTTTTTTGCTGCGGTTCTTCGATCATCTCAGCATCAATGAAATTGCCGCTGTTCTGAAAAAAAGCGAGAGCACGATCAAGACCCACTTATACCGATCGCTGGCAAAATTTAAAAAAGAGCCCGTCATGCGTCAACTGTTGAATGAGGTTATCCAATGAAGTCAGACAACACCCATCACCTGAGCGAGGATCAGCTGATTCGAGCGGTCGTCGATGTTGCTGACCTGCCCGATGCCGTGCAGGATCATCTCTCTGGATGCCAGGAATGCCTGGACGGCAAAATGAGCTTTGAACTCGAATTAAAGCAGCTCGGACAAAAGGCCGAGCGGTTTGCGCCCCAGCCGCAGAGGCGAATAATGCTTCCGGCAGCGCCCGACAAAAATTGGATTCGGAATCTGTTTGAGTGGCCCAAGCTGGCCGCTGCTGCGGCAACCGTTGCCGCCGTATTTATTCTGGTCTGGGGAACCAACATGGTCCGCAATACTGCCGGTCCCGGATCAGGCGACATGACCGCTGCATTGGTAGAGGCAGAACAGCTCATGACCGAGGTCAACACTCTTGTTGACAACGCGCTGCCGCCATTTTATGTAGAGATCTCAGGTGCGGAAAATTCGAGCTCCGATGAAGATTTCTACCGGTTTCTGATCCCCAACACCGAGGAAGATGCCTTTACCTCTGACCGCGGGAAGAAAGGGAATGTATTATGTTAAGGAACGGATTCAATGTCATCCTGCTGGTTATTTTTCTGATTACCCCTGCAATTGCTGCGGCGCAGGATGTCCCTGCCGGTAAATGGTGGTATAATCCGAAAATACAGAAAAACCTGAAGTTGAGCAAAAAAGAAATCAGCAAGCTGGACAAATTGTTTGCCAATAGTCGCCGGAAGCTGATTAAGTTGAAATCCGAAGTTGAAAATGAGCAATTTGAGCTCGATCAACTGCTGGGTCAGAAACAGGTAAACGATAACAAAGTCAAAAAACAATTTCAAAAGCTTGAAAAAGCGCGCAAAAATTTGGCGAACGAGCGTCTGGAATTCGTTATTGGCGTTCGAAATATACTGGGGGCGGATCGGTTTCAGCAGCTCAAATCCAATTATCGCAACTGGCAATGATACAGAAGGTTTCGGGTGTCAGGGTTCAGGTGTCAGGCCGGGGTGATATCACATTTCCCCCAAATTACAGATAGCCTATCGACAATTTAGAGAATAGACGCATCAAGATTTTAGGGCCATCTCAGACAAGAGCGGTTTTGAAATAAATATTAGGCTTATCCTAAGATTGATTGATTTTTATGAACATTCTTTGTCACCAATCACGAAAATTAATAAATATGAAATTGATTTTAAGTCTTTTTCGTATTTTCATCCTTTCGTGCTTTCGTGATTAATATATCATATATGAATCCGGAGGAAATTCTCTCATCGAGCGACGTCCTGAATAAAATTG
>JASJCE010000493.1 GCA_030066155.1 Desulfobacterales bacterium | reverse complement strand
GGTGGCCGTCGATAGGGTCAGGGAATCTCCAGTCAGCGCTTCCTGCAAAGCTTTCTCGATTTCGTTTAATCTCATAGGGTTGCCTCCAGGCAGTCTATTTGAGGACTAGGGTTGACAATTTACTGCAATTAGGTCCATTACGAAATTCCGGACCAAATCAGCTGACACCGATGAGCCCGAAGGGCTTTGTTTAGCTTTCTCATTCACTTGCTTTAATTAGGTAGTCAGGCCAGATCTAACGCCGCATGGCGGCAATGAGTGATTGATTCTCCTGAAAATGCGGCGCAACTTGAGTTGCCCGGATAAATTCTTTGTCCTTTGCCGGTAACTATTTCTTTCGGCCGCGTTTTTGGGCCGGTTCGCGCCGCTGCGCAGCCCGAGTTTTGCGTTTCTTCGATTTTTGCGCCGATTGTTTTCGCCTGGATTGATCTGCAAATTTGCGTGTCCGGGCCAATGCCACGGCGGCCGCTTCGCGCTCAAACTGAACGTGCGTCAGACGCGGATCTTCATCAAGCGGCCGGTCATAGGCCCCGGCCTGCAGTGCTTCCATCTGAATGCGCGTTTGCTCCAATCTGCCCATGGTATTCAGGTTTTCACCTTCAAGTGTACCAAGCCGCGTCTGCAAATCCTGAATTTCACGGGCCCGCCATGCGACTTCGCGGTCCAGGGTTGACTTTTCGGTTGACTTGTCGATGTCCGTCAAATTGGCGTACCACTGCTTCCAATCACTCAACTCGCGCTTACGCTTTTTTATCCGAGCTTTGGCCTGGCTCGTGGCTCCTGCAATGCGCTCCAGTTCTTTTTCAGCCGCAGCTGCCGACGCTTCGAGATCCGCCTTGGCGGGCGCTCCTCGGCTTCTTTCAGCTTTGAGCCGGGCTTTAAGCTTATGCATGCGACGGCCCCAGCGGTTCTCACGGGCCCGGGCCCGTATTTCACGCTGCCGGCGGGAGAGATGCGGCCCGCCGCGCCTGCGGGAGCGTGGGCTGGTGTTGATGCCGTGCGGCTCCAGATGAAGGGCAACGCCATCGGCGCTTTCCCGGGTAATAGCGGCCTGTGCCTCGAGGGCCTCTATTTGAAACTGAATCAGGTCGATTTCCCGGGTTCGCCAGTGCACCGATTCTTCAAATTCGGCGCGGACAGCTTCTCCTTTGTTGGCGCTCATGGCATCGTAGCGCTTCTGCCATGCGGCGATCGCTTTTTGCAGCTGTGACTTTCGTTTCTCCAAAGTTGCCAGCTCTGCCTTGATGCGCTTGGCCTCGTCATGGACGGCGTAGAGCTCCTGTTCGAGTTCAAGCGTTTCAGCTCCTTCATCATCAATACTCTCGTTATTAGCAGGGCTATCGGGGTCTTCCATGCTGTTTCTCCTTTAAGGTGCAAATCTGTTTAAATCTTTACGTGGTTAATGATGGAAAAAACGATAGAGAAAATCTTAGTTTCCGGCAGCAAGGTCGGAAAATGAGGACTATTGATGCTTCCTTTCAAACTACAAGACGGGTTAGACTGCAGGAGAATATTATCGGTGTGTGGCAACAGTAAAAGTTAACGGTCATTCGACAACCGGCAATCAAACCTTTGGGTTATACTCCGTTTTCAGGAAATAGATAACTTCACGGGGATCAGTATTCGAATATACTGCTGCACCTAAGAATTAACTCCCTTTATAAGCCGCCGGCATGGTTCAGAGTTAAATCGATTTGCCGTGATCACGCGGTGACGGTAGAACCTTTTCAATTCTCAGCGGCTGAGCGGGTGCCTTATGAAGGGAGTTATCCAGCAATGACTTGTAATAATGATAAACCTAAGGGGAGCGCTCTAAATTGTCAAGGGAAGCAATTATATGCGTATCTAATATATGATGGTTGGCAAAACGGTCAAAGATGGACTCTTAACAACAAGTCTCGTCAACGTAATTTACAGCCGTTCTTTACCAGTGATCATGTACTTGACATTATTAAACTTTCCTTTTGGTCTGTGGTAAAATTTCTTTTAATTTTTCCTTAATAAAATTCTAATGTTATCTGTTTTCAATATATACATATAAAATGTTCAATTTAATTGGCACTTTACTTGCTGCAAGTGTTTGTTAACTCAACGAATTTTCGATCGCCAAAAACAATTTGAGACCCCTTTTATGGTTAGAACAGTCCGAAATTACATATAATGTTGACAGTTGTAACAAAATTCAATATTGAATATATGGTTTCGGAAGCCAATGCCGGTGATCATAAAAACACTGAACATAAAATAAACGGCCATTCATCGACCCCTGATCCTGACGCTCTGATCCGGCTCCAGTCCCCGAAAATAGCGACATGCCGTTTAACATAACGTTGTCCGAGTTGAGTTACTCGAACAGTACATTATCCAGCTTAGCACCAAGAGCGGATTAAATTTTTCTCATTTCATCAGTCAACCGTTTTTGACAGTCTGAGTGCGCACTTTAAGCTCATCTGCCTTTGACAGGAGTTTGCCATGAAATGTCCAAGATGCACTCATCAGAATCCCTCTCATGTCAATTATTGCGGCAAATGCGGGCGAAGAATGGGAATTCTTTGTCTGAGCTGTAACACCGTAAATCTGCCAGAAAGCAATTTCTGCCATCAATGCGGTCAGTTTTTGCCCAAACCCGACGATTTTTTTTCCGACGAAAAAATCTCCGCACCGCGCTTACCCGATGCCGCGAAAATTGCACAACCTTACCCCACCACAGGAGAGAGAAAATATGCAACTATTCTCTTCTCTGATCTTTCCGGCTATACGACTCTTGCTCAACGCATTGATCCTGAAAAAGTAAAAGAGATCGTAGCGCGGCTCTTTCGTGAGACGACGAAGGTCGTAACCAAGTACGAGGGTTTTATCGAGAAGTACATTGGCGACGCCGTTATGGCGGTTTTTGGCGCCATACGAGCACACGAAGACGATCCGATTCGGGCAATCCAAGCCGCCAGAGAAATTCATGAGCATGTCAGCGTGATGAGCTCCGACTACGAAAAGCAAATTGGGCAACATCTGGCAATGCACACCGGCATCAACACCGGACTGGTTGTTACCGGTGATGTGGATTTTTCCACGGGAACCCATGGTATTAGCGGGGCTACCTTGAATGTAGCCGCACGTTTGTGCAGTCTGGCAAAGCCTGGAGATATACTGGTCAGTTCGGAAACATATCACCAGACCATCGGCTATTTTAATTTTGATTCCCATGACCCGTTAAAACTAAAGGGCATAGAGGAACCGATCCTGGTCTACAAGGTTCTCTCAAGAATAGATCAGCCAAAAAAGATCCATCGGTTCCACGGCCTTAGAGCTGATTTGATAGGACGCAATCCGGATCTTGAGTTGCTTAAAGAAGCCCTTGACCGGGTCCGGGGTGGAAAAGGGAGTCTTGTATTACTTACCGGAAATGCGGGAACCGGAAAAAGTAGACTGCTGGAGGAGTTCAAATCCACATTGAGTAACGAAAAAATTAATTGGCGCGAAGGCCAATGCTATCCGTACACACGTAATTTCACCTATTACCCGCTAATTGATTTGCTCAGCCGATATTTTGGCATCGAAGAGAGCGATGAACCGGAGATTGTAAGAAAGAAAATCGAGTTGGGTCTCAAGTTTGTGGAACACCGGGATAATGTGGTTCCCTATGTCGGCAGCCTGTATAATCTGCAATATAAACAGTTGAAAGGCATAAGCTCGGAAATCTGGAGATCAAGGCTTCAGAAGGCCATTTTAGAAATCCTGAACGTAATGGCCGGAAAGGCACCAACCATTATTTGTTTAGAGGACCTGCATTGGGCAGATCCGTCTTCATTGGAGTTGATTCGCTTTTTGCTGTCTGATTTCAGGTACCCGGCCCTGGTCATCTGTCTTTACCGTCCCACTCTGACGTTGCTCTCCAATCAGCAAATCGCGAGCCTTGGAGAATCACACTTTGAAATTCGACTGGAGGATCTATCGGCTGCCGAGACCGAAACAATGCTCGGATCCTTGCTTAAAGCTGAACATATCCCTTCAGATTTAAAGCGATTGGTCCGTGAGAAAACGGGTGGCAATCCTTTTTATCTTGAAGAAATAATCAATTCATTCATTGAGTCGGAAATTTTAGTGCCTCAAGAAAACACCTGGAAGCTGCGAAAATCCGTCACCTGCTCGGATATATCGACAACGATTCACAATGTAATCGCTTCCCGTATCGATCGACTCGAAGCCGACATGAAACGCATCCTGCAGGAGGCTTCGGTAATTGGCAGGTACTTTTACTACGAGATCCTCAGCCGTATAAACGGGTTTGAGGAAAACCTCTGGCATCATTTAAGCAGTCTGGAAACACTGGATCTGATCAAAGTACGCAGTTACAGACCGGCAGTTGAGTATATTTTTAAACACGCCCTGACGCAAGAGGTCGTTTATAGCAGCCTGGTGAAAGAAAATCGCAGAAGGATCCATGAAAGAGTTGGCTTGGTGATGGAAAAACTTTTCGTAGATCGACTTCCCGAGTACTATGAAACGCTCGCTTACCATTTTCAGCGTGGTCGTTCTGTTGAAAAGGCCATAGATTATTTGGTCAAATCGGGACAGAAGAGTATGAAAAGATATGCGTTGGAAGAAGCCCACCGATACTTTCATGATGCCTATACCATATTAAAGAAGCAATCGAACAAAGAGCAAGAAACCGACAGTCTGCTGATCGATCTCCTGAACAAGTGGTCAAATGTATACTATTATCGAGGACGATTCAAAGAATTGCTGTCTCTGCTGATAGATCATATTTCAGCCGCGGAGTCACTTCCCGACGACGAAAAACGGGGCTGGTTTTATGCATGGCTGGGGTGTGCGCTGTGGCACAGAGAACGATTTAAAGAAGCGCACCACCATCTGTTGACAGCTCTGGCCTTAGGTGAAAAAAACATGGCGTTTTCAATGGTTGGCTATGCGTGTTGTTGGTTGAGCTGGGTATGCACGGAGCTCGGTTTACTTGATGAGGCAATCAATTATTCAGAGAAAGCTCAAGGGATTTTCGAAACCGATCGCAGAGACGGCTATATTTATGTTAGCTCCATGGCCGGAATGGGATATGCTCTGTGGCACCGAGGAGAAAAAACGAAGACCTTTAATGTTGGAAACGCTTTACTGGACTTCGGCTTCAAGCGAGACGATTACCGGGCGAAAGGCATGGGATATTGCTGCATTGGCTGGAGCCATCTAATTGGAGGTGACCTGGCCCAGGCAAATCCATTTTTCGAAAAGGCGGTTCAGGTTTCAGTTGATCCCTGGTATTCACTTTTCCCCAAATTGGCAATGGCCTACGGTCTGATACTCAACGGAAATATTTTCGAAGCCGAAAAGTTTATTTCAGAGATCTTAAAGTTCAGCCAGCAATTTGGCGCAGAATTTGCCGGTACGCCCGCTAAATTCTTCCATGGTGTGGTTTTGGTCAGTTTAGGGCATATAAAACAAGGACTAAAGATTCTTGAAGAAAACTATCAACAATGGAGAGAAAATGGCTGTAAACTCCGCGTTTCCGCATGCGGCTCAATGCTGGCAACCTTATTTGTTGATCTTTTCAGGAGAGCCCGATCCAGACATCTTTCGAAATATGCTTTGCATGCCGGTGAAAAAGCAAACGAATATTTTATGGACTCGATTGAGGTGGCGAAACAAATAAGTGCGGTAGCGACGTTGGGCCAGGCTTATAAGAATTGGGCCGGCTTTTGCGAAGAAATAGGAGATACGAAAAGGGCTGAAAAGTGTGCTGCTGAAGCATTG
>JASJCE010000492.1 GCA_030066155.1 Desulfobacterales bacterium | reverse complement strand
TGCTGACGTCGAAATCTTCTGAGATCGACCGTGTCCTCGGGCTGGAAATCGGTGCGGATGATTATGTTACCAAGCCTTTCAGCATCCGGGAGCTTGTGGCCCGGGTCAAAGCCATCTTTCGCCGCGTCGAGAGCTTGCAGGCCGGCGTAGCAGAGCCTGAACTAAACTGCCTGTCCATCGGCAATTTAAAAATCGATCCGGATAAGCGCAAACTGTGCTTGAGGGGCAGCGAAGTCGAGTTAACCGCCAAAGAATTCGATTTGCTGCTTCATTTCGCCAAGCACCCGGGAAAAGTCTATACCCGTGCTCAATTGCTGGATCAGGTCTGGGGATATGGTTATGACGGCTACGAGCATACGGTCAACTCCCATATCAACCGCCTGCGGAACAAAATCGAAGACGACCCCGCTCAACCCCGGTATATTCTCACCGTCTGGGGCGTCGGCTACAAATTCGTAGACAGCGAGGGATAGGTGCATGTTCAAATCGTTGTACTCAAAACTGGCCGTCGTACTTCTGGTGCTGTTTGCCCTGGTCGGATTATCCCTTGTTGCGGTCACCCTATTTTCCGCTGAAATGTACCAGCAGGAAGTCGATCAAAAGCTTAACCGCGAACTGGCTGCGCATATTGTCAGTGAAAAACTTCTGTTGCAGGACAACCAGATAAACGAGAATGCATTAAAAGAAATTTTTCACATGCTGATGGTTATAAATCCCAGTATCGAGATCTACCTGCTGGATCCTGACGGCGGCATACTGGCGTTTTCTGCCCCACCCGGCAAAGTCAAACGTAAGCGGGTTAGTCTCGAGCCGATAAAAACCTGGATGGACGGATCAGCCAACTACCCCATTTTGGGTGACGATCCTCGCAGCCTGCTTAAACAGAAAGCGTTTTCAGTAGCGCGCATTCCCGCCCGGGGCCAACTGGAAGGATACCTCTATGTCATATTAGGGGGCGAAACCTACGAGAGTGTTGTCCATAAGTTGAAGGGCAGCTATATTCTTCGTTTGAGCGCCTGGGCCATTTCCGCAAGTCTATTGGTGGCTCTGGCAGCCGGATTGCTGCTTTTCGCGCTCTTGACCGGAAGGCTGAGACGCTTGAATGCCGCCATTGATGCGTTCCGGAACGGCACCGCGCTGAGCGAGATCAGCTTGCCCGGGACGAAACAATCCAACACCGGCGATGAGATTCAACAGTTGAGTTTTACATTCAAAGAGATGGCGCGGCGCATCGAATCCCAGATGGAAAAAATAAAAAAGTCAGATACGCTTCGTCGTGAATTGGTTGCCAATGTATCCCATGACCTGCGCACCCCGCTGGCAACGCTGCAAGGCTATATCGAAACGCTTCTGCTGAAAGCCGATCATCTGACGCACTCGGAACGCAAAAATTACCTGGAAATCGCCATCAAACATTGCGAACGGTTGAGTCAATTGGTGGAAGAGCTGTTTGAGCTGGCCAGGCTGGACTCCCAGGAAACAAAACCCCATTGTGAACCGTTCAATATCCGCGAACTCGTTCAGGATGTGATCCAGAAATTTCAGTTGAAAGCTGAAAAGAAGAAATTAACAATTACGACGGATATCGGCAATGAAATGCCGTTTGTCGTAGCGGATATTAAGTTAATCGAGCGTGTTCTTGAAAACTTGATCGAGAATGCCCTGCGCCACACACCGCCGGGAGGAGAAATTAGCGTGGTGCTGATGCCTGATCGCCAGGAGATTGTGGTCGAAGTTAGCGACACCGGCAGTGGAATATCGCAACAGGAGCTGCCGTATATTTTTGAACGGTTCTACCAACTGGACAAGAGTCGCAACTCAAGCCCGGGCATGGCCGGGCTTGGCCTCGCCATTTGCAAACGTGTACTGGAACTGCATGGCCGATCGATCGGCGTCTCCAGCAATCTCGGATCAGGTACAACATTCACATTCAACCTGCCCGTTAAGGCAACCGCCTGATTCACAAAAAGTGACAAAAACGTTACCCAGATGTGATGAGCGTGCAATTTTGGGTGGCTACCCTCCTTGTCAGTCGATCGACATTATTACACTAATAACTTTCAAGGAGGTAAGCTATGAAACGCTCAATTGCAGCAATCGCAATCATGATTCTCGTCGTATCTGCATTTTCGGCAACCGGGACCGCCTTTGCCAAAGACAAATCAACCCATTACCGGGTTACGATAACCAACATTACCCGAGGACAGATTATTAGCCCTCCGATTTTGATCAGCCATGACCGGAATTTTCATCTGTTCAAATTAGGATATCCGGCACCTCCCGGTCTTGACGTTCTGGCGGAGGATGGCGACACCGGGCCATTGGAAACATACCTTGACAGTCTGGGCTCGGTCTATGATTACCGTGTCGCCGACGGGGGTATCATGCCGGGTCAATCGGTCACCATTAAAATAAAAACAAAGCGGGGATACCGATATCTATCCGCTGCAGGCATGCTGGTCATTTCCAACGATGCTTTTTTCGCCATGCGAAGGGTTTATGCACGATCATGGGGCAATACAGTTGTTGATGCACGGGCCTATGATTCAGGCAGTGAAGTAAACTCCGAAGATTGCGCCTTCATTCCCGGTCCTCCCTGCGGTAGTGGCGGTGTCCGCGATACCGATGGTGCCGAAGGATATGTCTATCCTCATTCCGGAATTCATGGTATCGGTGATTTAGAACCCGCTGAACATGATTGGAACAATCCAGTTGCATCAATTATGATACAGCGGACAAAATAATAGTAGTGTATTCAAACCTGGGCGCGGATTGTCACGGATTTTGGTAAACCATGTACGATCCGAGATAATCTGCGCACCTTCAGGAGAAGAAAATGAACATGCAGTTAGCATTAAACCGCTATGTTAACCCAATTTCATTAGCTATTGTATTACTGCTTTGGCTCGGTTTTGGCGATATGGAATCCCATGCCGATGAAGCGCCATTGTCCAAAACAACCTTTTATGTTTACTGATATGACGTCGGCAAAGCAGCTCTGGTAGAGCTGGACGGCGTCAAAAAAGTAAAAAATGGCTGGCATAATCGAAAAGAGATCAATACTGTCTATTATGATCCTTCTGAGATTACGATCGATGAAATGGAGGCAGAGTTGAAAAGGGCAAATACGTTTCGGGGCAGAGCTGAGACCAAATAGTAGTAGCTCTGCGTGCATCTTGCCGGACCCCAAATTTACAACCGGGTTGAATATACCTGTAAAGATGAATGCCATAAATCCTGATGCTTGATTTCGGACCATATTTCCGGTATTTATTCTGCGGAACATGGAACTTAACAACAGACTATACAACTTGTTTCTGGATCAGGCAAAAAGAACCGGGGTGGAATTATTGAGTCTCGGTTTGGGTTATACCGCCGTCACCACCCATGATGGCGGGATCGGGTTGTCGTACACCTACTTTGGCGACAAGAAATCCTGCATGGTCTTGAACAGACATATCGATTACGAGGGCAAATCGGCCGATCTGCTGCTGGAAAAAATTGAAAGTGATAATACCGTTGAACGAAGCATGGCCCTGGCCTTGATCAACGCCTTGAATCATGGCAACGCCCTCAACTTGCCTGAAGATAATGACAATCAAATAATGTTCGACAAATTCGATATCGGCAAAGGTACCCGTATGGCCATGGTTGGCTTCTTCCCGCCGCTGGTCGGAGCGTTTGAAAAAATGAAGGTCGCGCTGGAGGTTCTTGACGACTCGCGGGTCATGGGCGATAAGAAGCGATTTTACAGCAAACTGAAAGAATGGGCCCAGGTATTGCTGTTGACATCAACCTCGGTATTAAACAACAGCACCGAAGAAATCCTGGCTAATGCCGGTCCGGGCTTGAAAACAGTCATGCTCGGTCCCAGCACCCCTCTGGTAGCAGCGGCTTTCGGCCACCTACCGGTCCACATGCTTGCCGGCACCGTTCCGGTCGATCAGAAAAAGACGTTAAAAGCGATTCGGCACGGCATGGGCACACCGGTGCTGCACCGATTCAGCCGCAAAGTGTTTTTGGATATCGGATTTTAGATTGCGGATTTCGGATTGAAAATTGAAAGCCGTGCGTCTAAAGCCTGATGCCGGTCTGTTTCATCCCGCAATCAGTGTCAAGTCATTTATTAATTTTATTCGAAATCCTAAATTGACATTTGCAAGACCTATATCCTAAACTTTATGCCAGCCATTTGTATGCCGACCTTATGAGCCTTGCACATAAGGCCCTTCTTTTTTATCGATCCGAAATCCGCAATCCCAAATCCCATATTGAAAAATCCAGCATCCAGAGCCCATAATCCGGCATCGGATATCCGGTATCCGGCATTTGATATCTGGTATCTTGCTTCCGGTCGACAGCAGCAACTTAACATCGAACTTCACCGGGGAATAATTGCATGCAAATTTCAGGACGTAGACAAAAAGATAATTGCCTGTCCACATAAGTTATAATCCGAATTCAACGTGAATCGTTTTATAACCTTAAGTCCGCATATTAACTTGATTATATTCCACAATTAAAATACTTTAATATCCGGCACGAATCTTGCTTAAAGGTGGCCCAATATGGCACCTGCAGTGTTGCAGACTGCAGGGAAAATCAACGCAAAACGCAGGAGGCGAGAACATGCACCAAAGACAAGGGCTTAAGTTGGCATTACTGTTAATCATCAGTTTTATCCTGGTACTGAATGTGTCCTGTTCGAAGAAGACCGTGGCAGTTGAAACTGGAATGGATTCTACCGGGCAGGAAGGCAGCGCTGAGTCACATGCGCTCGGGTCACCCGCAGTCGAGGACGTCGATCGGCAAACAGCCGCAGTTGACGTCAGCGACAATTCCGAGTTGGTCCTACTGGCAAATATTTTCTTTGAATTCGATAAAGCCACCCTGACGCCGGAGGCCAGAGAAACGCTGACCAACAACGGCAAATGGTTGCGGACGAATTCTGATGTTGAAATCACGATTGAAGGCCATTGTGATGAGCGCGGCACAAACGGCTACAATCTTGCACTGGGCGACCGGCGTGCTGAGAATGTAAAAACCTTTCTGATGGACCTTGGCGTCGATGAATCGCGACTAAACACCATCAGTTATGGCGAAGAGCGGCCTTTGGACCGCGGACACGGCGAAGCAGCCTGGGCCAAAAATCGGCGGGCCCACTTTTTTATTCGATAATACTCTGCGCCTTACAGAACGCCCATAAGATTATAGCTTTTTAAGATTTAATTTTATGGGCGTCCCTCAAATGCCCGATAATCTGCATTCTTACATCAAATTGCGGCAATTTTTGCCAAAAACCCAATGTCGAACGCCGAAGGCCAAGCACCTTAAACCCTACACCGTATACCCCATACCTTTTTACGAGCATCCAAAATCCACAATCCAAAATCCCAAATCGAAATATCCAGTTTTTCCCTTGACACCTGCCATTTAATTTCATATATCGCCATATAGTAATATATGGAGACGGACAATGAAATCTTTTCTTAAAGTTATGAAGGCGCTTTCGGATCCGAATCGGGTCAAAATCGTGAAACTCCTGCAGCAAAAAGAGATGTGTGTGTGTGAACTGCAGGGGGCTTTGGAAATCGCCCAGCCGACTGTTTCGAAGCATCTTAAAATACTTGAAGAATCGGGTTTGGTGAA
>JASJCE010000491.1 GCA_030066155.1 Desulfobacterales bacterium | reverse complement strand
TGTGGAATACGCAAGGTCCAAATCCGGAACCGTGGCCGAAACCACCGCCCTGTATGGACTGGCCGGCACGCTCGAAGGCAATCAACAGGTCACCGAGCTCATTTACGGTGTTTTTGATTACCTGTATTCGGTTTGATCTGAAAAAGCGAATAACGAATAATGAACAAGGAATAATGAATGTCGAAGTAAGGTATTCTATCGATTATTATTCATCTGAAATAGTCAGAGCGGAGTGATTCCACACTTCGTAATTCGATATTTCTTGTTCGATATTCTGCGGTTCGCTTTTCAATTTCTTGAAGTTTCATACAATCGCCACCTCAGCTCGCGAACGTCCAGTCTGATCGGAAAAGAAACTCAAGTCAATTAATCTCTCACAGAGTTCTCGGAAAACAATCAAAAAAGCTCTGTGTTCTCTGCGGGCTCTGCGAGATATTTGAGATGTTTCATATATTGACAACTTTCCACAGCCTGCCTAAGTTATTTGATTATTGCTTGTCAGCCAGCCGTAACTTGTTGCATTATATATCATATTGAACAAGTGGGCCATGGCCGATTTGCCGGAGGTAATTGATGTCAGCCCCGACATCCCGTGAAATCTTAACGCACCGGGTCGATTTGTTGCAGAAGGATCTCGAGGACTGCCGCAAAGCGAAAGAAAAGTATTACCAGATGCTTGAAAGCTCATCCGAGGGCTTTATGCTGCTGGATTGTGATTTTGCCATAACCGAGGTAAACCGGGCACTTCTGAAAATATCCGGCTATCAGCCGGGCGATTTTATCGGCCATAAGATCGATAAATTCTACGATAAGAAATCAATTAATTTCTATTCCGCAAGCCGTAATCATCTGAGCTTTGAAGCTCTGTTCCGCAACGCAGCCGGCCGTGAAATACCCATGCTGTTCAGCCGCAGCACCCTCAAGGACGACAACGGTCGCACGAACGGCTACATGTTTTTTCTGGCCGATCTGACCGAATTAAAGGCAACCCAGGAAGAATTGAGGAGAGCCGAACAGCGCTACCGCAGCATGTATCAAAATGCCGTACAGGGAATGTTCCAAAGCCGGTTGTCCGGTGAATTGATTCGGGTCAATCCAGCGTACGCATCAATTCTGGGATACGATTCGCCTGCTGAAGTGCTGGCGATAAAGGATGGTACCAGCAAATTTTATTTTGATCCGGAGGACCGGCTTAAAATGTTGCAGGCCGTCAAAAAAAAAGGGTCGGTTGTCAATCGGGAATTGCGGCTCAAACGAAAAGACGGCAAACCGGTTTGGATTCTGGCAAATATCCGGCTGATCAACGATGACCGGGGTGATCAATTGCTGGAGGGGATTCTGGTCGATAACACCAAAAGAAAAGTACTGGAAAAAGAGCTGCGGCGCGATCGGCAGAAATTCCGTAATCTGGCCAACCACGACAATTTGACCGGGCTTTTTAATACGCGTTACCTCTACAAAGCGCTTGATGAGCTGATCGAGGACAGCCGCCGGATGAATCAGCCCTTCTCGCTGGTTTTCATGGACATGGATAATTTCAAACATGTTGTCGATACCTATGGACACTTAAACGGCAGTCAGGCGCTCAAAGAGGTGGCCCAAACGATTAAGGCATGTCTTCAAAAACCGAGTTTCGGCGTTGCCTACGGCGGCGATGAGTTCGTCGTCATACTTCCCGGCTTCAGCAATGAGCAGGCCTATCAAAAGGCTGAAGAAATTCGGGCTCGAATGAAGCAGACCCTCTACCTGACCCAAAACCGGCACAATGTTCGACTCAAAGCCAGTTTCGGCATCGCGACCTACCCCGACGACAGCAATACCCGCAATGGACTCCTGGCCCTGGCCGATAAGGCCATGTTCCAGATCAAGCTAACCGGTAAAGATTCAATCGGCATCACCAATTAACTCTAATTTGTAACATTATCAAGGACACGAACTACAATATAATTCGGGCTATTTTTCAGGGCGGCTTAATTTATGAACTCGGATGTGATTGTCATTGGCGGCGGTATCATCGGGACGGCCTGCGCCCATTTTTTGGCGATTAAGGGTGCCAGGGTGACGGTTCTGGAACGTGATCATCTGGCATGCGGCGCGACCGGCAGCACGGCTGCGATCATCAGCATCAGCGGGAGCGGACCCACCTCGGAAGCACTTCTTCCCCTGAGCCTCGAAAGCTACAATCTGATTCTGGAACATCTTCAGTCCTTCAACCCGCCTATCGAAATCGTTCAGGGCGGAGCCCTGTATGCGGCCATGAGCGATAAAGAGGCAACTGCCATTCGGCCATTTTACGAGGAAATCCACCAATTGGGTGTAGACTGCACCATAATGGATGGGGCGGAAGCGCGGCGATTTGAACCGCTTTTGGCCGATCATGTTGCTTGTGCCGTTTTCAATCCGGCAAGCTTTCACGTCAACCCGTTTTATCTGGGTTCGGCATATTTGAATACGGCCCTGCGAGGCGGCGGTCGGATCGAATACGGTGTTGAGGTCAAAGAGATCGTGACCGGCAGCGATCGGGTGCAAAAGGTTGTTACGAATCGAGGTGATTTTCAGGGGGACTGGGTCGTTGTTGCCGGCGGCGCCAATACGCCGGAACTCCTGGCTCCTCATGGCCTGCAGATTCCGATTGTGCCGGCTCGGGGCCAGGTCATTCTGACGGAAGCCTGTCCTCCAATGACCAACCGGGTTTTGATGTTAGTTGACCACCTTTACGCCCGGCAGGCTGTCAGCGGAAACTTTTACCTTGGCAGCCACACCGAATTTGTGGGCTTCGATAACCGGATTACACTCGAAAAGCTGACGGCTTTCACCCGCTCCTTCACGCGGTCGATACCCATGCTGGCCAGACTGCGGGCCCTGCGCTTTTTTGCCGGATTTCGCCCGATCTGCGAGGACAATTTGCCGGTAATCGGACCCGTTCCCGGCTGTTCGAAACTGATCGTTGCCTCGGGTCACGGCCGCACCGGTGTGCGATTTAGTGCCAGCACCGGCAAAGCGGTCAGCGAGATGATAATTGATGGCCAAACCGAACAGGCAATGGATGCCTTCAGCCCGGCCCGGTTTGTCGATAAATAGGTTGAGAGGTTCCGGGTTCTGCGTTCAGGGTTGAAAACTCTCAAACAACAGTTTTTTAGGGTGAAATGGTTTCTATTTAATTTTTCGCGATTATCCATAAACTTTAAGTTCGAATCCATTCCTTAAAAAGAGGTCATAGCAAATAGAATAAAATGAAACCTGGCAGCAAAGATTTTCGGATTGAAGGTGGGATTACCCGCGGAAAGAGGATTGAGATTTTCGTCAATGGTGACCCGGTTGCGGCCTACGCAGGCGAAACTATCGGTGCGGCGCTGAGTGCGTCCGGCATTAGGGCGTTGCGCCGTGCCGAGCAGCTGAGAGACCCGCGCGGGCTTTATTGCTGTATGGGAACCTGTCACGGATGCCTGGTTACGGTCGACGGCAGGCCCAACATCCGGGCCTGTGTCACGCCGGTCCAGGCCGCCCAACGAATTGTTCTGCAGGAAGGCTATGGTAAATTCGATTTGGAAATCCCCGAACCACCGGCGCCCGCGGTGGTACGCCGACATGTGCCGATAGTTATCGTGGGCGGTGGTCCAGCGGGACTCAGTGCGGCAATTGCGGCGGCACGGGCCGGTGCGCGGGTTTTGGTGATCGATGAGAATCTTCAGGCTGGCGGTCAGATTTATCGGCAGCCTCCGAGTGACTTTCGAGTAACGGCCGCAGATATACTGGGTGCCGATTATGTGGACGGCCAGTCGCTGCTTTCTCAAGTACGTGAGCTTTCCGAAGCCATCGAGATTTGGAGTGATGCTCTGGTCTGGTCGATCTTCGAATCCAACGAGCTGGCAATCGCCCGCGGCAACGATATGATTTTACTGAAGGCGGGCGCCATCGTTATCGCCACCGGAGCCTACGAACGCCCGTTCCCGGTTCCGGGCTGGACGCTGCCCGGGGTCATGACGGCCGGCGGCGCCCAGGTGCTCCTGAAAAGCCAGCGCGTGCGACCCGGCACCCGGGCGCTGTTGGCCGGAACCGGACCGTTGCAATTGCTGGTGGCAAATCAGATGCTGGATGCGGGTATGGAGGTGGTCGCCCTGGCGGAATCTGCATCCATGTTGAAGGCCTGGCGGTATTTGCCGGGGCTGGTGCGACAGCCCGGCCTGCTCAAGCAGGGGTTGACATATATGCATCGACTAAAACGCTCCGGAGTGAATTTGCTGCGGTCCCATGCCTTGCGCCGTATTCAAGGCGAGACCGAGGTCACAGCTGCAGTTCTCGGCCCTGTTGATTTCCGCGGCTACCCGGTTCAGGGCAACGAAAAAACCTTCGAGGTGGATACAGTGTGCATTGGCTACGGTTTGATTCCATCCGTCTGGCTGACGAGCCTGCTGGGCTGCCGACATGAGTTTAATCCGTTAATCGGCGGATGGGTTCCGTACTTCGATCACAATATGCAGACGGATCTACCCGGCGTTTTTGTGGCCGGGGACGGTGCCGGGATTGCCGGTGTCCTGACGGCCAGAATGCAGGGGACCATCGCCGGACTTTACGCCGCGGTGCATATCGGAACCATCAGTGTCGATACTGCGGTTCAGACCAGCCTGCCCCAGCTCAAACAGCTTGAGTCCATGACCAAATTTCGTTACGCCATGGATCGAATTTACCAAATTTATCCGGACTTATACGCAAATATGACCGACAATACGATCGTGTGCCGCTGTGAATCGATTACAGCCGGTGACATCCGAAAAGCCGCTCGTGAGGGAACGAAAAACCTCAATGACATTAAAAAGCGGACCCGCAGCGGGATGGGCTACTGCCAGGGTACCAACTGCCATCCGGCCATCAGCGCCATGCTGGCCCGCGAGTTTGATGTCGATCCAGCAGGCATCAAAATGATGACTACCCGCCCGCCGGCCCGGCCGATCCCTCTCAATCTGCTAATGGTGGAGCTGGAGGAGAGTTAGCCGTTCAGAGGTTCAAGGTTATCCGATTTTGGATTTCGGATTTCGGATTGGGGATTTAAAGAAATTGGTGATTGGATGCGATATGCGGGATGTGGGATACTATATGCTGGATGATGGATGCCGGATTCCAGATACCAGATGCTTGGATGTTGGGAGCGAAGAGGTGTAATGTATAAGATGTAGGGAAAAGGCCCTCGGCATTCGCCGTTAGACTTTCGGGCAGTCGACTTCGGACCAATTTCGGGAGAGGTGGTTCATTGCTTCAATCCGAATTCCGCAATCCAAAATCCAAAATCGAAAGGCGGGTTGCGGAAATCAAAGGTGTAAGGTAAATGGCAAAAGGTTAAAGGATAATGCGACGTTTTTCGGCGTTCGGCTGACGTGATTCGTTGAATGACTCGTGTTGATCGAGCATTTGAGGATGGATCGATGATGTCTGAATTGACCAAAATTTGAATTCTTAATTGATTGCTGAGAGTGATTCATTTAACTTAATTATCATTTTCAATTATTTTTGTGACCTCAGGAGTAAATAATGAATATGATTTCTGATGTAAATCGGAGGGATAATTTTCTGGATGTAATCTTAAATACAGTGAGCGATGGGATTACATTGATAGATAAAGATTTAAAAATTCAGTATCAAAACCAAATTATCTCGC
>JASJCE010000054.1 GCA_030066155.1 Desulfobacterales bacterium | reverse complement strand
GTTTGCGCCCCCGGCAGGTAATCAAAGGAGTGTAGGAGAACCGGCGTTTACACGAAAAAAAATCCTTGAACTCATCGAAAAACTCCTGGTACCCACCGCTGTAGTCATCAAATCGGGAGCCGGAGTTCCTCGCGGCAATTTCAACCTTTTTCGTCCAATTATACAATTGCGAATCTCTTAGATCTCCGTAGATTAAATTGTGCGGCGTAACATTGACCTCAATTTCTTCATAGCCCAGGTCAAAGAGATACGAATAGAGTTTGATCCCGACGTAAGGATCGAAATTGAAGCGAGTTTCCAGGATTTTCATAATTTCGATCATGGCTTTCTCCAACCGCTTCGAAAGACCGTAATTTCGAAGACAATTGCAGTCCAGATCTATCAAACAAAGGATACCGCCCGGTTTCAGGTTCTTCGTAATATTTTTAACGATCTCAAAGCTGCCTTCGAGATAATATTCAAGCACGAAGCGAACCCAGATAAAATCAAAACTGCCGAAATCGTCCAATGGCTCACGAATGTCGCCGACGTAGTACTCGATGCCCTTTCCAGCATAGTTCGATTTGGCATATTCGATCCGCTGATCAGCAATATCGACACCAACCGTCTGTCCGTCCGGTTGAATTAATCCGTTCAAATGAAAAGTGGTAATTCCCGCACCACAGCCTAAATCGGCAACCCGCATGCCGGGTTCGATCCCGGCCCACAGCGCCTGCTGCTCAACGGCAGCGGGATCGGTCTTAACATCCAGCCTCACGGCCTCGTCATCACTCTCCATTAGATATCCACGAAACTGATTCATTCCGTCTCCTGATTTCGAATTATATTGGCAAATATAATAGGGCCGTGGTTTTGTCAATCTTATAAGCGAAAATGGTAGAAAATTATTCACAATCCACCCCGCCTGTATTATGTTCTTACTAATTGGCAACTCACCTGTTCGGCCTTGATTTAAGGTGGGAGTTCTCAGTACCTGTACATTGATATTAAATCGTGTTGGCGGAGGATCTGAGCATTGATAACAGAGGTGAGTTAGAATCGATCAAATACCTCAAATATTCAATAGTCAATAATCAATATTCATTTCCGGCTCAGCCGGGTTGGGGTAAACGTATCACTATGATAGCAAGGAGCAAGCGTAATGACGGACCCGGTAAATGAAGACAACAACGAAGAGGAAAGAGAGCAGAGCTTCGCGGCAATGCTCGAATCTTACAGTCCCGCAATTGAAACCGACATTAACATCGGGGACAAAATCAGCGGCAGGGTCATTTCAATTGGAAAGGATACGGTATTTGTCGATACCGGTTCCAAGATTGACGGTGTCGTCGACAAGGCCGAGCTGATCGACAAAGAACAAAATTTGGAAATTGAGGAAGGCGATGTGCTCGAGCTGTACGTCGTGAGGCTGTCTGATGATGAAATTCGCCTCTCGAAGGCCGTGTCCGGAATCGGCGGATTTCAGATGTTAAAGGAGGCCTATGAAAAGGCTGTTCCGGTGGAGGGTAAAATCACCGAAACGTGCAAAGGCGGATTTCGAGTTGAGATTCTGCAGCGCCGGGCATTTTGCCCGATTAGCCAGGTGGATTTGAACTATGTCGAAGACGCTTCGGAATTTGTCGGTAAAACGCTGAATTTTATCATCACAACCTTCGAAGCCAACGGAAAAAATATCGTTCTTTCACGGCGGGTCCTGCTGGAACAGGAGCAGGAAAAGTCACGTAAGGCCTTTTATGAGACGCTGAGCGTGGACAGCCTGCTGGAGGGTCAGGTCACAAGAGTAATGCCCTACGGCATTTTCGTAAAGCTGTCTGACGGCGTGGAAGGCATGGTTCATGTATCCGAACTGGGTTGGTCTAAAGCTGCCAATCCGGAAGAAGTAGCCGCCGTTGGCGATCATGTGCGGGTCAAGGTCATCGGCATTGAACCGGACAAGAAGCCGGGTCAGCTGAAAATCAGCCTGTCCATCAAACAACTCACGGAAGATCCCTGGAACAGCGTCGATCAGCGTTTTCAGGTTGGAGCTAAAATCCCGGGGAAAGTTATCCGTTGTGCCAACTTCGGCGCTTTCGTGGAAGTCGCCCCCGGTATCGAAGGTCTGGTTCACATCAGCGAAATGAGTTACACCCAACGCATCTTAAAGCCCGAGGATGTGGTCAGTGCCGGCGAAACCGTGTCCGTGATGATCAAAGATATAGATCCGGAAAAACGCCGCCTCTCGCTGAGCATCAGAGATGCCGCCGGCGATCCATGGATTGGGATTTCTGAAAAATACAGCATCGGACAGTCTTTGGAAGGGGTGCTGGAAAAGAAAGAAAAATTCGGATTTTTTATCAACCTGGAACCCGGTATCACCGGTTTGCTTCCTAAATCCAATATCGGCAGGTCCGGAAGCGCGTCGGAACTGCACAAACTCAAAGCAGGCGATCCCATTCCGGTCGTCATCGAAGCCATAAATCCGGCTGAACGAAAAATGACCCTTGCACCGGCCAACACCAAAGATGAACAGAATTGGCAACAATTTGCCGGAGTCACCGGCTCCTCCATGGGCTCTCTCGGTGAAAAGCTGCAGCAGGCAATGTCCCGGAAAAAGACTGACAAGTAAATCTTGATAGAAGTAAATTGCATGCTTATTCTAAATCAGTTGTGAGCATGACTCAGGCAGAGTTCTAAACTCTGCCTTTTTGTTACCAGATAAAGGATACAAATCATGTCGGTAGTCGAGGCCCGGGATATCACCAAAACATATTCAATTGGCGACCGCAATATCCGCGTTCTGGAAAATGTGTCTCTTTCCGTCTCTAAAGGCGACTTTCTGGTGGTGGCCGGCAGCAGCGGCAGCGGCAAAACGACCCTGCTGAGTTTGCTGTCAGGTCTTGACAAGCCGACTTCCGGCAGGGTGCTTCTGGAAAACCGCGACATTACCGACACATCCGAAGATGACCTGGCACCGTTGCGCAATGAGATAATTGGCTTTGTTTTTCAGGCATTCCATCTGGTTCCGTCGCTAACGGCATTGGAAAATGTCATGTTTCCAGCGGAACTCAAACATGATTCCCGGGCCCGTACCAGGGCCCTCGACCTCCTGAAGCGGGTCGGCATGCAAGGCCGCCGCGAAAATTTCCCCCACCAGCTCTCCGGTGGAGAGAAGCAACGTGTGGCTATTTGTCGGGCAGTTATCAACGACCCCAAGATTATCTTTGCAGATGAACCGACCGGCAACCTGGATTCTGAAAACGGCCGGGCCGTGTTGGATCTACTGGTAGAATTCCAGAAGGAGCGCCGAACGACGCTGGTTCTGGTAACCCACAGCCGGGAAATCGCGGAAATGGCCGACCGTGTAATCGTTCTTAAGGATGGGAGGATTACTTAAGTAATGGAGACCAGGCTTCGTTATTCAGGATCAATCGTAATAATATTGATATTGCTTTTTAGTTATTCCTATAGATGTTGGTTTCAGGTTTCGGGTTTCAGGTTTCAGGAAAAGCCTTTTGGGATCGAAAGACATTATAGATGATGTTGGGTAGATTGATCTGTTCTGAATATTAATCAATCTTTAAATTCTGACACCTGACACCCGAAACCTGAAACCTGAAACCTCCAAAATTCCGTATATTTGAACGGCCTAAAAATTGTCATACATTGATATGAAGAATGGTCTATTAAATATCTCCTTCATCATCCGTCAGATCTCACGTTCGCGCCGACAGGCAACGGTTTTTGTACTGTGCGTGGCCCTGTCCATTGTAACGCTCATATCCTTGAACGGCTTTTCCGCCAGCGTCAACTCCTCCATGCTGGACGACGCCAAAACCTTGCAGGCCGCCGATATTATCATTCAATCTTATTTCGAACTGACGCCGGCCGTCGTTCGCCTGGTCAAACAATATGTATCTCTACAGGAAGTCGTTGCAGCACGCGTCTGGGAGTTCTATTCAGTCGTTCGCAGCGTAAACAGCAAGAATACGCAGCTGGCGAAGCTAAAGCTGGTGCAGCCGGGCTATCCCTTCTACGGCCGGGTCGATCTCAAATCCGGGCGTGAGTTTGACAACGTCCTGACTCCGGGCAGCATTATCGTTTCTCAGAATTTGCTCGATAATTTGGGGCTCAACCTCGGCGATGATTTGCACATCGGCAGCACGACGTTGACGATAAAAGATGTCGTCCTGCGGGAGCCCGATCAGCCGGTCAATTTGTTTCTGCTGGGTCCCCGCATATTCATTTCAGCCGCTGATTTGCCGGCCCTGGATCTGGTGAAAAAAGGCAGCCGGGTAGAGTTCAAATATTTAATCAAGGTTTTTAATGAAGACAATTTACAGACTGTCGCCGACCAGTTGAAATCTGTCGCCGATCCGGACCAGGAACGGGTCGATACCTATCGGACTGCCCGTTCCCGCATCAAACGGTTTTTCGACAATCTTTTTTTCTTTTTGAGCCTTATCAGTATTTTCACGCTGCTATTGGCCGGTATCGGCATTCAGAGCGCTCTAACGGCATTTTTAAAGGAAAAAGAAGCGACCATCGCCGTCATGAAGACCGTTGGCGCCAAGAGTGCCTTCGTCACCCGCCACTATATCATGATATTATCGATTCTCGGCTTAACCGGGACCGGGGTGGGCCTCCTGGTCGGTCTGATCCTCCAGTTTGTGCTGGATATTTTATTCAAAGGGCTGTTGCCGGAGAATGTGACCCTGATTATTTCCTGGACAGCCGTAATTGAAGGGCTTTGCCTGGGGGTTTTGGTTGTAGGCCTGTTTTCATTTATTCCCTTGCACCGGCTGAAAGACATCAAACCGGTTATCATACTCCGCAAAGAACGCATTCGCTCCAAAGCGGGGCCGGCCCTGTTTCTGACCGGGCTTCTGATCCTCATGTTCTTCATGCTGCTGGTATTCTGGCAGGTAAAGGAGCTCAAAACCGCACTTTATTTCGTTTTGGGAATTATTTCACTGGTCGTAATTGCCGCCTTGCTGACCGCTGCCGTTCTTTACATTTTGAAGCGCTTGAAGGTAAAATCACTGTTGCTGCGGCAGGCCATCAAGGGTCTGTTCCGGCCCAAAAATGCCACCCGGCCGATCGTGATCACGTTGACGGCATCACTGGCTGTCATTTTCGCCATCTTTCTGATTGAACAAAACCTGGATGCAAATTTTATACGGTCTTACCCGGAAGATGCACCGAATGTGTTTTTCCTCGATATTCAGCCGTCACAACTGGCAGCATTTTCCGAAGCCCTGGACGTACCGACCAAATTCTTCCCGATTATCAGAGCCAGAATCCAGTCCATTAACGGAGAGAAAATCGATCGCAAGGCCGAACGCCGACGACGGGGCGACAACCTGGCCCGCACGTTTAACCTCACCTACCGCGACTACCTGCTGGAAGACGAAGTTTTAATCGAGGGGGACAGCCTCCATCGCCAAGACTGGGATGATCTTCAAGTCTCGGTACTGGATACGGTGGCCGAAATCAGACCGATGAAAATAGGGGATCGCATCACCTTTAAAATCCAGGGGGTTCCGCTGCAGGCCAGAATTTCAAGTTTTCGGGAGCGTACCCGGGAATCAATTCGTCCCTTTTTCTATTTCGTCTTTCCTGAAAATGCACTTCGCGATGCGCCCCAAACGATATTTACGGCAGTTCGGATCAACCGTCAGACAATCCCCGCGCTGCAGCTGAGAATCGCCGAAAAATTTCCGAATGTAAGTGTGATTGATACAACCGAATTGCTCACGGTGTTTACCGCCATTCTGAAAAAGCTGTCTCTGATTATCCGCTTCTTTGCCGCCTTCAGCACGGTGGCCGGCATTTTAATCATTCTCAGTTCGATTCTCGCAACCCGCTATGCCAGGATTCAGGAGGCCGTCTACTACAAAATCCTGGGTGCCAGAAGCAACTTTGTCGTAAAGGTGTTTACGCTGGAAAACCTCGTTCTGGGTCTTGTGAGTGCGGTTCTGGCATTGCTTCTATCCCAGGTGGGCAGCTGGCTGATCTGTCTCAATGTTTTAAACATCTCCTACCAGTCCTTTATGCTCGAAAGCGGTTTAATGGTGGTGGCGACCATTTTACTGGTCGTCATCGTCGGCCTGTTGCCGTCTATATCAATCCTACGCAAAAAGCCGATTGTATTTTTGCGAGAGCAAACTCAGGAATGAGAGGCGATTGGGGATTTCGGATTTTGGATTTGGGATTGCGGATTTATGAAGCATGGGGCATAGTGCAGAGGGCAAAGGACATAAGGCGTGGTGCAGAGGACAGAGGGCATAGAGTATACATGTGGTTTCAGGTTTCGGGTGTCAGGTGTCAGGCCGACGGTTGACCGATTGGAAGTGGACCATTGGATAGACATAAATGAGACAAACTAAAATGAAAAAGAACAATTGCTTTTTTTTCGTCATGATCCTGATCCTGCTGTTGTTTCATGGCTGCGGCGAGGATTCGTCCCGCCGTAACGAGACTCAATCCGAAAAAAAAGTCGAAAAAAAAGCCGAAGATAAGATAGAAGGCACGATCATCGCTCTGGGTGACAGTCTGACGGAAGGATTGGGTGTGGAAGAGGAATTGGCCTACCCGGCTGTCCTTGAGGAGAAGCTGAAAGCGCAGGGATATCGGTATCGTGTTATCAACGCCGGCATCAGCGGCGAAACTTCCAGTGGCACACTTTCCAGAATTAAGTGGCTGCTGACGCTAAAACCGGATATCGTCGTTCTGGTAATTGGAGCCAATGACGGTTTTAGAGGCATCGAAACCGATTTAATCGAATCCAATATCCGCGCCATCATCAAACAGCTCAAAGAAAACAATGTCACCGTTGTTCTGGGGGGCATGCAGATCGTTCAGAACCTGGGAAGAGATTATACGACAACCTTCTCTGAGATCTATCCAAGCGTTGCCCGTTCAGAAGAGATTATCCTGATTCCATTTTTCCTCTCCGGCGTCGCTGCCGAGCAGGAGTTAAATCAACCTGACGGGATCCACCCGACTGCCGAAGGTTACCAGGTTATCGTGAATAACTTGATGCCATACGTGCTGGAAGCCATAGAGGTTCATCGGCAAAACTGAGGTGCCAACACCCAAGAAGTTCTTTTAAACTTCATTTTAATTTATCCGATAGACATGAACTTTATGAATAGGAAAATCCAAAACCCAAGCACCAAATTCCAAACAAATCCCAAAATTCAATAATCAATGACCAAATCCGAAATCACAAGGAGGACGATCATGAAAAGCTTTCTTAAATGGGGTGCAATTATCATTGGGTGTCTGGTGGTGGTTATCATTGCTGCCATGCTGCTCATTCCCATGTTCGTCGACGTCAAAAAATACAAACCGATGCTCGAAAGCAAGGTAACCGAAGCAACCAGCCGGCCTTTCTCGGTGGGGGATGATCTTCGCCTGTCTCTGTTTCCATGGGCCGGCGTATCTTTCTCGGATTTGCGTCTGGGCAATCTCAAAGGTTTCCCTGAAAAAGAGTTCATTACCGTTAAATCCTTTGAAGTGCGCGTAAAGCTGCTGCCACTGCTGAGCAAAGATATTCAAATCAAACGCTTCGTTTTGAACGAGCCGCGCATCGTTCTGGTGAAGCGTAAAGATGGCAAGGCGAATTGGGATCAGCCCCAAGAGACACCCCCAACTCAACCGGCTCCGAAAGAAAAGGAGCCCCCCTTGGGAGAACCCGGGACTTTTGAGTTGCCGATCAGTGCCCTGACGGTAGGCAATCTCGCAATCAACAACGGTTCCGCCATCTATCATGATCAGGCAAGCGCCACCCGCAACGAAATCACCGAGATCAATCTCTCTGTAAAGGATTTCTCACTGGAAAAACCGGTCAAACTCACGATGTCTGCCCGGGTTGATGAGAAGCCATTGTCACTTGAGGGATCGGTCGGCCCCATCGGCCAGGGGTTTCAAATGGAAACGATTCCGGTTGATTTGTCGTTAAAGGCCCTGAAGCAGCTTGCTTTAGGTATAACCGGCTCGGTTGAAAACCCCCTGACTAACCCGGGAATCGATATGAATATCGAAATTTCTGAATTTTCCCCACGCAAGCTGATGGCTGCGCTTGGCCGGGATTTTCCAGTTGAGACCACCGACCCGAAAGCCCTCGAGCGTGTTGCCCTAAAAACCCATGTCAAAGGCGATGCCCGAAAGGTTTCTTTGACCAGCGGTGTGCTGGAGCTGGATCAATCCAAATTGAATTTTTCGGCAACGGCATCGGATTTTTCCCGGCCGAACCTAAAATTCGATCTGGCGCTGGATCAGATCGATCTCGACCGCTACCTCCCGCCTCCGGTTGATCAGCCAACGCCTCAAAAAACCACCCCGAGAACCGAAGGCGCCCGGAAAAAACCGGATTACGACCCCTTACGGCGTCTGATCCTCAATGGTACCGCAAAAATAGGAAAGCTTACGGTAAGTAAAGCAAAGGTCCAGGATATATTGGTCCAGATCAAAGCCAGAGACGGCGTCATCAAGCTCGATCCCATGACTCTTAAATTGTACCAGGGTGGCGCCACCGGCAAGGCCGTGCTGAATGTGGTCAAAAACACGCCCAAAAGTGACATCAACCTGCGTGTCAATGGAATCCAGATCAATCCGCTGCTGAAGGACGTCCTCGAAAAAGACTTCCTGGAAGGACTCACCAATGCCGACATTAGACTGAGCATGGTGGGCGATGCACCTGATCAAATCAAAAAAACGTTAAACGGCAAGGGAGACTTGCAATTCAATGACGGAGCCATCGTTGGAATCGACCTGGCATCCATGGCGCGCAATATCGAGGCGGCTTTTACCGGAGCCAAGCAGAGCGGTCCCCGTCCCAGAACGGATTTCACCGAACTGGCCATACCGTTTACGATTAAAAACGGCGTTACCAAGACCCCCGGTAGCAGCCTCAAGTCCCCGTTTATTCGAATTAATGCAGTCGGCACCACCGATCTTGTGAAAGAAACCCTCGACCTGCGGGTAGAGCCCAAAGCGGTGGCCAGTATCAAAGGCCAGGGCGATGAAACGCTGCGTTCGGGCGTGATGGTTCCCATTCTGGTGTCCGGGACATATGCGGCACCCAAATTTCGGCCGGATCTGAGTGCGGCCACCCGGCAGCAAATCGAGAAGAAGATATTTGAATCCAAAGAAGCCCAAAAACTGCTGGAAAAAGAAGAACTCAAACCGTTTGAAAAAGATGCCAAAAAGGTACTTAAGGGCATACTAGGTAATTAGCAGGGGATAAGTTATTGGTTAATAGTCATTCGTTATGAGATATTAAATGAAAAATCGAATTGGCTCCACCTTAGGTTTGGCAATAATTCTGTTGAACGTAATACTGGCCGGTTGTGCCGGTGTGGGAAAACAGCTGGATCCGCCGCGGGTTTCGCTGGCCCAGATACAGGTCGAGGAGTTTACGGGATTTGAGGCCGTTTTTCTGATCAAGCTGCGGGTGCTGAATCCCAATGATGTCGCCCTAAGAATAAAGGGCATCGAGGCCGATCTTGAAATTAACGGCAAGCCGTTTGCAGTCGGTGTTTCAAACGCATCGGTAACCATACCGTCATTCGGCACCGAGTTGGTGCCGGTAACCGTTTACTCCTCTATCATGGATATTTTTACCGGTATCCGCGGACTGCAAACGGCCGAGCAGCTGAATTATCGTTTGACCGGTAAGTTGCGCGGATCTGCCCCAAATACCATGTCGGTGACATTGCCGTTTGACGCCGAGGGACAGATCAGTTTTAACCCGCCAAATACGATGGTGAAATGAAAACGCACGTATAAATTGCACAAATAGTCTAATGGCCGAATGATCCACAGTGGATTAAATTGATGGATGGTCAAACACATTATAGACCGTATTCCTGTTACCGATTTAACCTATCAACCCATCAACTAATCAACCAAAAAACTATATCGCAGGATTGACCATGAAACTTGGCATCATCGGTTTGCCGCAATCCGGTAAAACAACCGTCTTCGAGGCATTAACCCGGAATATTTCCGAAACTGCTCGTAAAGGCGAGGATCGTATCGGTACCATTCATGTGCCGGATGACCGCATCGATGGGCTGAGCCGTATGTACGAACCGCAAAAGACCATCTATGCCCAGGTCGAATATTTCCTGCCGACTGCCGCCCGAACCAAAAAAGACAAGCCCGCGGACCAAAGCATCTGGACCGCGGCCAGGGAATGTGATGCCCTGATCCAGGTTGTTAAAAATCATTCCGGGGGAGAAAAATCGCCTCAGGCGGATCTCAGGAATATGGAACAGGAGCTGATTCTGGCGGATCTGGTGGTGGCGGAAAAGCGTCTGGAACGTATCGAACTTGACCACCGGCGTGGAAAGAAAATGGATCCGGAAGAACACTCCCTGTTAAGCGCATGCCGCCACAGCCTTGAAAACGAAATCCCGCTGAGAAGCGTCGCCGAACTGGCAACGGCCCCGAAATTAAGGGGCTTTGCATTTCTTTCGGCCAAACCCCTGCTGATCCTATTCAACAATGACGAAGATGACGACTGTTTGCCGCAAGACGGTGACCTGACCGATTTCAAAAGTTGTCTGGTGATGCGCGGCAAGCTGGAACATGAGTTGTCGCAGATGTCCGCAGAAGATGCGGCCGATTTTCTTAAAGAGTTTAACATCGGCGAATCCGCCACCGATCGGGTCATCCGTAAATCATATGAAATACTGGGTCTGATATCCTTCTTTACGGTTGGTAAAGACGAAGTTCGGGCCTGGACCATCAAACGGGGCACCCCCGCCGTTGAAGCCGCAGGCACCGTCCACTCGGATATGCAAAAAGGCTTTATCCGGGCGGAAGTGCTGGCCTATGATGACCTAATGCAAGCCGGCACCCATGCTGCCGCCCGCAAGCAGGGGACCGTCAGACTGGAAGGAAAAACATACGAAGTTCAAGATGGCGACATCATCAACTTCCGGTTTAACGTCTAATTTATCCACCTAATTTATCCGCCCGGTAAAAAAAGAATGAAATGGGCTGAAATAGTCTCGTTTAAGGATGAGGTAGGCCTTTCAAATCAACGTCCGGCGGATAAATTATTTCATGCTGCGCATATTTTGCTCAACGCTCTTTTAGGGTCTCGGTGATAAAACAGGACGCCCCCAGGGCGATTAGGGCAAATATAACATATAGCAGGAAAGCTTTGGAATAGGCTTCGGCAGAGTATCCGGCTGCCGTCATTTCCTGGACTTCTAAAATTGCGCCCAGAATCGGGGGTGCCACCGCGCCCCCCAGGAAGGGGAAGAAATTTGCCAGCCCCACCGATGTGCCGGCGATCTCCACCGGAAACAGTTCCTTGGCTGTGGTGAATGCCACCACCACCACGGCGCTGTTAAACAACCCCAGCAGAAAACACAGCAGATATAATGCGGGTTGGTTCATGGCTGCGGGAAAGAAGGCCAGAGGTATGGTCAGGCCGAGTGTGACGACCGAGGCCAAGATAATCACCTTTTTCCGGGAGCGAAATACGTTATCCGACAGCCAGCTGAAGAATGGGCTCCCGACAATCATGGCCAGTGCCAGCATTCCCAGAATGTTGCCGGCTTCCGCTTTACTGAAACGGTAAACGTGCATCAGATAGGGGCCGCCCCACAGTCCCCCGAAGCTGAAAAATATACTGAAGGAAAAGAAAAACCAGACAGCCAGAAACCAGAAAGGCCTTGAACTCAGCACGATCCTCATACCCTGGGCGAGTCCGATGGTATCGGTCTTTCCGGGATTTTCCTGATCCGGTCGGTTGACCTCAGGCAGTCCTTTTTCCTCCGGCGTGTTGCGCACCAGAGTCCAGATGGCCGCCGCTACCACCAGCGTTAGCGCGCCGATGGCGATGAAACTGCCCCGCCAGCCCATTAGATCACTCAGCCAGGCCAGTGGCCGGGATGCGGTGTAGGCGCCCAGCCCCCCCACGGCCATGAGGATGCCGGTCATGCGGGCGAACTCTTCCGTCTTGAACCAGCTGGTCATCACTTTCATGGTGGGCACAAAAAGCATGGCCACGCCCAATCCCACCAGTATCCGGGCCAGGATAGCCAGCCCCAATGATCCGACCATGCCTAAAAAGATAGAGGCGGCACCGGCCAGGGCAAAGAAAACGGTGATGGTTTTACGGGGACCCCAGGAGTCGGAAAGCAGGCCTGAAGGCAGCTGCATCAGGGCATATGGGTAAAAATAGGCGGCTGCCAGAAATCCCAACAGGGCACCGCTGGTTTCCAGATCCGCCTGCATGTCCAGGGCTACCACCGCCGGACACAGCCGGTGGAAATAAACCAGCAAGTAGCCGAACGCCAAGAGGCAGAAGACAATCCAGCGATATCCGCTTTGGTTTTTCGAGGCTGTTTGCTGAAACATGATCTACCACTTTCTTGAATTGCCGCGAATTTCTATTTAGGCTCCTCTTGTTTAAATTGCAATACATTTTGACATGAACGGATTCAGGGTCGCCATTCTGGTCGGGCACCGGTGTCCTGGTATAAGGGTTTGTTGAAGCGATCTCTCTGTTGGCTGAAGTACCAGACGGTGTCGGGCATGTAATGCCGGTGTTCCGGAAAAACCCGATCAAATTCTTTCAGGCAGGGTCGGGTGAAATCTTCTCTGGACAGGTCCGGGTATTTTTCCAGGCAGGCGGTTGCAATGCGGTCAAAAAAATGCCCGCCCATAAATCGGTCGTATGTAATACTGTGAAACGCATTGTGTTCCATCCGGTTGTAGCGGTTGGATCCATGGTCCGGTAGCCCGACATCCCGCCGGCGGTGTATATCGATACCCAGGTTTAAATCGCGATGGACAATTCGCGAAATGATGTTGCCGGCGCCGACCTCGAAGATGACATTTTGGCCGTGGGGTTCGAGCAGGTATCCGAAATGAAGGAAGCAGTCGACCCAATGCCGGATTATGGGCAGCATGATATTTTCCAGAATAAATTCCAGGGGATCGCAATTTCCGATTAGATCATACAGCAGAAGCGAAGATTCCGGATCGAAAAAATCCCTGCCGTAAAGAGCAAAACCGGGAATGAGTCGGCAGTCATCGGAAATGTTGGGAAACGGTGTCAGCTCCCTGACAAGATATCCCCAGTTCTCGCCACGCGCCGTCCCGGGCTGAAGATTTTCATGGGCCACGGCAATCACTTCCCTCAGAAATGCAAAACGATGATCCAGTTGCCCGATTCCGTCTTCCAGCTCCTGAGATATATTGATGGCCTGTTCCAGCACCTCATGGCGCATTCGCCGTCCGTAACGGGAGATCTTGAAAGGAAAATGAAGCTTGATCGCGTGGGGCATATGCGGATCTTCAACATAAAGCGTTCTGGTTGAGGAGCTGGGCTGCACCGCGATGTGCTTGCGACCGGCACACATGGACAGGGTTTCGCGCACATACGGATCGTCCGGGCACAACTCGAGCACCTGGGGATGGATGCCGAACATGACCCGGTGTTGTCCCAGGTAAGCGGCCGACAGGGCCGAGGCCGGATTGGCTGTATACACAATCATGCGATCGCGGGGGACCTCAAACAACCTCATTTCAAAACCGGAATGCGCCGCATTTGGCCGATATTGTTCCCGGGCTTCAGTGTAAGCAGCCTGGCTGCTGTAAGTCCGGGTGCCCTCATTACGATAGCGTTCCAGGTATATAAAAGAAGGTATTCGCATTGAATGGCGCTTTGGAATTTTTAAAAATTATTTCGGGTAAAATCTGGATATGCCAAACGCACGGCATATAGAAGACTGTTGCCTGGGTCAAAAAAAACCTTTTGCCGGTGGAATCTCCGGTGTCATATCCTTCAATGACAGATTGAAATTTTTATTCCAACAGCAAAAAAGTGGGGAAAGCTCACTTATATAAAATGGTTTACCAAAACGCAAATAGTGTATTCCAGAGCATGACAAGTTCAGATACGATTACACAGATCCAACGTTTTTTTGATATTGTTTGTAATTTGAGTATTGAAATTTGGGATTTTAGTGGAGGTATCCAGCAAGACAAATCGTTTCTATCCAAATCAGTTAGAGTTAACTTTGACGTCTCCCTGCCCTCTCTCTCTATCAAGTTGACAAAGTTCCCGCTAACCTTATATCATACCTATCCGATCAGGGAAGGGAGACTTGAATGCCGCATCAGTCGATTCTTGAGGTTGCAGATTATGGCGCATGGAACGGAGGGAAGCTTGTTGACAACTCAATTTACGAAGGAAAAGATCTGCATTTCAAAGGCGGTATTCCTGTAGACCGCAAGACGATTGAAGAGAGAATGGGCGTTCGCACCCGGCGGGCGGCGGGCGCAGACGAACGCATCGGCGTAATTGCGCTGCAGGATCTGCTCGCAACATCGGACCTGGATCCAAGCCGCATCAAAGTCGTCATCGGCGCCACCAATGTTGGAGATGATAAATATGATCCCGGTCCGTTGATAAAATATCCCTTCGAACTGATTCGGAAACAGTGCCCCGCAGTGGATGTCTTTGACCTGTATGCCGGCTGTCCGGGCTTTAACGTAGCGGTTGAGTTGGTCTTTATGCTTTCCCTCACGGGATATCTGAAACCTCAGGACATGTCGGTCATCATCGGCGCTGAAAACATTCATCGGGCAAAGGCTTTTAAACCGGATGATACGGCCAATATTATCTTTGGCGACGATGCCCTGGCAACGTCTTTGAAGACCACGGGCGGCGCTGTATCGGCAACCGGGCGAACGCTTCGTGCGCAGTCGGAATTCGCCGCAGCCAAAGATCCGGTCCTCGAAATCGCCCGCACTATCCGCAACTTGACCGGCGAAATCACGGTTGACGGTATTATCATTGATAACCAACGGGGCAGCCTGGTTCACCGGGTCCCCGCTTTCGCGGCCCGCGTTCAGCATGCAATGGTGGAGATGATTCATAAGGAGAGGACGGAAGACGGAACCTTTGGCCGATTTAAAGATGCTCTTGAGTTTTACGATCAACACATCAGATCATTTGCCTATGACATCAAGACCCTTGATGCTGATCCAAAGCTGGTCGAAAAAATTGCCGGAGCTTTCGTCGAGTCCGGCAAATACAGGAAGGTCGCTTCCGTCTTTTTGGCGACTGATCTGAGCGGGATCGTCACTATACAGGAGGGAGAAAATTATAATTTTCAACCCCCGCACACCGGTATAATCGATACCATGACCAGAACCCATGGATGTTTTGCAAAATACATTCAGGCCATCCCGGAAGGGGATGAAATCTTCGGGGAAATGGACGGCAAAGGCGTATTCCGGTACGCCACCCGAGGCGCAAAAGCTCATTTGGATGAATTGCTGTCCGCCAACGGAATCGGTTTGGATGACCTCGACCTTCTGATCGAACACCAGGCTAACTTCGCCATGCTTCCCCTAACCTTGGCCCAACTGTCCGATGGCGAACCGGCCGCAACGAAGAAAATGGTCGCAGATCTGGTGGCCAATAAAATGATCACCAATGTACACGAGCGCGGCAATTGTTCCGTGGTCTGTATGCAGCGCCTGCCCTATGACTTGAAGCGCGGGGCACTTAAGCCGAATTCACTTCAGGGATTCAAGATAAACCATAATCTCGAACAACTGAAAGGGGCAAAACTCATTTTATACGATTCGGTCGGGGCCGGCATGACCCGCAGTTCATTTCTGCAACGAATTGAGCCCACATAGATCGGTTTTGAGCACCATCAACCCTGAACCCTGCTTGCCCTGCGTAGCCCGACCTGTTGGGTCGTAGCTGAAAGCGAAGCCTAAAGGGCGAAGAAGGGAAACTTGTACCTTTGAACCTTTATTTCTGAACCTCTGAACCTTGATCAAGCATGTCAATCAAACGTAAGATAGCCTCTACTGCAATGGTGCTGCTCATTGGCATTGCCTTGCTGATCGGACTTTTGTCGACCGCCTATGTCTCCCTGCCGTCTTACCTGGAAACCAGGATTATTCCGCAAATAGCGTCCGATGTCGGTATTACCGACTATTCGATCGATGTTCGCCATGTCGGATTTTTCAGCGCCGATCTGGGGACCTTACGCATCGGCCCGCCAAATAATCCCGCTCTGATTGTCCGGTCCGTCCAGATCGATTACTCTCTCCGTGATCTTTACCGTCGAAAGATCAAACAGGTATTGCTAAGTGGAATAGAAGTTTACGGTGTACTCCAGGAAGGACGCTTTGAACTGCAGGGGACTGACTTGGAAAAGCTTCTGGCTAAGGCAGAACGGCCTGAACAGAGCCAGACGCCGCCAGGTGATGCCGGCCCCACGATTTTCGTGGAGAAGTTGTCCATTCGGGACTCGCGACTGATGATCGAGAATAATAAGCGAATTTACAGGCTGCCAGTTGAGTTCGACGTCTCGCCCCAGGACGCCCAAAACACCATATTGGATATCGCCGTTCGTTTTTATCCCCGGGGCGAAACGATCGGTATCAGGCTCAACCTCAATCGGATTCAGAATCGGGCGGCGCTGCACATGGATGCCACGAAACTCGATCTGAGCCGTTTCGCCGATCTCACTGCTCGGATATCGAATCTCAACATATCCGGTTCATTGGAATTGACAGCAGCGGCCAAGCTGGGAATTAATCCGCTGCAAATCTTTGCAGTTGATGCATCTGCCGCACTGCGACAGGCCGAACTAAGGGCTCCGGGGATTCATTTGCGATCTGTCTCAAGCGCCGAAACCGCGGTAATCCCGATTCGAATTCAACTTTCCGAAAATCAGCCCGATGTGTGGCGGATAACCGGCGGCAGTTTATCGATGACCGCGCCCGCTCACCTGCACCTGTCTCAAATGGATGGCACCATCCGGAAGAATAAGGACGGGTTCATCGCTTCCATCGATAGCCGTATTACGCCCCGCTCACCCATATTCTCAGGGAGTCAACCGCTTCAGTTAACGGTCCAAAATCCTGTTCCTCTGGGAATCCGCATTTCTGCGGAGTATGACCAATCCGGCCAATGGAATTGTAATATATCTGATATTCCGGCTAAAAATAAACGTGTTGATAAGCTTCGTTTCGATTCCGCCCCGTATACAATTGCACTATCACCACCCGAGTTCAGCTTTTCAGCCAGGTCAGCATCTCAAAAAATAGAAGCCGATTACATGCTGTCCGTTCCCTCCCTCAAGATCAGTGCCGGCCCCGATTCAATTCTCCTGCCCCTATTAAAGTTTGAGGGCAATGCCCGATTGGATGATCTTACCCTTGGTGCCAAATTTATGCTATCGGCCACCAAAACCGGCATCAATCTTAAAGACGGTAAATTTACAATTCCGAAAATAGCCGTCGTCGGTAAACTAAACCGGGGTGTTGATCGTCAGATAATGTCAGAAGGCCGATTGGAATTCCGCGGTGGCAGCGGACGCCTAACCCGGCAGCCCATCCGGATCGGCGGCGCCCGGGGCAACATACCGTTTCAATGGCCACCGTCAGATAAACCTGGTAAAGGCACTGTATATATTAACAATATCACATTCGGGAACATGAAACTGGGAAGCATACACAGCGAGGTTCGCCAAACAACAGCAGGCTTTAGATTTAAGGGCCGCCACCAGAGCGCGTTGCTGCCGCGACTGAAATCAAGGTTCTCGGTCAGATCAAGCCTGTTTGGCCAGGGTCCGGTGGAGACCAATGCAAGGGTCGAATTTTCTCGTTCAGCTCTCGCGCCGGAGATCGACCTGGGTCAATTTTTCCCCCAAGCCAGGGGGATTCTGATCAGAGGCAAATTTCAGGTAGCCGGCGATCTGACGCATGGACCCAAAGGCTTCGGCGGTAAAATTCGGACAGATTTCAGTGACGGCCAGTTGCAGTGGGACCAGAGCAGACTGTCCCTCGAAGGCATCCGCCTGACACTCCAGATGCCCGAACTGCCGAAGCTGCGCAGCGCACCCGGTCAGCAGTTTTACTTCAGTCAAATATCGCTGGGCGACTTTATCGCCCGGGATGGGCGAATCGACTTTCAGATTGAATCCGATAAATCGCTGCTGTTTGAAAGGATACGCTTTAAATGGTGCGACGGTAATGTAGAAACCCAGTCGATGCGACTGTCGCCGGGAGCAGATGACGTCCACATTACATTTTACTGCGACCGGCTGAATCTGGCCAAGGTTTTGGAACAATTCGGTGCAGCCGCAGCCGAGGGCCAGGGTACCGTAAACGGCCGGATACCACTGCAATATGCTGACGGCAACATCCGCTTTGACGATGGGTTTTTATTCTCTACTCCGGGAGAGGGCGGCAAAATCCGGCTGACCGGAACCGATATCCTGACCGCCGGTATTCCGCCGGATACGCCACAATACGTTCAGATGGAGCTTGCGAAAGAAGCTCTGAAAGACTATGATTATTCCTGGGCCAAGCTGAACCTCAACTCCCGGGGCGAAGAGTTATTGCTGCAGATGCAAATGGACGGCAAACCCGCAAGAAAGCTTCCGTTTGTCTACCGAAAAGATATTGGCGGCTTTATGAAGGTTGAGGCAAACGCCCAAGGCTCGGAATTTCAGGGGATCCGGCTGGATGTCAATTTCCGGCTTCCGCTAAATAAGCTACTGCAATACAGAGATTTGATAGAGATGATTCAGTAGAACTCCTGTTGGATGTCTGCACCAATGGGAAAGGAGCAAATTCATGATTAAGAAAATGTTGTTATTGCTGGCAGCGACTTCTTTTTTAACCGCGTTTGGCTGCGCCACCTCTCATAAAGTTGAGGTGGCGCCCGTCGAGGTTAAACCGATCCATATCACCATTGATGTCAACGTCAAGGTGGATAAAGCGCTGGATGACTTTTTCGGTGATGTCGATAGTGCAGAAGAAGAAATTGGGTCCAGTTCGACTGCAACAGAATAGGATGTGATCACGCTGATCTGATCAAAAAGGAGTATTAAAAATGAAGGGTAGAATAATGGCGGCGATGCTGCCGATTTTGATCCTGGTAATGTTGATCTCCCATGCGAATGCATCATCCAAGGCGATCAAGCAAAGAATGATCAAACGGTTGCCGGAAATCAAGGCCCTCAAAGACCAGGGAATCGTTGGGGAAAACAACAAGGGTTTTTTGGAATTTGTCGGCGAGCAAAAAACAAAGGCCGATGTGGTTCAGGCCGAAAATAACGATCGCAAACAGGTGTATCGGGCGATCGCCAAACAGCAGGGCACCACGGTGGAGCTGGTCGGCAAACATCGCGCTGTGCAAATTGCCAAAAAAGCCCGCCCCAATGAATGGCTGCAGGATGCAAACGACAAGTGGTACAAAAAGAAATGACGAATGACGAATGGCGAATGGCGAATAACAATTGTCGAATGACGATTGGCGAATGACGAATTAAGGAAGTTTATCTGATTTTAAGGTTTCCCAATCAGTTGCGGATCAGAGACTACAAAATTGACATGATAACGTAGTTATTCATTTACTGTAAAAAAAAAGACCGAGCGCAGCGGCTTCCAATATTCGTCATTCGTCTATTTTCAATCGACATTACTGGCCGTTCGACAATCGTCATTCGTCATTCGTCATTCCAATCCGGTAGCTCGGATTGGTGAGGCGTGACTCCCGGCATTGCGGACAGCGGCCGGGACGGGTAAATCGGGTGCGGTCTTTGAATGTAAAACCGCACGTAAGGCATTCACTGGGCCGGATTTTCAGCTGCTTCCCCCTGGCTGCCATAGAGCGAGCAATGTGGTTTAGATGATCATAAACTTCTTTTTCTTTAACGCCAATCTCCCGCGATAAATCCCGCGCATCCAACTCTTCAGCAGTGAGAAGCTCAATTATTTGTTGACGTATCGTGGGCATCGTCAAACTCTTGAGATCGTTGTGGCCGATAGTCAAAATTCCAAATCACAAATATCAAATATCAAACAAATTCCAAAGACCAAATTCAAAATTCAATACTATCATAAAACTTGTAAGGTAGTTTGTATTGCAGAGATGAGTATTACTAAAGCCCAAGCACTAGTGCTGTAAAATTTTTGGTCATTGAGTATTGAAATTTGTGATTTCATCATGCCGGTGTAGGTCTGAAGTAGAATGCTGCCGGTATCATTCTCCCTGGATTTCCTCTTTTAGCAGACAACACGCAATTTTGTATTCCGGCACGCCCTTCTCATCGTAATCAATATTGCGGGGCTGGATGAGTTTATTCATGACGCAGCCCTCGGGAATATCGAGCTCAAAGAAGTCCTGCTCGTTGAGCCTGGCCGCGGGTACCAGATGATCTTCCTGAAAGCACAGGCTGTGGATCGGAAAATCTTCACACAGTGGACAGCGATAAACCCGGCCGTTGGGGAACACAAAATAATTGTCCGCCACTTTTCCAGCACATTCAAACATCTCCCCCGGTTCTAAAAAGACTTTTGGGTAGGTTACCGCAATGCCGCGATCGGCAATCAAACGTGCGATTCCGGGAACCGTGTCGAGCCATTGGGATCTGGTAACCTGGGGTGAAGCGACAGGTTCGGATTCATTTATTTCAAGAGCTGCTTTTCCCCGCAACCCGATCACCTGAATAAAGAATCGATTGATTTTCAGATTTTCCAGCAACGGCGGCATCATCTCAAGTTCATGAATATTGTCCGTGCTGACGGTGTAGATAAGGCTGGTCTTAAATCCATGGCGAACGGCCCGACGAATTCCATCAAGGCAGGTGTCGTAAGAGCCGTGACCCCGAAGCCCATCGTTGGTTTCCCGGGTGGCGCCGTCCAGGCTGAAACTGAAATAATCGACCTCTTTCGGGGTAATCTTGGAGAGGATATCGCCAAACAGATATCCGTTGGTATCGATGGTGATTGATCCAAATCCCCGTTCGCCGGCATATCTTACGGCAGCGGCCAGATCCGGATGCAGGCTGGGTTCCCCACCCAGAAAGATGAGGTTGGTTGAGCGGCTGTTTTTACTGAATGCCCCCAGCCAGGCTTTAATGGTGGACAGCGGCAATCTATCTTTGCCGTGTTGTGCCGGGTTGATGTAGCAATGCCGGCAGGCTAAATTGCATTTTGTCAGAATATGGAAAAACAGGTTGGTAGAATTTTTCGAAAATGCTACGGTCTGGCTTCCAGTCATATTTTTGTGAGAAGTCGTTTGATTTTCTTTTTGGCGGTTATCAGTTCTTCGTTGGTTACCCGCAGGCGGATTGACATGTATTCAGCAAATATTCGATAAAGGAGCAGCAGAAAATCAAGTTTTTCATCCATCGGATCCTGATCGGAAATCCGGTTTTTGGCAGAAGTATCAACGGCCAGACAGATCGTTTTGCCAACAGCGTACACAGAGGCCGATCGCTTCATACTGTCGATAATCCGCATCTCACCGAAAATCTCACCTTTTTTGTCAATCGTATTGATTTCCATGCCTTCCTTGCAGACCCGTATTTTCCCGGAGAGCAGAAAATACAGCCACGGATCCAGGTCACCTTCTTTGATTACCGCTTCTGAATCTTCATATTCTCTGATTTTACTCAGTCTGAGTAGTTTCTGAAGGCTTTTGGTCTCAAAATTTTTAAGCGCGGGAATCGCCAGCAGTTTTTGAATATTCTCTATATTATCCTTTAAATATCTCGATTCGAGCATCTCTTCCTCCGGCCGTTGTCGGTCGTCATTAATTAAAAATAATTTTATACCGCATTTGTTAAAAGGGCAAGCAGTAATTGGATGCCCAGATTAATATCGGTATAAATTTTAGGCATATAGCAGACATTCGGCCGGATTTGACAGTGGCTCGAAGGGGATGTACTTCGGATCCGGAGATTTTAGCAGGTCCATAAAGGTAATAAATTCTGGCCCAGAGGCCACGCCGTCGGCGGGGTTTGACATTACCCCATAGGGCTTTAAGAATTAATTACCTCCACCGTATGTGTTTAGGTTTCGGGTTTCGGGTTTCAGTTTTCAGTGGACACCGATTCCTAATTTCTGAACTCTATTTGGGCTGAAACTGAAAACCAGCGCCGGAGAAAGACAACCCCATCTACATCTATGAACACCTTTGATCAAATGGGTCAAGTTCTTATTCTGAAACCTGACACCTGACACCTGAAACCTCTACTCGCTTCGCAGCTGCTTACAGGGTTTCAAGGCAATCTTTGGATAAATGGTTGTCAAAATCTACCGGATAACAGCCGTCAAAGCATGCTTTGCAAAAATTGTGATGCGGATTTTCCATACCACTGGCTTCCAGCAGTCCATCGATACTGAGGTAATACAGCGAATCCAGCCCCAGGTGCTTGGTCAACTCTTCAACGCTCATGCGCGACGCGATTAACTCCCCGCGGGTTGAAAAATCGATGCCGTAATGGCATGGAAAACGATGGGGAGGGCCGCTGACACGCATATGGATTTTACCGACCCCGAGTTCCCGCAGCGTTTTTACGCGGGTTTTGATCGTTGTTCCCCGGATAATCGAATCTTCTATGATGACAATATCCTTGCCTTTGATGAGTTCCTTGACGGGATTGAGTTTGATTCGGACCCCGAAATCACGCATGCTCTGGGTGGGTTGAATAAAGGTCCGGCCCACATAATGATTGCGAATCATTCCCATTTCAAACGGGATACCCGATTCCTCCGAGTACCCGATGGCGGCATAGGTCCCTGAATCCGGAAACGGCATAACGAAGTCGGCTTCGACCGGTGCCTCTTGGGCCAGACGTTGACCGAACGCTTTGCGGGTCAAATAGACATTCTGGCCAAAAATAGTGCTGTCCGGCCTTGCAAAGTATATATATTCGAAAATACAGAAAGCACGCCGTTCGGCAGCCGGAGTTTTGATGCTTTTGATGCCGTCGGCACTGATGATAACGATCTCACCGGGATCCAGTTCACGGATAAACTCCGCTTCAACCAGGTCAAAAGCACAGGTTTCGGAGGCCAGCACATAATTGCCGTTCAGCTTCCCGAGAGCCAGGGGCCTGAATCCGTAAGGATCTTTTATTCCGATCACTTCACCGCGGCTGGTCAGCATCACAAACGAAAACGCTCCCTGCAGGCGGGATACGGATTTGACCAGCGCATCCTCGAAACCGTATATCAGGTTTTTAACGAACAGATGCAAAAAAATTTCGGTGTCCATGGTTGTCTGGAAGATAGAGCCGGATTCCTCGAGTTCATTTTTTAATACATGCGCATTGACAATGTTGCCATTGTGGGCCACGGCGTAAGATTTTTTCCGGTGGCGGACCAAAAAAGGCTGTGCGTTGGCCACGATCGAGCTGCCGGTTGTGGAATAGCGTGCATGCCCGATAGCGCATGCGCCGGTCAGTGACCCCAGCTGTTCCATTGTAAACACATCTGATACAAGTCCCATGCCTTTGTACTCGACAATCGTCTCATTCTGGCAGACCGCAATGCCGGCGCTCTCCTGCCCCCGATGCTGCAGTGCATACAATCCGAAATAAGTGATCGGCGCCGCCTCAGGGTGTCCGCAGATCCCAAAAATGCCGCACGCCTCACGAGGTTTGTCAAAGTCGGTCATGTTATATTGGCTCCTCCAATGAAGTAATCCTTATTGGACGTTCGACGTTGAGCGTTCGATGTTGGACGTTCAGTTCTTCCATTCAGCTTTCAACCGACTCCCTTACCCGATCGGCGTATTCTCCATCAGGTCCCAGACGCCACAGGGGCAGGCACCGGCACAAAACCCGCAGCCGATACACAGCGTTTCATCCACAACATATTCATAATCAGTGCCTTCATGTTCCATTTTGCTGATAGCGTGCTGAGGACAAATTGCTGTGCATATACCGCAATCCCGACAGGCACCGCAAGAAGAGCATTGGGATCCACAGTGATCCAAATCGCTGTATTCAGTGACCCTGGGATCAAAATATTCCAGGGTGATGCGATTGCGTTCGATCATCTCCCGCCGTTTGACCTCCAGCGGTTTATCGGCCAGAATATCGCAGATAGTCTCCGCCACGATTCGACCGGCACCTATGGCATCTGTCAACAGCCCGGGTCTGACAACATCGCCGATGGCGAATATTTTCGGATCGGCGGTGAGAAAATGATCGTTGACCTTCACAAATCCGTTTTCAACCGTGATGTCTTCCGGTAGAAAATCGAGATCTGGAATGTCGCCGATGGAAATGATCACTGAATCGGCCGGGATATTTTCACCGGTGGTCAGCACCACCGCATCAGCGGTAATCTCGGTGGTGAAGACCGGCCACTTGAACTCAGCACCAATCGCCTCGGCCGCTTCGCGTTCCGTGCCAAAGGAAGCCGGTTCCTGCACATCCAGCAGGGTGATGTGTTCCGCACCGAGACGATGGGCTTCGGTGGCGGCATCGCAGCCGACATTGCCGGCACCGATAACAACGACGTGCTTGCCGACGGAGACATCATCTGTCTTGGCTTTTTCCAGAAAATCCAGCGCCGTCAGCGCCCTTTCATTGCCCGGCACCGGAAGGGTTCTGGGCTTTTGGGCGCCGGTGGCAATCACCACAAAGTCGAAGTCTTCACGCAGCTGCTTGACCTCCTGTGCCGTCAGGGGCTGCTGGTGCATGACATGCGGCAGAACCGCTTTGACCCGATTCAGTTCCGTTTTGATGATTTCCTTCGGAATGCGGCTTTCAGGGATAACACGGGTGAATTTGCCGCCGATATCTTTGGCCATTTCATAGATAACGACCTGATGTCCCTTTTGACGCAGCTGCCAGCCAACCGATATGCCGGCCGGCCCGCCCCCGACAACCGCGATTTTCTTGTCGGATTCCGGCGGAATTTCCGGCAGGGAGGCATTGATGCTGGCCTGCCCCAATTGAGTGGTGTCAACCGGCGCCATAGCCGATATTTGACGGGTACACGACTGCATGCACAAATTGGGACACAAATAGCCGCAGACCGCCGCCGGAAAAGGAGTGTAGGCCAGGGCCAGATCTACCGCTTCGTCAACCCGGCCTTCCCGAATCAATCGCCAGCGTTCCTGAACCGGAATCCCGCTTGGGCAGGAAGCTTCACAGGGTGCAGCATAGGTTCGATTCTCCCATACGGGGACAAAACGGCGCATGTCCCCGGAGGTTATCAATGCAATCGGGCTGCGGTCCAGATCGGTAAGATCTCCGATAAGTCCGCCCTGGCCGAGTTCCTGATCCCAGACTTGCGACCGAAAAGAGCTCATGGATCGCATGGGCCTCGAAATTTTTTCATGCGGTGACCGGGCCACGAGCAGTTGCCACTGGCTGCGGTCTGAGAGTGGTGCAACCAGTTCGGTGCGGCCAATGCGATCAAGGTAGACACGCATATGCTCCAACAGCCAGTCCCAATCCTCATCACCAAGGGTGACTATTTTGGCGTCGGACTGGCTGTACCTACCGTGGGGACCACGGAAAAACACCTTACCGCCGACCATACCGACGAATGGCCGGTATCCCATCACATTTTCGCTGTTTTGGGCTTCATAGCCGCAGATCACGGCTGTACCGCCGGCCATAAACTCTCCGAAGTAATCGCCGGCCGAACCTAAAATCCACAGCTCCGGCGGATCGAAGCGGGGGTTCTGTTTGGTCATGGTCATGCCACGGGCGCCGATATTGCCCGCAACGTAGATTTTGCCCTGGGCCATGGCATTGGCACACCCGTTGCCGACGTTGCCGTGCACAACAATTTCGGCTCCGGCATTTAGCCATCCGACATCATCCGACGCCGGCCCGTGAACTTCGATTGATGTATTGGCGAATCCCATCGAGCCAACCCGCTGACCGGGCTGCCCCACAATTTCAATCTCGACCCTATCATCACCGGCCCGCCACAATCGCCCCCCGATGCCATGCTGCCCGAAAGCCTCCACCTGCAGCTTGTGATGCCCCTGCGCTACTGCGGCCTGAATCTGTTCTTCAATAATCCTCGAATCAACCCGTTTCCCGGCCACCCGTCCGGAAATCCGGTGAGGACCTGATATACTGGTTATTTCCTGGTTAGACATGTTCCTGCTCCAACTTCCTCATCTCAACGATTTTCTTAGCCAACATTTCATACCATTCTAAATATTGAATATTGACAATTGAATAATTGATGAAGTCGCTCTCCGAGGCCGCTTCCAGCCCATAGGCCTCCAGGCCGGAAGGTAGGCGTTATAATCCCTACGAGCCGGAGGCATCGCTCCATCTATTCATAATCTAAAATTGATGGTCTCGTAAAAAGTCAAAATTCTTGAATTTCAATCTCATAACTCATTTAAATTATTTACTGTGAAATTATATTTTTGCGTGTTTTGCGCCTTTTTGCGGCTATATCAAAATCCGATAGAATTCCATCAACCTTGAACCCTAAACCTTGAACCCTGAACCTTCTTTCTAAACCACATACTTAATCTGCAGCCGTTCGGCAGCGTCCTGGTCGTCGATTCCCAGCGCATCCGACATTCCAATGGGCAGCGAGGTCGATCGTCCCAGGGGGGCAACGATTTTTTTCAGTTCCGTATCGAAGCTCAAGTACACATCCACTACGCGTTGGGCCACATCTTCTGCATCCAAACGTCGGTAAAGACGCGGATCCTGGGAGGTGATGCCCTTGGGGCACAGTCCGATATTGCAGATGTTGCAGCGATCAGATTCCGATCCCAGACATCCGGCGGCAGCCTGCATAATGTACTTTCCGATTTGAATCCCGCTGGCGCCCAGCATGATAAGCGCGGCGGCATTGGCAGCCAGGTTGCCCGTTTTACCGACACCGCCGCCGGCAAACAGCGGCACCTGGTTCTGCATACCGATATTGACGAGATTCAGATAGCAATCGCGAATACTGCTGGCAATCGGATGGCCCATGTGGTTCATGGAGACGTTATAGGCCGCACCGGTACCACCGTCTTCGCC
>JASJCE010000053.1 GCA_030066155.1 Desulfobacterales bacterium | reverse complement strand
GCTGATGGACTCAATTCGCCAGAGCGGGATTGACGTCGGCTGCATCGGGGAAGTGGTCGAAAGGGGTCAGGGAATCCGGGCCGTCAGCGGCGGACGGGAGATTGACTGGCCCAAGTTCGAAGTAGATGAAATAACACGTCTGTTTTAAATAGTGTCTCGGCCTTTTTCCAAAAATACTTTTGAGGAGCCAGAGATCGGAGTTTCAAATCAGGTTTCAGGTTTCAGTGTTCAGGTGTCAGTAAACGGATGGCAGGTAACAGATAACAGAGGACAGAAGTTGGACTGGACGATTGACCTTTCAGTCTTTAAATCTGTTTTCTGTGTTCTGACCTCTGGACTCTGTTCTCTGAAACCTGACACCTAAATTTGACCCATTTCCTCACGAAGAAAAGCGCCTTCAGCCTGATATGACAACTGGATAATTCAATGCATCTTTGCTTTTTTGATATAGCCGCAAAAAACGCAAAAGTTGATTTTCGCTATCAGTAATATCAATAAGTTGCAAAGTCAAAATTCGACAACTTTGATTTTTTAGGAGACCGTCTTTTTTAGAATTTGAAATTTGTTTTTTGAGATTTATTTGAGATTTGGGATTTGAATTTTGGAATTTCTGCGATGCCGTTATAGCATTGTGTGCGGTTTCGCTTCAAACCAATTTTTGGCGAAATCACATGCAAGCGGTGAGCCTGACATCGCAGTGTTTTGTTATTTCTTGACTCCTCTTCCGAAAATTTCGAAAGCCAGCTCGAGAGTCTGCTTTAGATAGTCTTTTTCCTGGTTGATCAGGCGTTTCGAAGTAAGCCAGAGCACAACACCGGAAAATAGCGCCCAGAATGTGTCCGCCATAGCGACCGGATGTCGGTCGACAAAAAGGCCCTGATCGACTCCGGTCTGGAAGATTTCAGCAATAGATCCCAGAGACTTGCGGGAAAGCTCTTTGATCTCGGACATGAGCTGGGGGGAAAGATTTTTTAAGGTTTCACTGGACTGTAAATGAAACATGTTAATAATAATCAACGGATCAAATTCGTATACATCGTACATCGCATCCATAAGCGCTTTGAGCTTTTCTTCCGGATTGGCATCTTTTTCATCATTGACATGTTCAACGCGGATTAGAAGATACTGAAGGATTCGCAAAGAAAGAGATGCATACAATTCTTCTTTATTTTTGAAATACAAATACAAGGTGCCCGGGCTGAGCTCCGCCTCCTGGGCGATATCTTCCATGGTTGCCTTGTTGAAGCCTTTATCGGAAAATACCCTTTTAGCAGCTACCATGATCTGTTGTCGACGCCGCTCTTTTTCCCGTTCTTTGCGCTCTTGGATTCCCATTGCTCTGAAGCCCCCTGAATGCAATTTAGTTTTAGTACCGACCTATAGTTTATTTATTGTATTTTTACAAGAGAAATATTCAGTTTCTGATTACAATTCTAATCGGGAACAACACGGATTTGACAAGTTAATATATTTTCGAAATATTCCCAGTCAAGCTGGAAAAAGCTATGAAGCTGGGAGGCCGGGAAGCAAGGAAGCTGGGAGGCAAGAGGCTTGGAGGCTGGGAGGCTCGGAGGCGAGGAAGCAAGAGGCTTGGAGGCTGGAAGGCTGGGAGGCTCGGAAGCGAAGAAATCAAACAGCTTAGATACAGCGGCCATGACCTATTTGGCTTTTTAGCCTTCCGGCTTCCTGGCCTCCCAGCCTTCCAGCTTTCAAGCCTTCTCGCAATTATTATCCGATCGCGACCTGCAGAAGCTCCTTGCGAGCATTCACATTTTGGATGGTGACCTGAATCAGATCTTCGGGCTTCAGTCCGAGTCCAGTAGACAACGGCAGGTCGCACTCGACCATGTACTCCGTCAGCAGTATCTGGTAGTTATTCCGGCGCTTGTTCAATACGATCGCCTCTTCCTTGCGTCCGATGTGCTGTTCCAGATATTTCAGGAGCCAATAGCGATGGCGGCCATGCTGAATTTTACCGACATAGCTCATCGGCAGCTGCAGCGTGTGAATAAGCTGGTCTATTTCATCCGCCGTGTAAGGCTCTTCGAGGTCGAACACCGCCCTGATCTGGCGCTGGGTAATCAGATCGAAGTATTTGCGAATGGGCGACGTTGCCGTAACGTAAGCATCCAGTCCAAGTCCCGAATGTTTGCCGGGCTTGTAATCCAGCACGAAACGGCTCAGAAACCGCCGCTGCATCCAATTCTGGAACAGGGTGCCCTCGTCGCCTTTGTAAAGTCGCTCACGGGGTTCCGGTTGGGATCTGAATATCCCCGCCATATCATTATCCGCCAGAAATTTTGCCATCAGCCAGTTGCCTAATATCATCAGCTCCGCCACCAGCATCCGGCCGGGGCTCTCGCGGTTAATTTTATTGACGCTGATGGACCCGTCGTCTGCCAACCAGACATTAACCTCCGGCACGGTGATCTGGACCGCACCGTTTTCCAGTCTTTGCTGCCGAAACTTTTCAGCAATGCCGCGCAGAACAACAATATCCTGATTCTGATCTGCAGTCAGATTGACGTCGTAGTAGGTCAGCTGATGCGCCACCCGGATTACACTGGGCAGGATTTCGTAGTCGATTATATTCTTGGACGGACTTAATTTCACCAGCGCGCTGATCGCCGGTCGCAATTCTCCGGCCTTTAGACTGCACAGCCCTTCAGCCAGCACTCCGGGCAGCATGGATACTTTCTGATCGGGCATGTAGATAGAGCTTCCACGCAAGCGGGCTTCCCGGTCAATACGGTCATCTCTGCGCACAAACTGACCGACATCGACGATGTGAATACCCAGTTCATAGTGGTCATCCACCTGTTGGATACTCAGGGCATCATCAAAATCAAGAGTGGATTGCCCGTCGATGGTTAACAGGGATAATGACGTCAAATCGCGCCGTGCGCCGTCCAATTGAAAATCCGGAGGGGAATTGACCAGTTTCGCGGCGCTTTGCAGAACGATATCGTCAAAATCAATGTTGATATCGAAGCGCAGGAGGTCTAAATTCTCGTCTTCGTCGAATACCTTTAATTTGACTAACAATGGAAAAAGCCGGGCTGCGCGGTCTAGTCCGGCTTTTTTGATCATGGCCCGGGCGAGTTGATAGTCGCGGCTTTCCTTTTCGAACAGATAATATGATCTCAGGACATCCGTAAATTCCCGGCGGTCCGCTTCACTTAACTCGATATGCGGGGAGCCGCCGTTCGCCATGCTCTTCAGCCATTCTCCGCCGAGCTCGATAATTTTTTGTCTGCGGGCCTCCTCCAGGCGTTGCGCGGTGAGCCGCTCGACCTGCTGGGCTGAATTGGGAAAAAACTGATCCAGATTAAATTTGAAATATAGCCGATCGTCAAAAAAGGCCCTGATGACCGCCGATTCATGATCCCCGCAGGGACTGTCCGGAAAACAAAACTCCGTCATCGTCTCCAGATCGATCCAGACCTGTTCGGTATTCAGGACATCCCAAAGGTCTTTGATATCCACCTGGGTCAGGAGCGCCTTGCGCTTGTTGGCAACCTCGCGCAGGGCATCAACCATTTTGTCCCGGCCCATTGATAAATTGAGACGGGCCTTATCTTTGTGCAGCAGCCGGTTGGCAGAAAGTTTAACCTCGCGATTGTTCTCGGTCAGCAGGCGTAATCGTTGATTTTTTACCTCCAATACCACCGCACACAGGATTTTTTGGCGGTCGATATATTCCACTATACTTCCAGATTCCATAGGGATTACAATAACAACCGGCCCGAGTAAAGTCAACGATTCCAACAGCGTTACTGCACTCCGCAGGCTGGATGCTGGCGGCTGTATGCTCGATGCTGAATACCGGGCACCGGATGCCGGATGCTCGATGCTCGATTCTGGATTCTGGATGCCTGATTCCGGTTGGTAGATACGAGTTTATTGAAAGTAGATGGCTAAAATCGATTGAGCGAAGCCTCCGGCTCGTAGGGGGTTGTAGCGCCTACCCTCCGGCCTGGAGGCCTACGGGCTGGAAAGCGGCCTCGGAGAGCGATTTCCATCATTCGTCATTCGACAATCGTCATTCGACATTCTAAAGATGCTCGATGGTAAACGGTATAGGGTTTAGGGTGTAAGGTATTAGGCTCGGGGTATTAAGATTACGGCATTCGGCAATCGGCATTCGACATTCCCTTTGATGCCAAACGCTGGGTGGCAGTTTTACTTCAAATTCGAAATCCGAAATCTAATCCGCCAAAAAAACGGCGGACAAGAATCCGAAATCGAAATAATCATTCATCATTCGTCATTCCAACGTCATTTGTCATTCCGGAGTTGCAGTCTCAATCGACCGCGCTTATATTAGCCCCTGGTAAGTCGGCCACCCAAAACCCGCAATGCCGACTCTGTTAAGGTTTTAAAAAGGGAAAACTGTGAATACCCGTATCCGGAGAACCGAAGCAATCAATGATCCGTCCGCAGCCCGAGGTCAGCGTGCGGCTGATCCGGACCGAAAAATGGCATCCGGGAAGTGGCGTAAGCCCGGCATTGCCCGAAGCCCGGCCGCGCTGCTGATCAAGCCCTATCTGCTCGAAAATCGAAGCAAAATAGTGATCGGGCTTCTCAGTCTGATTATCACCGATGTCCTCCAGCTCATCATTCCGCGCATCATCAAACGGGCGGTTGATGATTTGACGGCATTTGAAGCCGATATTCGCCATCTGCTCTACTACGCTCTTTACATGGTGGGAATTGCGCTGTTCATCGGCGTTTTCCGATATATATGGCGCCGATGTCTCCTCGGCACCTCCCGCAGAGTGGAAGAAGGTCTGCGAAACCACCTGTTCAGCCATCTGCAAACCCTCTCGCCTGCCTATTTTGACAATGCCAAAACCGGGGACCTGATGGCACACGCCACCAACGATATTCAGCAGATCCGTATGGCGGTCGGCATGGGCATGGTCGCCCTGAACGACGCCATTGTGCTGGGTCTGGCTGCCATAGCGTTTATGGCTTACATCAATCTCAAACTTACGGTATTCGTCCTGATTCCAATGCCCCTGATTGTGATCAGCACCCGCTTTTTCAGTAAAAAAATGCACAGTCGCTACCAGGAGGTCCAGGCCGCGTTTTCCGCTCTGACCGAAGTCATTCGAGAGCGATTTGCCGGGATCCGGATTATCAAAGCTCACCATCGCAAATCCCAGGAAGCCTCGAAAATAAATGAGGTCTCCGACGAATACGTCCGTAAAAATATCCGGCTCGTCAAAGTGATCGGTGCTTTTTTCCCGATTATGCTTCTGTTCTCAAACCTCAGTCTGGCCATCGTTTTATACCTGGGCGGACGCCAGACGATCTTACAGGTCATCACCCCGGGCGATTTCGTGGCGTTTATCAGCTATCTGGGCTTGCTGACATGGCCCATGATGGCGATGGGCTGGGTCACCAACCTGATTCAGCGGGGTCGGGCTTCTCTGGATCGCATCAGCAATATTTTAGATATGACACCGGACATCCAGGACCGGCCGGATGCGCAGCCCCTGTCACGCATGGCAGGCCGGATTCATTTTGAAAATGTTTCATTCAGCTATGAATCCCAAGAAGAAGCTCCCGAAATTAAAATCCTTGATCATATCGACCTGACGGTCGAACCGGGGCAGGTGCTGGGCATTGTCGGCCCACCCGGCAGCGGCAAGTCGACGCTGGTCGGTCTGATACCGAGACTATACGATCCGCGCGGCGGCCGGATTCTTGTCGATGGACAGGATATCCGTAAACTGAAAATAAATGACCTGCGATCAAATATTGCTCTAATACCCCAGGAACCGTTTCTGTTTGCAGGATCCATCCGCGAAAACATCACGTTTGGAAACGAGAATATTGCGGAACGGCAGCTTGCGAAGGCAGTCCGGGCAGCAGCCCTTTCCGACACCATCGACAGCTTCCCGGACCGGTACGATACGATCGTCGGCGAGAAAGGCGTTATTCTTTCCGGCGGGCAAAAGCAGCGCATCGCCCTGGCCCGCTGCCTGCTGAAAGACGCGCGTTTGTTAATCCTCGATGATCCCATCAGCCAGGTTGACCCGGAGACCGGAACCAGCATCATCAACAGCCTCAAACAGCTGGCCGGTCTGAAAACCATCATAATTGTGTCGCACCGGCTTTCGGCACTCAAACATGCCGACCGGATCATCGCTCTCGATCGGGGACGAATGGTCGAATCAGGCACTCACCTCCAGCTGATGGAATTCGCCGGCTACTATGCCAGAACCTATCGCCTGCAGGAAATAGAAGAGGAGCTCGATGCAGCCTGACTACGGATATTTTGAGGAAACCAAGCTGGGCAAACCTTATGACGTCAAACTTTTGAGACGGCTTTACCCGTTTACCCGGCCCTACCGGACATCTCTGTTCGCCTCCATCGGCCTTGTTCTGCTAATTACGGTACTGGAGCTGGCCCTGCCATATGTCACCAAAATTGCCATCGACCGGTATATCGTTCCCTGGAATGATCAGCAGCGCCCCCGGGAACACGGATCCCTGGATGGGGCTCAGACCCGCATTTTCCAGGTGGATTTGTTCATTCCATCCAATCGCGACCTGGTCGAAAAGTACCGCGACCTGTTTACCATTGAAGGTGATCGGGCCGCCATTACCCACCAGGCGGCGTCGCAACTGGATCCATCCGATCTGCGGGTCTTGCGAAACGATCACCTCGCCGGATTAAGCGTCGTCGCGGCAATTTTTGTTGTCCTGGTGGTGTTCAATTTCATCCTGAGTTTCTTTCAAAAAATGATCATGGAATACACCGGTCATATGCTGATGCACGATTTGCGCATGAAATTGTTTGCCCATATTCAGGATCTGGCCATTGCTTTTTTTACCCGCAACCCGGTCGGGCGCCTGGTTACCCGGGTAACCAATGATGTTCAGAACATGCATGAATTGTTCACCTCCGTTATTTCAATGGTGTTTAAGGATCTGTTTCTGCTGGTGGGCATCGCGGCAGTGATGTTGGCCATTAATTGGAAATTGGCGCTGGTCTCCTTTACGGTGTTGCCCGTTGTAATTTATGCGTCGTTGAGCTTCGCCCGACGCGCCCGGGATATTTTCCGTGATTTGCGAATTAAAGTCGCCGAAATCAACACCCGTTTTGCCGAGACCATTGGCGGGATTCGCGTCATTCAGCTGTTTTGCCAGGAAATCCGCAATTACCGCAAATTTCAAAAATTGAATCATGAAAACTACCGGGCCGGGATGCGCCAAATCCATGTGCTGGCTGTATTTATGCCGCTGATTGAAATTCTGGGGGTCGTCGCGGTCGCCCTGGTAATTTTTTATGGTGGCGGCGGCGTAATTAATAACACCATTAGTCTGGGTGCACTGGTGGCGTTCATTTCTTATATTCGGATGTTTTTCAGACCGATCCGGGATCTGGCGGAAAAATACAATGTACTGCAAAATGCCATGGCTTCGGCCGAACGCATCTTTCTAATTCTGGACAGTGATGAGAGGCTGCCGGGCCGGCCGCAATCGCCGGCATCGAGCCGGTCAACTGATCTGCAAGACATTCGCAAGGTTCAATTCGAGAACGTTGGTTTCGAATATATCGACGGGGAAACCATTCTGCAAAACATATCTTTCACGATCAACGCCGGACAGACCGTCGCCGTTGTCGGCCCGACCGGTGCCGGCAAAACATCACTGGTCAATCTGCTGCCCCGCTTTTACGACCCCAAATCAGGTCGGGTGCTCATCAACGATCAGGATATCAAAAATCTGGATGCATCCGCCTTTCGATCGAAACTTGCGCTGGTAATGCAGGATCCATTCCTGTTTTCCGGTACCATTCGGGAGAATATTTTTCAGACAGATCAAATGCCGGATTCGGCCCGGCAGGATGCGATCATCGACGCCGCCAATTGCCGGAACCTGATTGATCGCTTGCCCCGGGGTCTGGATACCGTTCTAACCGAAGGCGGTGCCTCCATATCCAGCGGTGAACGTCAGCTCATATCCATCGCCCGGGCCTTTGCGCGGGATCCCCAGCTCATTCTTTTTGATGAAGCCACCTCCTACATCGATTCTTCAACAGAGCTGGCCATTCAGCAGGCTCTCGAGAAATTGATGCAGGATCGCACCGCTCTCGTCGTGGCTCACCGCCTGTCCACCGTCCGCAATGCCGACCGCATAATCGTATTAAACCGCGGTCGGATTATCGAGACCGGTAACCATACCGAATTGATGCACCGTAAGGGTTTTTATTTCAAACTCCACCAACTACAAATCGGAAACAAATCTCTTGCCAAATATAAACTCAGATGATACGAGGCCTATAACCTGTCAGAAAGCGACTATGTTGATCAGATCTGACAAAATCGCTGATATGTAAACCAAGTTGGGAAATTGACACGGACGTCAGTTGATGTCCAATCATTAACGGAAAGGAGGATTTGACTATGCCCTACGATGCAGTAAACATGGCTGACTGGCAGATTTCTGAAGCAGCGGAAAAAAACATGCCCACTCCCGAGGAGTGGACCGACAAGTTGGGACTGGAAAAAGAGGAAATGCTCCCGATGGGTCGTCTGGCCAAACTGGATTTTTTGAAAATCATCAACCGGCTGCAGGACAAACCCGACGGCAAGTACATCGAGGTAACCGCCATTACCCCCACCCCGCTGGGTGAAGGAAAAAGTACGACTTCCTGCGGATTGATGGAAGGTCTCGGCAAACGCGGTAAGAACGTCGGCGGCGCCCTCAGGCAGCCTTCCGGCGGCCCCACCATGAATGTTAAGGGAACCGCTGCCGGCGGCGGCAACTCGCTGCTGATTCCCATGACTGAATTTTCTCTGGGTCTGACCGGCGACATTAACGACATCATGAATGCCCACAACCTGGCCATGGTGGCGTTGACCTCACGCATGCAGCATGAGCGCAACTACAACGATGAACAGCTGGATCGTTTGACCGGTATGCCGCGTTTGAACATCGATCCCACCCGGGTGGAGATGGGCTGGATCATCGATTTCTGCGCCCAGGCCCTGCGCAATATCATCATTGGTATCGGCGGCCGTATGGACGGCTTTACCATGCAGTCCAAGTTCGGCATCGCCGTGGGTTCCGAGTGTATGGCCATCCTGTCGGTTATCCGCGACCTCGCCGATCTGAAAGAGCGGCTCAACAACATCACGGTGGCATTCGACAAAAGTGGCAAGCCTGTCACGACCGGTGACCTCGAATGCGGCAATGCCATGACGGCCTTTATGCGCAACACCATCAACCCCACGATGATGTGTACGGCCGAATACAACCCCTGCCTGGTGCATGCGGGACCGTTCGCCAACATCGCCGTCGGCCAGAGTTCCATCATCGCCGACCGCGTCGGTCTCAAATTGTTCGACTATCATGTGACCGAATCCGGCTTTGGTGCCGATATCGGCTTCGAGAAATTCTGGAATGTTAAATCCCGCTTCAGCGGATTGAAACCCCATGTTTCGGTTCTGACCACCACCATTCGCGCCCTGAAGATGCATGGCGGCGGCCCCACGGTCGTAACCGGCAAGGCCCTGCCGGACGAATACACGAAGGAGAACCTGGAATGGGTGGAAAAGGGCTGCGCGAACATGGTGCATCACATCAACACCATCCGCAAGGCCGGGATCAACCCGGTGGTCTGCATCAACCGCTTTTACACTGACACCGATGCCGAGTGCGCCGTCATACGCAAGATTGCCGAAGAGGCCGGTGCCCGCTGCGCCGAGTCCAAGCACTGGGAGCTGGGCGGCGAAGGCGCTTTGGAATTCGCCGATGCGGTCATCGAAGCCTGTGAAGAGGAAAATGAGTTCAAATTCCTCTACCCGCTGGAGATGAAACTGCGTGACCGTGTTGACCTGATCGCCAAGGAAGTCTACGGCGCCGACGGTGTGGATTGGTCTCCCGAAGCCAACGCCAAAGCACAAATGCTGGAAAACGATCCCAAGTACGCCGACTTCGCCACCATGATGGTTAAGACCCATGAGAGCCTCAGCCACGATAGGACCATCAAAGGGGCGCCCAAGGGATGGAGGCTGCCGGTTCGTGACGTGCTGATTTACTCCGGTGCCAAGTTTCTGTGTCCCTGCGCCGGCACCATCAGCCTGATGCCCGGCACCGGCTCAAACCCGGCTTTCCGCCGCGTTGACGTGGATGTGGAAACGGGACAAGTATCAGGATTGTTCTAATCGTTTAAAATGCAACGTAATTTGGGGATCGGAGATTTTGTCCGGTCCCCATTTTTTTTCGAATATCAAGTCTCAAGCACCAAACTTTTAAATCACAAATCACAAGTACCTAAATTTTAAATCTCAAATCACAAACTCCAAATTACAAATAAATTCCAAACTCAAATATTCAATGACCCAAACAAGTTAAGAAAGGTAACCTTTTGTGTTTCCCTTATTATCTGAAATTTGCACGCAAATAACTCGAATTGAGTTCGGGTTGAATGTACCGATGGTTGTATATATTTCAGGTAGTCTTCAAAAATTTTGTTAAATTGGTTTTTTCTATCCATAGTTTTACATCACTGTTTGGAATTTAGAATTTGGTTATTGGAATTTGTTTGAGATTTGTTATTTGTCATTTGGAATTTGTTTTTCTGCAGTTCAGAGCGAAATGTTCGATACAATGCGCGTCTTACTGATAAATCCCTTCTACCCGATCTCCGAAACCCCTTCCCCACCGCTCGGGCTGGCCTATCTGGCAGCCGCGTTAGCCGAGGCGGGAATTGAAGTCAAAGTCCTCGACCTGGTCGTATTCCCGTACAGCCGGGCCATGCTGCAACAAATCATCGAAGAATTCGAGCCCCACATCGCCGGCCTCACGGCCGTTACGATGACATTCGACAGTGCTGTCAGCGTGGTTCGGGACATCAAAAAAATCGATCAGCGCATCGTCACGGTAATGGGAGGACCCCATGTAACGTTTTGCGCGTCAAACACGCTTGAAATGCATCCGGACCTGGACATCATCGTTCTCGGTGAAGGTGAACGGACCATCGTCGATTTGAGCCATGCTGTTGAAAAAAATCAGGACTGGCGGCAGGTGGCGGGAATTGCCTTTCGCAGTGATTCTGGCATTGCGCGCAGCCCGAAGCGAGCTCCCATCGCCAACCTGGACGAGCTGCCGGATCCGGCCCGGTGGATGCTGCCGCTGGGGCGCTACCGGGCCCTTGGAATGCCCATCAGCCTGACCACCAGCCGGGGTTGCCCCTTTAAATGTATATTTTGTGCAGGCCGCAAAATGGTAGGCTCGAGGGTGCGATACCGCAGCGCATGCCGGGTGGCGGACGAAATGGCCGATTTAAATACGCTGAAATTTCATCAAATCAATATTGCCGACGACTTATTTACTGTCAATCGAGCACATTGTATCGCGGTCTGCAATGAAATCATCGAGCGCGGGCTTGACATTCAATGGACTTCTTTTGCACGGGTCGATACCGTTACCGAAGATACATTGCTCCGCATGAAGGATGCCGGCTGCAGTGCCGTCAGTTTCGGCATTGAATCGGGCAACCCCCGCATACTGAAAACCATCAAAAAAGGTATCACCCGCGAACAGGTATTACAGGCGGTTAAAATGTGCCGACGCGCCGGCGTAACCCCATATGCATCCTTTATCCTGGGTTTACCGGGAGAGACGCCGCAAACCATCAAAGAAACAATAGATTTTGGCGAACAGCTCAAGGAGCTCGGCCTGTCTTTCGGATTTCATCTGCTGGCGCCCTTTCCCGGCACCGAAATACGCGAAAAAAGTGCCGAGTTCGGCATCCGCATATTGACGGATGACTGGTCACAATATCATGCCAATCGGGCAATTGTTGAAACTCCCGACGTCAACCGCAACATGTTGGATGAGATTGTCATTGGCTGGGAGGGTGAATACAATCAGCTGCTGGCGGACATCAAACAGCGTATGCGGGATCATACCGCCTCCGGCGAGGAAGCGGAACAGGTCCTTAACCTGGAGCGGATTGTCCTGGTGTATGATTTGATGATGAACAGCGTCATTGAAAAAGTAGGCAGCTGGCCTTGCAATGGCCAGCCCGTGCGGGCGGCAGATGATCTGATGGCGCTAACTCGAAGAGCAGGCACCAAAGTCAAGGCCGATCAGCACTTGATTCAAGATACCCTAAAACACGCCATAAATGCCGGTGATCTGATCCGCCGGGTCGAAGAAGGCCGGATACAATGGCAATGGGCAGACCGTCTGGAATGACGAACCTTTGAAATGAAGAATGTCGAATGTCGAATGCATAATGCCGAATGCCGAATGTCAAATGAACATTCGAAAATCCCAAATATCAAACTCCAAATCTCAATTACCAAATCTCAAATTCGAAACGCTGATTAGAGCATGAATTTTTTTGGGTTTCCTTTTTCTACACAACCGACGACAAAAGCAGGAATGATCTCTTATCATCAAATCCGAAATCCGAATTCCAAAATCCAATATCGATAAATTTCCACTCAATCAAATAACCAATAACGAATAACAAATAACCCAGATTTCTGTCTTCTGTCCACTGTCTTCTGTCATCCGCCCTATGCACTATGCCCATCGCTCCATGCCCTATGCACAATGCCCATCGCTCCATGCCCTATGCACAATGCCCTTCGCCCTATGCCCTATGCGCTTTGCCCTTTGCGCAGCCAATCTTAAATCTTAAATTTTCAATCTAAACGGTTATTTTACGAGCAAGGTGTCGGAGAGCTTATTGACGCCGGTCAGGGTCTGTTCAGCCAGATATTCGAGGTTGGAGATTCTAAAGTCCAACCGCTCGGTCACCGTATTGGATAGAGCGGTCTCCACCCCGTTGCCGCTACCGCCATGGCTGATCATCATGCCCAGAATATTGGCTATATGCACGATATCGCTAAAAGTGCAGCGGTTTTCACAGGTCTCGGGATCATGGTGCCGGCCGACAGCATTGATCAAATCTTCGGGAAAGGCCCATTTTTCCAATATGCGCGCGCCGATATGGGCATGATCGGTTCCAAGTACGATAAATTCGGCCACTTCGAAAGCGATTCCTTTGGCGACCATCTCTTCGATCTGCTGCAGATCATCCCGCACAAATTCACCCATAACCAATTTTCCGACATCGTGCAGCAGTGCCGCTGTAAAGACCTCGTCCACGTTGGGAATCTTCAGTTCCTTGACGACCAGCTCGGCTGCGACAGACACCGCCACCGAGTGCCGCCAGAGCTCGCCATGGGGCAGATCGTAGCCGGGGATGGGTTTTTTCATAACCGTGCTCATACACATGGTCATTACCAGCTGCAGCAATCGCTTCCAGCCTAACAAAACAACGGCTTGTTTCACCGAACTCACCTTTGATGGGATCCCGAAATAGGCTGAGTTGGTAAGCTTCAGGATATTGGCTGTCAATCCGGGATCATACCTCAATACATCTTCAATTTCCGCGGCGGACGTCTCTGAATCTTTGAGCATTTTAAGCAATTTCGCAGACGTATCGGGCATGCCCGGGAAAGCCTTTACCCGGGCCATAATTTCATTGATCTTTTCCTGTTTCACGATCGCGTGAACTCCTGTCTGTCGCGTTGAAAAAAGCCTAATTAATCCGCGGTAGCTTCAATCCGGGAACCTCCTTCAGATATAAGAATGCAGGCTTAAGTCCCGAATGAACAAGTTTTCAGAGCGGAGTGATTAGAGCGAAGATGACCGGCAATTGCTGCACTACACTCTTATCGGTCAGAAAGGGGCAAAACTTGAGAACGGAGCGATAAACTGAGATTGCCTTGATATTCCCAAGCCGGCGAAGCCGGAAATGAATATTGAATATTGACTAATGAATATTTGTGGTCCGCCTCCGGCAGATCGATCTTATATCTCTTCTGACCAAAATTGTCGAAATATCGTTACTCAAATCCTGCGCAAATATGATTTGATTTGACTAGATAGGGCCTAAAATCGGAATTCAATGCGCATACGGGCGATTGATTTCAGGCGGGCATGCAACTATCAGCCCCCGCGTGATGGGTTGGTTGGCAGAGGGCGGCACCGCAGACCGGGCTCGGGTCTGGCCCATAAGTTCAAGGTGCTTTGCATGAGAGGTTATGGGAGTTTGGGGGGGGGGTAATAATCAAGAATATTGCGGACAGAATTCTCAATGACCTCATCTTTTTGGGCCGGCGTCATTTCGAAAAATAGATCGGCGCGGGACTCGGCCCACCAGATCTCCTGATGAGATTCGGAATCATACATGGCCAATTTCAGGCGTCCAACGTCATAAACGGCGTAGTCCATCCCAACCTTCAAATCCACCGCTTTATACCCTCCGCCGTACATCACCAGATAAACGTCCGGATCCTCGATGTTCAATGTCAGCCCCATTCTAACGAACTTTTCATTGGCAACTGTCTTGATCCGTATCTGATTGAAGTCTTCGATTCGCGAGGTCGCCGGTAACTTGACCCAGTTATAGGTTTTTATGCGTTTGAAATCGACCTCTACATCATAGTCATAGGTAACATCATGATAGACCGGCTTATCGGGGGCCGCACAGCCGATGCTTAAAGTGAGGAGACACGCAAGAATGATGGCGATCAAAGATTTCATAAAATAAAATCCTTCCCAGAATCTTTTAAGTTGCAAATTATTCCAAGATGTTACCTATATTATGCCGGCAAACAGGGTGAGATGTCAAATCCTTTTCAGTGATGGCAGGCAAAACCGGTACGATCGGCTGAATGCGGCGGAAGTCGAAGTGAGAGGCTTAGAATCTAAAAAGTAGATTCTTTGCATTTTGTGAAACGAAATTTTCATCACAAAATCACGAAAATCGGAAAACACGAAAATTTTGTTAGCTTTATTTCGTGTTTTCGTCATTTCGTGCTTTCGTGATCGATCTTTTTATTGGTTCCGGCTCGTCCGGGTTAGGGATTGAAGGTATTCTGTCGATCTTATAGGACAATAGTCGAATTCCTCAATTCCTAAATCCCTAAATCCCTGAATTAAAAATACCTGCCCCTCCCCGACTACGGCCGATATTGCTCGGGTAAAACAGGCGTGTCCGACCACGTCGAGGGCCAGTTCTGCTTGGGCTCTTCACCGAATTTTGCTTTTACTTTATGCAGACCGGGTCGGGCAAACTTGGGATGCCCCTCTTTGAGGGTTCTGCCGTTAACCGCCGCTTCGCTTCGCAGACGCCTGCCAACAGTTCTTTCCATCTGGCGGCCGAGCCACAGCACCCGATCGACATCGTAGCCATGTTCGATGCCCATCTCATCAATTTGAACCAGTAGATCTTCCAAACAGATGAGACCCACAAAACGAGGATCCTCATAATAGTATTCGCCGGTTCCCGGCACCGGACAATCATCCAGAAAATTGGCCGGTTGCCCGCCCATTCCGCCGATGGTGGCCTCAAAGTGGTTGATGCCGGCCTGCAGTGCGGCCAGAACCGAGGCCGAGGCAACACGCTTGGTTTCATGAAAATGAGCAATGTGTAAAGAGGTGTCCGGAATTTCATCCAGTATCATCGAAAAGTAGCGGTACACATCCGGCGCTGAGGCACTGCCGTCATGGTCGGCATGCTCGATGTCGGAAGCGCCGATCTCCAGCCACCGTTTGGTAAACTCCACGGCATCCTTGAGTTCCGTCGCACCGGCGATAGGGCTGCCCCAAATAGTGCTCACCGTGCCGCACATCTTGAGGCCGGCATCCGTGCATTTCTTAATACAGCGCTCGGCTTCTTCCCAGTAAACCGGCAAGGTCGTGCCGGAGTTGGCAAAGTGGTGTTCTTCCTCAGTCGACACCATCATCAGGCAGCGGTCGGGGCCGACCCCTTTTTCTTTGAGTTGAATGGCACGATCCACGGATTTTTCGCGAATCGTAACCGCTGTGATACACAGCTCGTCATAGTTGATCCCTTTGCGTTCACACCTCTTTTTGAAACGGTCGCTGCGCAGATGGGCCAGAATCTCTTCAGCATCGCTGAATTGGGGCATCAAATACGGGTTGCCCAGGTTGGTTACCTCGATATTGCGGCAGCCGGCGAAAATCAATTCTTCAGCATAGAAAATCTTAGCCCGGGTTGAAACGAACTGCTCCAGGTGCTGAAATCCGTCGCGGACAGTAATGTCACCAATGGTAACCTTCTTGGGCATTCGCGGAAATATTTTCCAATAATCGTATTCGGTCATGATAGTCAAAAGCCTCCTTTCGTGGATGTAGATATTTTTTTTAGTACAATGTTGTTTAAACTCATGGGCCTGATTTCCAAAAATAAACCGGCTTTTGGAATGTCGAATGTCGATTGACGAAGGGCGAATTAAGGATTCAAATCGATTTTAATTCTAAAGGAATCAAATATGTTTATTCGAACCTGCCCCGACAATTCGTCAATAGTCACTTAACCCGGTGGAGCGAAGCCTCCCCTCCGGCCTGTAAGCCTACGAAGCCTACGGGCTGGAAGCGGGTTCGTAGGGGCTATAGCGCCTACCCTCCGGCCTGGAGGCCTACGGGCTGGAAGCGGCCTCGGAGAGCGACCTTTGCCGTTCGACATTCGACAATCGTCATTCGCCATTCCATCACTTTCCCTTATACACCGGCTTCCGTTTTTCCTTGAACGCTGCCAGTCCTTCCAGGCGGTCCTCGGTGGGGATGCAGACCCAGTAGGCATTCGATTCAATAGCCAGGCCGGTATTGATATCCGTTTCGTACCCGTGATTGATCGCATACTTGGCCTGTTCAATTGCTATGGGACCGGTTTCACAAATCATTTCGGCCATTTTCCGGCACTCCGCAATCAATTCTCCCGGCTCACAGACTTTGTTCACCAGACCGATGTCAAGCGCCTCCCGGGCATTGATCCTCGCACCGGTAAATATGAGTTCTTTAGCCTTGCCTTTTCCAACGAGACGCGGCAGTCGCTGGGTGCCGCCGGCACCCGGTATAATTGCCAGCCGGGTTTCGGTGAGTCCCATGGTGGCGTTGCTGGAAGCGATCCGAATATCGCTGGCCAGGGCCAGCTCAGTTCCCCCACCCAGGGCAATCCCGTTGACCGCTGCAATCACGGCTTTGTTCAATTGTTCGATGGATGTAAACAGATTGCGAATGGTAAATATATATTCTTTGACTTTTTCAGGAGGCAACGAGGCCCGCTCCTTCAAGTCAGCGCCGGCACAAAACGCTTTTTCGCCGGAAGCGGCGATAATCACGACCCGCACATCGGTTCTGAATCGAAAAGATTCGATTTGATCCCGCAGCGCATGCAACAGGGAAAAATTCAAAGAATTCATGACCTCCGGTCGATTCAGGGTTAACGTTGCGACTCCGGCACTTTCTTCCACCAGCAATACATCATCACCCATGCTGTCCTCCCAAATTAAATAGTTTCCACCAATATGAACGAGCGCTCGGTCATAAATCTAATTTTTACTTGAATGATTTGAGTTTGTCAATATTTTTATATTCAAGTCAGGGCAATCCTATTGAAATAATATATCATTTAATTACGATATATTATATCAACACCTGGCTTGGCTTGGTTCTGCTTGACATTAAAAAATAAAACATGCTATGCATAATGAGTGAGCGCTCGTTCAATTTCAATCGTCAATTCCATCACGGGTTATCATGCAGGAACTCATCAGAACCAAAGATATTCCCACCCAGGTAAAAGACCCTGACCTGGTGCGGCGCAGGCGACGGCAGATCGCCGACGCCGCCGTCCAGCTGTTCATCGACAAGGGGTTTCACAAAACGACGACCCGGCAAATTGCCCGTGCTTCGGGCATATCCATCGGCTCACTGTATGAATATTTTGCCTCAAAAGAAGACATCCTTTATATGGTGTGCGAGTCGATTCACGCCGAAGTGGAACGCGGCGTGACCGAAACCATGTCGCGAACCGGGATCGGCAGAGAAGCGCTGGCCGGCGTCATCCGCGAATACTTCATGGTATGCCACCGCATGAGTGACTTCATTTTGCTGATCTACCAGGAGAGCCAGTCGCTGCCGTCGCAATGGCGTAAACGCGTACTTGAAAACGAGCTTCGAATCACCGGTCTGTTCGTGCATGTGCTCGCTCGTCTTTCTGCTTCCGGCGAGTTGCCGGGTCTTGAAGAACAGGATATCGAGCTGGCAGCGCACAACATCGTGGTACTGGGGCACAAGTGGACCTTCAGGCGCTGGCACCTTGCCCGGCACTACAGCATAGAAGACTACATTCGCCACCAAACCAAGTTCATCCTGAAGATGCTAGGGTGATTAAATGAATATTGACGATTGACGAATGAATAATGACTATCGATAAGAATGTCGAAGGGCGATTGTCGAATGTCGAATTTTGGTGTTCGCTCCGCTCCTTCAAATCTAATTCAGATCGAATGGAAGAACTGACCAAAAATATGTTTATCCTTGGATGGAAAAATGAGTGATGAGCTGAAGATAAGAACGAAAAGATTCGCACATCGATGTGTTGAACTAACAATGGCGTTACCAAATACGCAACTCGGCAATCACATTCGGGGGCAATTAATTCGGTGTTCAACCTCGGTAGCCTCTAACTACAGGGCCGCCTGCCATGCTCAATCTAAGGCAAGCTTCATTTCGAAAATTAACATTGTCATTGAAAAAGCAGATGAATCTTATTTCTGGCTGGAATTCGTAATTGATGAGCAGATGATTGAACGCGACCTGGTTGATCCGTTATTCAAAGAAGCTAATGAATTGACGGCGATCTTCATTGCTTCAAGAAGAACGGCAAGGCAAAACGACAAAAAGATTAATATAACATAATTGATTATTCCAAGTGGCTAATATTTTTATGGTTGGAATGAAATTTGTCGAAAAGAACAAATTTGGCATTTGACTCAATTGTAAACTATAATTCTATCTTTAAATGGAGAGTTATCCTTAATTCGACATTCGACAATCGTCATTCGACATTCCCCAGTCATTTACCTTTGGAGGCAACATGGTAGACGTATACAATCCCCAAAATTATGTCCGGGTCATCACCGCAACTTCCCTGTTTGACGGGCATGATGCCGCCATTAATATCATGCGCCGCATCCTCCAGGATACCGGCGCGGAAGTTATTCATCTGGGACACAACCGGTCCGTCCAGGAAATCGTGGATGCCGCGATTGAAGAAGATGCGCAGGGGGTGGCCGTATCGAGCTACCAGGGCGGTCATATCGAATTTTTCAAATACCTGGTGGATCTGTTGAAGGAACGAAACGCACCTCACATCAAGGTTTTCGGCGGCGGCGGTGGGGTGATCGTTCCGGAGGAGATCAAGGAACTGGAAGACTACGGGGTTACCAAGATTTATTCACCGGAAGATGGAACCCAAATGGGGCTTCAGGGTATGATCAACCATATGGTTCAGGCGATGGATTTTTCTACCCTTGAAGAAACCTCATTTTCAATTGACGGGCTGTCTCCCCAAAGCAAATTGGCAGTTGCCAATCTGATAACAGCCGCCGAGCTCGCAAAAATTCAGGGAAACGGTGATCTGGGCGCTCTGCGCGCCGAAATGGCCAACAAAATCAAGGATCGCGTGACACCCGTGCTGGGCATCACCGGCACCGGGGGGTCGGGAAAATCCTCTCTGACCGATGAGGTAATTTTACGCATTCTGCATGATTTCAAGGATCTTCAAGTGGCCATCATCAGCTGCGATCCATCGCGGCGCAAAACCGGCGGTGCCCTTTTGGGAGATCGCATCCGCATGAATGCCATCGGCAATCCGCGGGTATATCTGCGATCCCTGGCTACCCGCCAATCACAATCCGAAATTCCCGAGGTGCTCAAAGATGCCATCTCTGCTGTCAAAGCTGCCGGCTTTGATTTGATTATCGCCGAAACCGCCGGCATTGGCCAGGGCGACTCGCGCATTGTCGATCTGGTGGACGTTGCCATCTATGTCATGACAAGCGAATTTGGGGCTGCATCCCAGCTTGAGAAAATTGATATGCTGGATTTTGCGGATCTGGTCGTGGTCAATAAATTTGAAAAACGCGGCGGCGAGGATGCTGTGCGGGATGTTCGCAAACAGGTCCAGCGGAACCGCAAGGCGTTTGACCGCGATCCGGCCGAGATGCCGGTTTTCGGTACGATCGCCTCCAAATTCAATGATGATGGTGTCACCGCCCTTTACCATGCCATTCTGGAAGCCATTCATTCCAGGACCGGTGTCGAGCTCAAAGGTCGCCTGCCCAAACCGGAGAGCAATATTTCATCATCAAAAACCGTGATCATTCCCCCCGAGCGTATCCGTTACCTGAGCGAGATTGCCGATACAATCAGAGATTACCACCGAAAAACCGGTGATCAGGCCCGGGCACTGAGGGATTTCTGGCATTTGCAGGAATCCGTTAGCAGACTGGGCACCGATAACCGCGACGATGATTCACATCGAGTTCTCGCCCGCCTGAAAGAAGAAGTTGAAAAAGCCGAAGCGGCTCTGGATCCGGAGACACGAGCTTGTCTCGATGAATGGCAGGAACTCCAGGAGACATATTCCAAAGATGAACTGGTATACGCCGTGCGGGGACGGGAAATGCGGATTCCGCTGCAGGTGGAATCACTGTCTCATTCGCGCATACCCAAAATTGCGCTACCCCGTTTTGAAGATCCGGGAGAGCAGTACCGTTGGATGCGCAACGAAAATGTACCCGGTCGGTTTCCCTATACGGCCGGCGTTTTTCCCCTGAAGCGCGTGGATGAGGATCCCACCCGCATGTTTGCCGGCGAAGGCGACCCGGCCCGCACCAACCGCCGATTTAAATTGCTGTCCGCCAATTACGAAGCCAAACGCCTGTCAACGGCATTTGATTCAGTTACCCTGTACGGCTATGATCCGGACATTCGACCGGACATCTATGGCAAGGTCGGAACCTCGGGTGTCAGCATCTGCACCCTGGACGATATGAAAGTCCTGTACGGAGGGTTTGAATTGTGTGCGCCCAGCACGTCGGTTTCAATGACGATCAATGGCCCGGCACCGATTATCCTGGCCATGTTTTTGAACACCGCCATCGACCAGCAAATCGACCGCTACCGCGAAAAAAACGGCCGGGATCCATCCGATACCCAACGTGCACAGATTCGGGCCGATGTGCTGTCGCATGTCCGCGGCACGGTTCAGGCCGATATCCTCAAAGAGGATCAGGGCCAGAATACCTGCATCTTCTCCATTGATTTCGCGCTAAAAATGATGGGGGACATCCAGGCCTATTTCATTGACCACAACGTTCGCAATTTTTACTCGGTTTCCATCTCCGGCTATCACATTGCCGAAGCCGGGGCCAATCCCATTACCCAGTTGGCCCTGACCCTGGCCAACGGATTTACCTACGTTGAATATTATCTTTCGCGGGGCATGCCGATTGACAGCTTTGGGCCGAATTTGTCGTTTTTTTTCTCCAACGGCCTCGATCCGGAATACAATGTTATTGGACGCGTTGCGCGCCGAATATGGTCTATCGCTCTGAGACGCAAATACGGCGGATCCGAACGTGCCCAAATGCTGAAATATCACATTCAGACCTCCGGCCGTTCCCTGCATAGCCAGGACATTCAATTCAATGACATTCGCACCACGCTGCAGGCGCTATGCGCAATTTACGACAACTGCAATAGTCTGCATACCAATGCGTTTGATGAGGCCATAACGACGCCCACTTCGGAGTCGGTCAGAAGGGCGCTCGCAATTCAGCTGATCATCAATCGTGAATGGGGATTGACAGCCAATGAAAACATGAACCAGGGCAGTTTCATTTTCGAGCAGTTGACCGACCTGGTAGAGGAGGCCGTGCTTGCAGAATTCGACCGCATTACCGAACGCGGCGGTGTGCTGGGAGCGATGGAAACCGGCTACCAGCGGAGCAAGATTCAGGAAGAATCCATGTATTACGAGATGTTGAAGCATACCGGCCGCCTGCCCATAATCGGCGTCAACACCTTCCGCGATCCCGACGCCGATGACACCCACCTCAGTGACAGCATCGAGCTGGCCCGGGCGACGGAAACGGAAAAGCAGTCCCAGCTGAAACGTCTGGCGGATTTCAAAAAGCGCCACGAACCAGAGGCACAATCGGCATTGGAACGGCTGCAAAACGTTGCCCTGTCCGGCGGCAACATTTTCGCGGAATTAATGGAAACCGTGCGGGTGTGCAGTCTGGGCCAGATTACCCAGGCACTTTATGATGTCGGCGGAAAATACCGGCGCAATATGTAGGAATAATAGGTTTCAGGTGTCCCCGCTTCCGCTTCGCTTCAGACGGGATCGTAGACAGGTTTCGGGTGTCAGCAATTGTACGCGAAAATGTAAATACCAAATAACTAATAACCAATAACCAGTAACTAATAACGTAACCCCGGGAGGTAGGAATGTTGGAGATCAGAACATTCGGTGTTATTGGCGCCGGCCAGATGGGAAATGGTATCGCCCAGGTAGCAGCCATGAGCGGGCTGAATGTGATCATGAGCGACATCAAGCAAGAGTTTGTCGATCGCGGTCTGGCGACAGTCACCAAAATTTTGACCCGCAATGAAGCTCGGTATGAACCATCCCATGGGCCCGTTGACTCTCGCGGACCTGATTGGTCTGGACACCTGCCTGGCCATTATGGAAACCCTCTACGACGGCTTCAAGGACTCAAAGTACCGCCCCTGCCCGCTGCTGCGCAAATACGTAGAAGCCGGCTGGCTGGGAAGAAAAACGGGGAAGGGGTTTTACGACTATAAATGAAAAGGGTTTGCCCGTTAGCCCGTTGAGTCCGTTTGCCGGTTGGGTTTCCAACTCGATCGAAAATCGAGTCCTGCTGATGGTTTGCTGGCAACTTGGACAAACAAAATCTATCTTTGCCTATTTTTGCGCCTAGCCATTCAGCCAGGAGTAAATCAAATTTAACCTGGCGCAACTTACAGGTTAACCCGTTAACCGGCAAACGGATTAACCGGTTAACGGATATCGGCATTTGAATAGCGAATTTTTTGAAAGGAATTTTATCCGATTTTAGAATCAATCCGAAATCTGAAATCCAAAATCCAAAATCTGTTTTGGAGGTCCCATGCCAAGGAAAAAAAAGGCCGCACCTGAGCCGATCGGCAAGAAAATCAAAAAGGCCAGAACCGGCAAGAAGTTCCCCCTCGATCATGTCGCCAATGAAACCGGATTCTCTATTGAATATTTGAAAGAAATAGAAGCCGGAAAAACGATTCCGCCGGTAGGTGCCCTGTTACAGATTGCCCGGGCTCTGGAAATCGACTCCGGCTCCTTGTTGAGAGAACCGGAGTCAAAATTGGAAAGTCGAATCAAGGCCCAGACCAAGCGGACGGATAATTACGCGTACACCACCCTGACCCCGGGAGCTGAAAATAAGCATCTGAAAGCTTTCCGTGTTGCGATTGAAGCGCAGCAGGATCACCATGGTGTCGATTATCACCATGAGGGCGAAGAGTTCGTGTATGTGCTGGCCGGCAAAATTGAAGTGGCGGTGGGCGAGCATGTGAATACCCTCGAGAAAGGCGATTCACTGCATTTCAACTCTGGGATTCGCCACAAACTCAAGAGTGTCAGCGACGAAAGGGCGGAGTTGATTGTTGTCATTTACGCCCCGTAATTTCTCCGCCCCGTTTAAATGCAATACGGAGCCCGGTAACCGCACCACCGGCAGCTTGCAATTAAAATGCTACGATTACGTCTGAAGGGCGGATAAATTACATACTTTAATTGGGAGTAAAGCATGTCCTATAATTTTACTGAAGAACAGCTCATGATACAATCTATGGTCAGAGATCTTGCACGATCGGAATTTGCGCCCAAGGCCATGGAGCGGGACGAAACCAAAGCGTTTCCCTTTGATAATTTGCAGAAATTGGGAGAACTGGGATTGATGGGTATGATGGTACCACCCGAGTACGACGGCTCGGGAGCCGATACCGTGAGCTACGTTCTGGCGCTGGCTGAAGTGGCCTATGCCTGCGCGTCAACGGCGGTGGTCATGTCCGTTCACAATTCCATTGTTTGTGAAAGTATATTGAGAAACGGTACCGAGGATCAGAAGCAAAAATACCTCAAACGCCTGGCAACCGGTGAAATTATCGGTGCATTTGCGCTGACTGAACCCAACGCCGGCTCCGATCCGGTCCGCCAAACCACCAAAGCCGTTTTTGACGGCGACAGTTATATTCTGAATGGAACCAAACGGTTTACCACCACCGGCAAAAATGCCGGGCTGATTATCGTAACGGCAAAAACGGACGAAGAAGCCCGCCACAAGGGCATCAGTGCTTTTTTGGTTGACCAGGGAACTCCTGGCCTGACTGTGGGACCACTGGAGAATAAAATGGGCTTGCGGGCATCCGACACGGCGGATCTCATTTTCGAAGACTGTCGCATACCGGCCGAGAATCTACTGGGAAACGAGGGCGACGGCTTCCTAATTGCCATGACCGGTCTTGACGGTGGCCGGATTGGTATCGCGTCCCAGTCAGTCGGAGTGGCCCAGGCCGCATTTGATGCGAGCGTACAGTATACCCGGGAAAGGGAGCAGTTCGGGCAATCGATTTCGAAATTTCAAGGTCTGAGGTGGATAATTGCCGATATGGCAACCGAAATTGAGGCGGCCAGATTGATGACGCTTTCTGCGGCGGCGATGAAAGATAATGGAGAGAACTTTACCCTGCAGGCGTCGATGGCTAAACTTTACGCATCTGAAATGGTCAATCGCATCACAGCCAGAGCCGTCCAGTTGCATGGCGGATACGGATTCACCAAAGAATACCCGGTCGAACGCTATTACCGGGACGCCCGGGTGTTTACCATATACGAAGGCACTTCTGAAATTCAACGGGTGGTCATCTCCAATCAGATCTTCAAGGATAAGCGCAAACCGTAGTTGGAAGTGGAAAGTCGGAATGCGGAAGGGGGAAATAGTTTGCCTTGAGCAGAGAGCATAGCGCAGAGGGCTGAGGGCAGACGTCAGAGGACCCGTCTTCGCCTTTCGAGCTTCCGACTCCGCTCTTCGAGCTACGACGGGACAAGTCGCCGTGGCACGCAGAGGTCAAAAGACAGACGTCAGAGGACAGAGGACCCGTCTTCGCTCTTCCGTCTTCGCTTCCAGCTTCGACCCGACACGTCGAGCTTCGCCGCGGCACGCAGATGTCAGAAGTCAGATGACGGAAGGAAGAGTTATTTGTTATTCGTTACTGGTTATTGGTGGCAGTATTCAACGAATGTGCGAATCGGGGCAATGAACTTTTTTGACTTGCCCCTGTCAAGATATCATTTGAGTATATTTTCGCTTAACCCACTGCTATAATTACAGATAAATTGGAGATAGCATCACACCGTTATTCAAAATCAACTTGAAATTAATCAGCCCTAAAATCACGCGGATTACGTAAAAAGGTCGGCACTGATGATCAAGTCCCGGCCTTGATTGAATCTGAGATTTCGAAAAAATCCAGCCGCGGGCAAAGCGGTGAGCTATGCCCGAATTTGCCTAAATGTTCAATTCCAACTCCAAAAATCGATATTGACAACAACACCCGCTTCCGTTATCAGTTTGACTATTGGTTCCGTTTTATTGCCGCCTCAAGATGTTGGGCTGACTTGTCGCGGCGTAGCTTCTGCGAAGACGGAAGCTGATGCCGATACTCAATTGACCGTTTTCGATTCATCCGCTTTCAAAAAGCAACTTCTTATCTTTATCTTTGGCACCTCGACTTTCGCACTTACAGGATATAGATTTTACTGTCAACAATAACTTGGCATTAAACGACAGCCAATAAAAAGCGGCACGTTTTGCAGTTAAATTCCACAGAGACGATCCAATAAAATTTTAGCCTCATTTCAGTATCCTCCTTTGAGGCTGATTTTTGCTGTCGGATCAGTTGTCTAGTCGTGCCTCTGATTTTTTCAGTATCGGCAGAAACACCACCCGTTCGTTGGGGCACAGCTCGATGTTGTTCTGTCGACATTGAAAAGCGCATTGCCCGCAGCCGATACACTTCCCCTCCCTGAAAGTCGCCTTATCCTCCTTTAGCCGCATGGCGGTGGTCGGGCAGTATTTTTCGCAATTGCCGCACCCTTTACAGTCCACATCATCCTTAATTCTGGCGGTATATGAAGCCTTGTACATGAGCGGTACCGCGCCCATGTTATAGGGCTTTAAATTGGCGCAGCAGTCCCAGCAGCAATTGCATATAGCTGCCGCCGAGAGGCGGCAATCGTCTCTCTCATGAATCACCGTATGAACCGCGCCTTTCTCCCGGACTTGTTTGAGAATGTCGATCGCCTCTTCCTTAGATATACGGCGGCCGTAGCCCCAACCGGCCCAGGCATCGGCCGTCTTGCCGAACGCAATGCACGATTCCTTGGGCATTTCAAAACCACACTTCGAATCAATGAGGCTGTTGCCATGCCGGCAAACACACGGAAAGGCATAGATGGCGCTCTGATTCCCGTATTCTTCAATCAGATCGTTGATATATAAGGTGGGGTAGACCGTCGAATCCGCTGCGGAAACAGTCGAGTTGATTGGAATTTTTTTTCTTTTGCTCTTTCCTATGATTTCCGGATCCATTATCGCAGAATCCTGGGTAGGCTTTAATAATTTGGGCCATACCAGATTCTGGTCATTCCGCAATTGGAAAAAAGTGAAGTCTCCACCGGCTGGAGGCCGGTGGCTTCAAACTTAGTCGTCTAAAGACGACTCAACACCATCTATCGTAAAGTCGTCATCGCGGTCTCGCTTGTGTTTGCCCTGTAACTGAATATATTCGGCTATGACCTCGTCTGTGACATCTCCTGAGGAAGCCGCGAAATAACCGCG
>JASJCE010000490.1 GCA_030066155.1 Desulfobacterales bacterium | reverse complement strand
ACCTGACACCTCTCGCGGATGCGGTGGAAAATCTGGAGAGACGTCTGATTACAGCGACTTTAGCGGAATGCCGGTGGAACCGGACCCGGGCAGCCCGGGCACTCGGAATCGGCCTCAGGACGTTACAGCGGAAAATGAAAGCCTACGGTATTCGGTAGCTCCAACCAACACCGACAATCCTATCCATCCAATTTGATGCTTCAAAGCCGGCCGCCTCACCTCCAAGTATAAGATTTGCCCTGCCTTAGATGGCGCGAACCGTGCCAAAATTGTCGCATTATATTTTTTATAATAATTTTAATGTACTATGGAATAAATTGGTGACAGGTGCGTCAATTATGTCGCACTGCGCCGGTATTATTCGGCCTGATGGGCAGATGTGCTGGAGGCAATCTTATGTTTATATGTAATTGTTACAATATGTTAGATCGTATTTTCTGAATTCATGATGTATTGGCACGGGTGTTGTAATGTGTTTCGGTCTTAAACCAAAAAAATAATCTTCATACACATTAAAGGAGGAATTATGTATCCCAGAATAGCTACTGCTTACGACCAAAATCCGGCCAGAATTTTGTCAATCGCCAGAAAAAATCGGAAAATGGCCCAAAAAGACGGGAGACTCAAATTTGGCCTGCTGGTCACCTTGGCCGCCGGCATCGCGTTTGTCGCCAAACAAATGGGTTTAGGCGCATAAAACTCGTCATAACATCCCGGCGGCCAGCGACGATAGGCGCTTCCGCCGGGTATCCCAACCTAAAAACCATTCAATCTTCAATTTTCAGTATTCATTTATTCGCCATCACGCCTTCCACGGACGCTTTGAATGCGGTCAGCATGTCATCGATATCCTGCTGGGAATGACTGGCAGAAAAGAAAGCCAGATGCATCCAGGGCAGCAGGACGTTATTCAAGCGAAAATGAAGCTGCAGCTCCGCCAGCGCCTCTTCATCCTGTCCGATCAAATCCCTTGCCAGAACCGGCAGATCCGCTTTGGCGTGAATCTGGAACATGGAGCCGATACCGGTCATGCAAAAGGGGTAGCCGTTTTCCTGGCACCATCCATTGAATCCGTCGCGCAGGTAATCACCTTTGGTCATCATTTCGGTGTAGATTTGACGATTTTCCTGGAGATATTTTAACATCGCTGCACCGGTGCTAAGGGTCAGCGGGTTGCCGCTGAAGGTCCCGGCAGCTGAGAATCCGTCATCCGTTTTCTGGGCTATGCCCACCATTTCCTGGGAGCAGGCGACGGCCCCAATTGGAAGTCCACCGCCGATTATTTTACCGTAGGTAGCCACGTCCGGCAGCACGCCGGTCAGCTCCTGGCATCCGCCCAAAGCCAACCGAAAACCCGTTATCACCTCATCAAAATGCAGCAGCACATCGGATTCTCGGGTTACCTCCCGCAGCTTTTGTAGAAATGCGTTGTCGACCGTTAACATCCCACCGCCCAAAACCGGTTCGATGGCCACCCCCGCCAGCTCATTGGCGTGCTCCTCAATCAATCTGAAGGCGTTATCATTAAACGGCAGCACGAGGACGGTATTTTTGGCGCCGTCAGGTATGCCGGCGGATCCGGGGGCCATGTTGGGTCGGTCCTCCGGTCCCATGGTTTCCGGTTCGGCAAAAACGCTCCATTGGGCGTAATCATGCCATCCATGGTAGCAGCCTTCGAATTTGGCGATCATGGGTTTATTGGTGGCTGCCCGCATGAGACGCCAAGCCAGCATGGTGGATTCGGTTCCGGTGTTGCAGACCATGGCCAGCTCGGCACAGGGGACACTGTCAATCAGCCGCCGGGTAAATTCCACCTCCCGGGTGTGTGGCATGCCATAGCTCATTCCTATTTCACACTGCTCATGCAGGGCGTCCAGAACCGGCTGCGGGCCGTGCCCCAGCACGTGCACGCCAAACGACATGGCGCAGTCGATATAGCGGTTGCCGTCAATATCCCAAATATAAGCGCCGTTGCCGCGCTCAATATACACGGGGTAGGGCTCCATTTTGCGCGCCCCGCTCATCAAGCCACCCGGGACCAGGCCTTTGGACTGCTCCCAGTATTCGCCTGATTTTGGAGTACGATTTCTGAGTTCTTGCAATATTGCCTCTTTATCGAATACCATTGCGAGTAACCTCCTCCATATCTTTTCGTGTTTTCGTACTTTCGTGCTTTCGTGATCAATTTTTTGATTTTAGTAATTTCAGGTTTAAGGCTTATGTCCTCGTTGACCCAACCTGAAAAGGCAAAACCACCCAAGTGTTAACAGAAAAATGTCGTATAACCCTTTTCCAATCCACAATCCACAATCCGCAATCCCTAATTCGCCTTTATCCGGGTCCACGCTTGATCCAGCAACTTCATGTTGGCGCCGGGATCTTTGAGATAGAAAAGTTTGTCCATAACTTCCGGCGACGGGTAGATCGCCGGGTTATTGCGATCCGCCTCGTTGATATAGGGTAAAGATGCTTTATTCGGCGTGGCGAACTGGACGAAATTGGAAATGTTGGCGCCGACTTCCGGCTCCAGAATCCAGTTCAACCATTTGTATGCAGCTTCGGGATTCGGCGCCTGCTTGGATATGGCCAGACAGTCCAGAAACATGAAGGTTCCCTCTTTGGGTACGGAAAACCCGAGATTATCAGGATTTTCCCCGATAACTCTGAGTGCATCGCCATTGTAGCAAATCGAGGCATGGGCAGTTGCCGATGCAACTTCATTGCGGGCGCCGACACCGCCTTTAAACCCGAGGCAATTTTTGCGTTTCTTGGTCTTGATCAGCAGTTCCATTGATTTTTTCAGGTGATCCGTTTTATAGCTGTTTGGGTTGTAGCCCAGGTAGTTCATCGTCAGAGCGATCATTTCCTGCTGCGAATCCAACAGATAGAAGGGACCTTTTAGTGATTTGGCATCGAACAGAAGCGACCAGGAACGGGTATCTTTTTCGGCGATTTTGTCTTTACGATACAGCAGGCCGGTGAAGCCCCACTGCCAGGGCACATGATAGTTGCACCCCGGATCGTAGTAATCGTTGTAAAAGCGCGGCATCAAGTTTTTCAAATTCGGTATTTTTGAATGGTCCAATTTCTGAACCAGCCCCAGGGACATTGCTGCCTGGAAAACATAATCGCCGAGACAGATCAGATCATACTGGCTGGCGCCGCCGCTCTGCAACTTGGCCATCATTTCCTCCAGACTTTCAAAATGATCTATGCGAACCTTATAGCCGAATTTTTTTTTGAACGCTTTCGACATCCACTCCTCATCCATATACTCGGACCAGATATAAATCCTCAGCTCATCCTTGGCGGCGAGGGCCGGACCGCCTATCAGGAGTGCCATTGCCAGACTGATAAATAGAATCTTCTTCATGCTTACCTCCCTTAACCGGCGAAGCCGGAAATGAAAATTGATGATTGAATAATGACTATTTTTGGTATGCTATCGGTTTTATAGAAATAATTGAGCGACACCATCCTTCGACACTCTGGGGTTCGATATTCGACCTGCCCGCAATGCCTTAACCTTTGTTTGGAGCGAAATAATGCATCTGGTTGATAAACCAGCAATTGCGTAAACCCAAAGCATTATGCATGGCAGGCGGGTATTCTGCAGTTCGCTATAAAATTATTGTAGCATCATAAGAGAAATATATTTACCTCGTCACGGATACATATGGGCCGCTTTGCCTTTTTAATCCCGATAATTGCCTGTATTTTCTCTACGGCACGATCATCTTTTTCGGTCATATATTTTGTCATAAAATGCTCGTATAGCTCATGTTCATCGGTAAACAAATGATCAATGCAGTAGCTATCCTGGCGTAAAATATCATATCTTCCAGACGATATATAGATGAGTGTCTTTTGGAGTCGGGATACTTCATCCTTGTCAAATACAGACACCAACCGGGTGAATTCGCCATCACAGGTTGGCTCAATTATCAAAATGTTTCCGTCGGGTCTGACCACCCGTTCGGCTTCTTTCAGAGCTTTAATGCAATCCTGGTGGTGAAGAGAATAGCTGAATAGGATGACATCGAAAGCATGGTCGGCAAATTTCAGTTTTTCTCCTGAACCGACTATAAAGACTGCACCGGAAACAGCTTTTCTGGCAACATCAATACTAGCGGCATCCGGATCAATAGCAGTGATTGCGGCGGCTTTACCGGTCAAAAGAGCCGTCAGTCTGCCATCACCGCAGCCAACCTCCAGCAGCGATTGGTTACCGAGTTCTACAAACTCTTCGATTTTCGGCAGATCAGAGTTAAGTGTTTCCATTCCTCAAAACTTCCGGAATTGACGCCAACACCGCAGCATACAATGACCCTGCATTTTTCGAGAGCATTTATTACCCTGGCGGTGATTTGGGCATAGCCATTTAAAATACCGTTGGCATCCTGAGCGAGAGGAATCACCTCATCTTCAGTTCGACACTGCTCGACCAGAAGCTCGCCACCCGCAGTTGCCACAATCCGCTTTTCGATTTCAACATCCGGAGTCTGGTAGTCGGTTAATGCTATTTTAAACTGCGCGGTCATATCAATTCAGTTTTAAAAACTTCTGTCGTCGAGGGTTAGAGATTAGCCTGTTCTACTGCAATGCCCAAATCAGTCGCTGTTGGGTTTCGCATTTCCCAATAATACCGGCAAAACATAGGTTGGCCCGCCACAGCCGGAGAAACCCAACAGAGCCATGGGTGGGCTCAACCCAAACTACAATACTACCATATTGGTTGTGGGAGCGGTTTGTAACCGCGATGGACACGGTTTAAGTCAGGCCGCTAATCGTGGATACAATCCACTCCCACACACCATTAACCAAAGTCAAAATCTTAATTGTAATGGTGGTTTCAAATAAGCTGCGCCTCTCGCCGCGAGCGTCCAGTCTGATCAGAAAAGAAACTGATGAACGTCCAACACCCGCCTGCCATGCATTGTAATTTAAATCCGCTCTAAAATTGGGATGTAAATAAGCCAGAAAATTGAACTCTACATCTTTCAAGGCATTGCGGGCAGGTCGAACGTCCAACGTCCAACGTCGAATGGATGAATTCTGTCATTTTAAAAAGATTGAGCGAAGCCTCCGGCTCGAAGGGGCTTTAGCGCCTACGTCTCGGAGAGCGATTTCCACCATTCGTCATTCGTCATTCTTCAATCGTCATTCGTCATTCCAGTTTCACACCAGCAGTCAGTGAATAAGGTATCCTGAGCTTTTTGACCAACCTGGATTGGTTATGAACACAGCTCCTTCAATCCCGCTTCCATTATCGATAGCCCTTTTTCCAGCTGCTCATCCGTGATGACGAAAGGGGTCAGGACCCGTACGACGTTGCCGTAACTGCCGCAGACCAGAATCAGTAACCCTTTGTCGAGACAGTAGGCAGCGAGTTGTTTGGCTTGGTCGACGGCCGGCTCTCCAGTGTCGCCGTTGACGAGTTCCAGCCCGAGCATGGCGCCAAGACCTCGAATTTCACCGATAATGCTAAAGTCTTTTTGCCACTTTTCAAATCTGGATTTGAGCTTTTCCCCCAGCCTGACTGCCTTGGCCAGCATGTCTTCTTCTTCAAAGACATCCAGAACGGCCAGGGCAGCGGCACAGGCCACGGGGTTGCCGCCATAGGTCCCGCCCAGGCCCCAGGCATGA
>JASJCE010000489.1 GCA_030066155.1 Desulfobacterales bacterium | reverse complement strand
TACAAGCTGTGTTTGGTCGGGCTGCTCTGCAGAGATTCGAATCACGTACCTGCGCATATCTTCCAAATATCCTTTCGCCTTATCGACACCGGCCGGAAAAGAACCTTCGGATTTCCATCGGAGATAAAACTCGAAGAAACCGTAAAACGCATCGTTAAACCGCAGCAGCAACTCCGCAACCGTTCGGCCGTAGGACCGGGTTAATGCCTTCCACAGTGAGAGCTCCGGTTGATAAGCGGCCGTATTCCATTCGTAATCGGCAACGGTAGCGTATTTGATTTTGTATATTTCAGTGAATGCCGGTCCATTGGTGTACATATGCCGCCCGTCGTTGTATTTATGGAACCGCTTAGGTCGAATCGTGTCGAACGGTTCGAACAGATTGCACATTCGCACTTTGGCGGGATAGTGGGCCGGATATCCACCATAGCTTGCAGTCTCATGACCTCTGGCATACAGGGTGTTGTCCCAGACCATGGGCCATCTTCCAATAAGGCTTTGGTAGCGATGCAGGTCGGCCGCGTCAATGGATAACGATCTGACTGTCGGACCAGTCCAGATAATGGCCACATCCCGGGGGATTTGAAATGTCAAATCTTTGAAGTAATATTCCGCCTGTCCATAGCTGCGATCAATATGTTCATTGGAATACCAGGGTGGGCAGAATTCCAGACGGGTTCCCGGGAATTCGCGATCCAACCATTGCTTCAACTGGTTGATGACGTAAGCCTGGGCGTTTTGCAGCGACACAAACTGCTTTTTGTCCTCATCCGTGAAGAGGGTATAATTTTGCCGGTTTCGCTCGGCATGGGGCACGTAGTCATCGGCCAGCAGCATGAGGGTTTTGGCGCCAGCCTTCAGCGCCGGCCGGTACAGCTTTTTCAGCATTCCAAGGTTTTCCGGACTGCTGTGGGTCCAGGTATTCCGCAAGTCTTCACCGAGTTGATCAACCGGCCGTTCAAATCCCAGGTGCGAATAGGGATTGACCATCACGGCCAGACTCATCACGCCGCTGTCGCGACAACGTTTGCCGGCTTCCTCGATACCTTTAAGATATAGCCTATCCGGTTGGTGCCAGCGCTTGCCCCGACGTCCGTAACCCAGGTATACCTTGTTGAGCTTGAATTGGCTTAACCGGGAAATGGCCTTTAGGTCACGCTGAAGTTCCGCGTCATCCTTCCAGCCTTTGAAAACGTAGGATCGGCCCAGAAAATCCGGATAATCGATGACAGCTGCGTCGTGATAGACAGCCTGATCTGCTTCGAACAGCTGAATTGCGGTAGCAGCAGCATAGTAGTTGGCAAGGGGCGTCTCTCCCATTAAAAATATGATTCGGGTGTCGCCGATTGATGCGGATTGAATTACGTACCCCTGGGATTTGCCCTGCACGGCGGTAAGCGGTAAATCCGGCCGCAACTCTCGGTACAGTTCATTGCGACCGATGCTGAATACCAGTCGCGGCTCTGAACCCGTCGCACGGGAGTAGTTGGACTTTTCGATGCGCACCATATTGCGATAATTTTTATTCGGCGGCATAGTCCGCTCCAACACCGTTGTCATCTTCTCCTTCAGCAAACTAGCAGCCGATACATCGGCCGGGGCCGGTTCCTCGGGCAGAACAATCACCGGCAGGTGCTTCAAAGACAGGGACGCACTATAAAACGTAACATCCCGTCTTTTCTGAAAAAAACGGGGAGTAGGGATCAGACGTTGGGCCAGAGGAAGCGGTTTCTCGAAATAAGGCTGCATGCGCTCGAGAGCCGTAAAATTCCACTTCGAATAGCGATAGACAACATCATCAATCCACATGGTGCCGGTGCCTTTCAGGCCCAGAAACAGACGCACATAGCGCGTGCTATCGGGAACATCGCCCTCTGAAAATGGATAGTTGTAGGTACGGGCCCTGACTTCGCCCCAGGGAAACTCCTCGATAGTCCAGTAATTGGCAAAGGATAGGCTTTTGTCGGAATTGTCGATCCGCGTTCCATTGACCGGATTCAGGCGTCCCGGTTCGATCGGCTCTTTGTTTTCATCGAAAAACAGAACTTTTATGTCGACGGCGTCACCCAACCGAGCACCCAGTCTGGTTTTATTGCCGCGGATATCTTTCAGCCTGACATGGTAGGAGAAGTAGTAGTTTCCCGGAATCACTTCGATGTAGTTACTGATGACGCCCTCCGCCTCGTCCAGTTCATTGGCCCTTTTTCTTGTGATTTTAATGGCATGCTGGCCTGAATTCACAGCTTGGGTTATGTCATCTGTGGAGTCGCGGTCCACTAGTTGAACGTTCTGACCGACCTTTTCCCAGCCTTTAACCCGGCTGCTATCACCTGAGCTGGTTTCAGGGCCCGAAGGCTCCTCAAAGGAAGGATTCACAACCAGGTTGCCCCTGTCAAATTGAGCCTGTCGAGTATTATATGGGATTTGAAATGGATCTGAACTTGACCAGTGTAATGCTCGGTCCGGTTTTTGGAGACGTTCAATAGATGAACATGAGTTGAAAAGGATAAAGAAGCACATCAAAGATAACCAGATAATTCGCATAATTACTCCGCCCTGATGATTGGGTTGTACATGGTAGTGGATCGGTAATATAAGCAAAAACGTGCATGGTATTAAGTGTAAGGTAACTTTTAAATGCGATCGTATGCGTATTATCTTCACACGAATTGGAGAGTACCCTGTATCTTATCACAAGATGTTATTTGCAGCAAAAATAGTCGGGAAGACTGAAAGCAGCATATCGGCAATTCCCAGGCGATTCTTGGTCATAAATTATCGAGATACTAATGGATAGGATTATAGGATCAAATGATAATTCAATTGATTGAAGTAATCTACGCTTGCGCCTTTGCAGCTTCCCAGCCTAAGATCGCCTTCTTGCGTGCCGGGCCGCTGCCGTAGTTGCCGAACTCGGCATTTTTGCGAATGACCCGGTGACACGGAATAATGTAAGATATCGGATTGTGGCCGACTGCTGTACCCACAGCCCGGGTCGCCCCGGGTATTCCCACCTGAACAGCCACATCCTCATAGGAAACCATTGCGCCAAAAGGAATCTTGGTCAGTGCCTCCCAGACTTTGATTTGAAAATTGGTACCTTTTAGAATCAGATGCAGCGGATTTTGTCGACCACTTCGAGCCGGATCGAATATCTGCGGGATCAGGTGTGCGGTTGAGGATGGATCTTCCGTCAAATTGGCGTTCTGCCAGTATCCCTTGAATTCAGCCAATACATCGCGGTGATCGCCGTTTTTAACGAAATATAGCCCGCATATGCCGCGTTCGGTTATCGCCAGCAGGCATGGTCCGAAAGGACTGGGATGAAAACCGTAGGTGATGGAAACACCCTGCCCCTTGGCTTTGTACTCGCCGGGCGTGACCGCTTCGCAGGTGACAAATAAATCATGCAGTCGGCTGGGGCTTGTCAGCCCTGATTCATAGGTGACATCGAGGAGATTGATGCGGCTTTCCAGCAAGGTCTTGGCGTATTCCTTGGTCAGGTATTGCAAAAACCGCTTGGGACTGATGCCGACCCACCTGCTGAATAGGCGTTGAAAATGGAACTCACTTAAGCCGATGTAGTCGGCAATTTCCTTTAAGCCTGGCTGCGAAGAAAAGTTGGCTTCCAGAAATTTAATGGCTTTTTCGATCCGTTCATAATCCTCATTGGCCTGCTTCAATGCGTCTGAATCCATCGGATGATTACCTCACTTTCATTTTTGAATGAATATAGGCTATTTTAAGCACCGGCACCACCCGATTCTTGCGGTTTTTATTCGAAAAAAACACCCCGAACCCCGAATAGTTTAAATATCTGTTTTCAATTGATCCCGGCGGTGCTACGTTATCTGTTTTTTAAATCGACTATAAACGAAAATGCAAAAGAATTCTCGCCGCATCGATCTCACCGAAGGGCCGATCCTGAAAACGTTGGTCCGGCTGGCAGTTCCGGTAACGGTCAGTATGGTTATGTTTACCGTCTACCTGATGGTGGACTTGTATTTCGTGGGACGACTGGGACCGGATGCCGTCGCGGCACTGTCCATCTCGGGTAATGCCTTTTTTATTCACCTGGGATTATCGACCATTCTGGGAACCGGAGGAATGGCACTAATTGCCCAGGCGTTTGGCAGAAAAGACTATGATCAAGCTGCCCAGGTGTTCCGGCAGAGCATTACCCTGGCCCTGATTGTCGGGGCAGCCGAAACAACGACGGGCCTGCTGATTGCGCCGGCCTACATCGAGTTTTTTGGCGGTACCGGGAAATCACTGGTCTGGGGCATCCAGTATTTTCAGATTTTCGTCGTATCATTTTTTTTCATGATATTGCTTTACACCATCGGCAACTGCTACCGGGGCATGGGCAATACCAAAACGCCTATGATTATACTCCTGCAGGCCAATATCCTGAATATCTTGCTGGACCCCGTTCTCATTTTCGGTTGGCTTGGAATACCGGCCATGGGTGTCAGGGGCGCAGCCCTGGCTTCGGTAATTTCCCAGGTTTATGCCCTTGCCGTATATGGGTATCTGATATTTATTCGAAATTCCGAGCTGCATGTCAGGGGGAGTTGGCGCCTCAGGGCGACTCTCGTCCGAAAAAGTCTGTATATTGGAATTCCGTCCGGTCTAAACCACTTTCTGCTGGCGGCCAACATGCTGATCACCTTCCGCGTCATCAGTGACTATGGTACCGCCGCGCTGGCTTCGATCGGTATCGGATTTCGGCTGCTGCAGGCTATCTATATACCTGTCATCGCGGTCGCATCGGCCATGGCGGCAATAGTCGGACAGAATTTCGGCGCCAACAAATACAATCGAATTGCCGGGACCTTCGGCAGAGCCTGGATGATATCTATTATATTCATGATATGTTGTACGATGGTCTGCCGCATCTTCCCGGAGCAATTAATTGGAATATTCAGCAACGATTCGGAAGTTATCCGGTTTGGCGTCATTTATCTCAAAGTCTTTTCTCTGGGATTCGTAATGGTGGGAAGCATCATGGTCATCAGCGCAGCTTTCCAGGGGCTGGGAAAAACATATCCAAGCCTCGTTGGAGCTGCATTGGACACCGCGTTGTTTGCCGGACTGGTCTTCACCCTGCCGGCATTTTTCAGTTGGAAGATTGACTCGATATTCTGGATAAAGGTCGCAACCGTCGTCGTGGAAACGGCGGTGATTGCGGTATGGCTGAAAACAGAATTGGAGCGCACCCGCAAGCGAATAACCCGGCATTTGCCCACGGCAAAGTGATATGGCCATAGGTTATAGGTTACGGGTTATCTGTTAAATGATCTTTAAAAATATGCGCAGCATAAAGAAATTAATACGCCGCCATTTGAATTAGACAAGTTGTTTCTAAAATATACAAAATCTCAATCCGCAATGCGTTATTTATAGAGGCGGATTAATTGGGAGATCTTCTCATGCACCTGAAATCGGTAACCTTAAACCCGGAAGCGTATCCCACGAATGACCACTATCCATTCAATTTGGCTCTGTTTCAACAGAAGCAGCGGATTACACTGGATTCGCCGGTCACGTTTTTTGTAGGTGAAAACGGCTC
>JASJCE010000488.1 GCA_030066155.1 Desulfobacterales bacterium | reverse complement strand
CGCCAAAAGGAGCGCCATATGGAAGGTATTGAGGTGTCTATGCTGCGAATTTTGAATTTATTTAGCCAGGTAATTATAGAGTTGCTTGTCATGTAATGGCCGATGAGAAGAACCCCATATTTAATTTGCTGTATATTCACCGAGAGTAATTTCATGGAATGCTGAATGTAGATCTACAAGAAGATTTTGACTCCATTTAAAATATGTGATGGTAAAAGCCTGGATCAGTCATCATGGCTGGAAAGTCACTGCCCCATTATAGATTTAGCTCTTATCAAATACCAGCCGCAGAAAGGAGCTATCAATGAAATTATTCATTACAGCTGGTTGGATATTGTCTAAGGAAAGAATAATTAACATAAAAAAAAATATCATCGAGTTTTCTCCATCGAAAACCGCTGGAATATCACTGGCTGTCACGGTCTTACTTTCATATTTCCAGATCATTTCATCAGTATATGCGGAAACGACTCGGAAGGTAGCCAATCAAAATGAATTCGATCTTGAAAGCAATGTAACACTGAATCGACTAATAGAGCATGCCATACAATCAAACCCCAAGATCATGGAGGCGCGTGAGGCTTGGAAAGCAACCATTGAGGGCCGACGCATTGCAACAGGGCTGCCAGATCCCCAGTTTATGGTCACTTATTTTCCAGAACCTATCGAAACCCGTAACGGCCCACAAGACTGGAACGCGAGCCTCTCCCAGGCCGTTCCATATCCTGGCAAACTAGTTAAAGCCGGCGAAATCGTAGACCAAGACTCTGAGGTCGCCAGGTTGAATTTAGATAAGACAATCCGGGAGGCCGCCACCAACGTTAGAATCGCCTTTTACGAATTGTCCTATATTCGTGAGGCTCAAAAAGTAGCTGCTAATAATATTGAACTGATTGCGCATCTCCGGAAGGTTGGTGAAACACTATATTCTCAAGATCAGGCCGCTTTGATTGATATTGTCAAAGCCCAGTCCCAGGAAGGGCAGCTGCAGTATGACATCTTGCTCTTGAATGAACTGGAAATGACTGAGGTGACCAACATCAATAGCCTGTTGAATCGTCCGCCCCAAGCTGAGATTGGAAGGCTTGTTTTGCCTGCCGTCAAGCCCCCGGTTTATGGGTTGTCGGAGCTATACGACTTGGCCAAAATAAGTCAGGAAGACATTAAAATAAAGGAGGCACAGGTAAGCAAGGCGGAAATCAAGGTAGACCTTGCCAAGGATCAACGCCTTCCTGATTTTAAAGTGGGTGTTTTTTATGCCGAAATCGGTTCGCCCGATGATGATCCCAAGTCGGAAGACGCAAGTGACGATGCATATGGCCTCCAATTTGGATTTACGGTACCGATCTGGTTCGGCAAAAACAAAAGCCGTATCAATCAGGCGCTGGCAGAAAGATCGCGAGCCGTTGCCGCCAAAAAATCCAAAATAAACGACACACACCGAGATATCCATTCAATATATTTCAGACTTCAAAATGCTCTCAGGTTGGTTACCCTTTACAAAAACAACCTGCTTCCACAGGCGGCAAGAACGATGGAAATGGCTGAAACTCTATATCGAGAAAAACAAACCGGATTTTCCGATTTCATTGAAGCACAATCAACCTGGTACAATTTCAATCTCGCCATCGCAAGAGCCACCGCAGACTATGGAAAATATCTGGCGCGATTAGAAAAATTGATCGGGCACAGCATAACAGAAAGAATACCTTTGGTAGAGCCAAAGCAAAAGGATTAGGAATGAAACTCTTTTATATTTATTTGATCATGCTGATCACGATGTTTCGCCCTAACGTTTTACCAGCGGGATATAAAGACTTGGTGGATGAATTCAATACCTACACACCGCCAGATGACATCGTGACCCGGAATTATTTATCGGAAGGATCGCATGAATCGACAGAAAGCCAATCGTTTAACTCTGAAAAAGAAATAAAGCAGATTAAAATGTTAAGCGAACAGTGGCGGAAAACGTTGTCTACAAATGGTGGCAACTTGACTCTCTTTTTTTCGCCTGATCCCAAACTGTTAAAAAAGTATCAAGGGGCTGCTTTTGACGATGGAAAAGTCTTAAACGCAATCCGTGGATCGTTCGACTTGTCAACTATCGAGACCCTGGCCTGGATAAGAAATCCAGCCATAAATTCGGCTCAAAACAAGTTTGCGGCATCGATTGAGTCTTTCAGTCAGGTTCAAAATCTAAATGAAATCCTGCGTCAATACGCTTCATTCACCGCTGGTATCAAAACAGGCGTGGGGCCAATGAAGGGGCAAGGTCCTGTAAAAACACAATTTCCATTTCCAGGAACGGTTTCAATCAAAGGTCAAATTGTACAGCATGAAACCGAAGCTGCCTGGCATTCATTGGAAGCCGTGCGCCGCGATGTCATCACCGATGCCCGAAAGATTTATCACGACTTGGTGTTCAACCGAAAAGCACAAAAGGTAACAGCAGACACGGTTGCTCTTTTTGAAGACCTCGAAGCCGTAGCAACCAGACGCTATGAGGCCGGAAAAACAAGCTTCCAGGATGTGGTTAAAATACAGATAAAGAGAAGGATTTTGCAGGAAGACCTGGTTACGCTAAAGGAAAAGCAAAAAAGCATTGAGTCCAGATTAACAGCCCTTCTCAATGTCCCCTCCGTTCAGCCAGCAGGTTATCCTGCGCCTTTTACACTGGAAAAGCAGGCGCCTCGTATAGAAAGTCTTTATCCTGTTGCCAAAAGTCATCGTCAGGAAATTAGGATTCAGCAAGCGCAGCTAAACAAGATGCACGCGTTACTGGAAATGGCAGAAACGATGGTATTGCCATCATTTACTTTGAACTTTTCGACATTCGAGAATCAGACGATAAATACGGTTGGTTCAGCTGCCGAGAGACCGTCTTTTTCGACATCGACCTCGGCCTCAAGGGGTGCCGGCCTTCCACGAAATGTGTGGTACGGGACAAACGATGCTTACATCCGAGAAATCAGGCAGCGGGTGAATGCACAGAAGGAAACTCTCGGAAAGACCGTAGCCGAAACGCTCAATCAAGTTCGTGAGCGTTGGTTTGATTTGGATCGGGCCCTTCGGGAGAAAACGCTGTATCAAGGTACGGTAATCGGTCTATCAAAATCAGCCCTGGATGTATCGACAGGTGGTTACGAATCGGGCAATGTCTCTTTTGCAGATGTCATCAATTCCTATGATTTATGGTTGTCGACAAATCTTACCATCGAGAAAAAAATGAGTGAATTCCATATTGCCTGGGCGCGTTTAGAACAGGCCGTAGGGGTACAGTTATAAACATCAAATTCTGATTGCGAGCCATTCAAATTAGGTCGTCCGATTCTTCGGAGATACAAATGAAAGTATTTAATAAAATTCCGTTGTTAACTATTCTGATCACGGCGCTCGTAACGTTCGCATTGACATTTGTCTTCCTCAGATTCTCTGGCAGCAACACGTCGAAGCCTTCAGGCACTAGCGCTCAAACAGATTCGGGAGAGGATAACGGGAAGACCGTCTATGTTAGCCCCATGCATCCATGGATAGTATCGGATGAACCTGGCCAATGCCCGATATGTGGTATGGATTTGGTGCCCCAAAAGGCCTCTGATGCGAGCCAAGATTCATCCGCTGCTAAAGAAAGGCAAATAGCTTATTGGCGGGCGCCCATGAACCCTCAAGAAATCTACAATAAACCAGGCAAAAGTGCAATGGGAATGGATCTCGTTCCTGTATACGAAGATGAACTCGTAGGTGGGGTGAACATCAGTATTGATCCGGTTACCCAGCAAAACATGGGCCTACGTACCGCAGCGGTTGTAGAAGGCGAACTGAACACAACAATCCGAACCTACGGGCACATCACATACGATGAAACACGAACCGTTCAAGTCAGCCCTAAAACAAGTGGTTGGATTGAAAAAATTTATATCGATTTCACCGGAAAGCATGTCGACAGAGGACAGCCGCTTTTCGAAATTTATTCTCCAGAACTCGTAGCCGCCCAGGAAGAATATCTCTCGACCTTCCGAAGTGTCAAACAAAATACTGGTTCAAAACTTGGAAGCATTAAGAAAGATCTTTTAGATTCAGCAAGACGCAGGCTGCAGTATTTTGATATCGCCGAAAGCGAAATAAGAACCATAGAGAGAAATGGTTCGGTGAATAAAACCTTGACGATTCGATCGCCTTCCAGAGGAGTCGTGATCACCAAAAATGCCGAAGAAGGCAGTTATGTTAGAGCAGGCACGACCGTTTATCGTATTGCCGACTTATCCAGGGTTTGGCTGGAAGCGCATATTTACGAATATGAATTGCCATGGGTCTCTGAAGGCCAGGTCGCGGAAATGCGCATTCCTTACAATCCAGGCAAGACCTACGCGGGTAAAGTTTCGTTTGTCTATCCTTACCTTCAGCAAAAAACCAGAGATGTCGTGATACGGCTTGAATTTGAGAATCCCGGTTTGGAACTCAAACCAGAAATGTACGCCGATGTATGGATTAAAACAGGCTCAAAAAGCAAGGGACTCATAATTCCATCCGAGGCTGTTATCAGGTCAGGAGAAAGAAACATCGTGTTTGTGGCTCGGCAGCAAGGCAAATTTATAACCAGAAACGTTGAACTCGGACTATCATTGGATAACGGAATGACTCAAGTCCTCTCCGGCGTTGCCCCTGGTGACATGATCGTAACTTCCGGTCAGTTTCTCCTGGATTCCGAGTCCAAGTTGAAAGAGGCCGTCCAAAAAATGATGGGTTCACAAAATCAAGCGACAGGTAAAAATATAGAAAATCAAGCAGATGATTTTTTCGGTGATATGGAAAACGAAAATGATGATTTCTTCAAGGATATGGAATCCGAGTCGGGTGATTTTTTCGATGACATGGAAGACCAGTAAAATCGCCATAGAGCGGTATCTGTGGTTGTAGATGTCGTTGTAAATTCGATCTCGATTGCATAGGCGGTTCATAAAAGAGAAAACGATGATCGAAAAAACGATCGAGTGGTCTATCAACAATAAATTTATCGTATTATTGGCAACCGCATTTGTCACTATCGGCGGCCTTATTGTTATATCGATGACCCCACTGGATGCCATTCCGGATCTGTCCGATGTACAGGTTATCATCTACACCGAATATCCCGGACAAGCCCCTCAGGTGGTTGAGGATCAGGTAACCTATCCTTTAACCACCGCCATGCTGAGTGTTCCGTTTGCCAAGGTAGTCCGCGGATACTCCTTTTTCGGTTTTTCTTTTGTCTATATAATTTTTGAAGATGGAACGGACCTTTACTGGGCCCGATCAAGGGTATTAGAGTATCTGAATTTTGTGGCCGGAAGGCTGCCGCGGGGCATCACGCCTAGTCTCGGACCGGATGCCACTGGTGTCGGTTGGGTTTATCAATATGTCCTCAAGGACACCACGGGCAAATTTGATTTGCAGCAGATGCGAAGCATCCAGGACTGGTACCTGAGGTACGAGCTGACCTCGGTTCCTGGGGTTTCGGAAGTGGCCAGTATCGGTGGCTATGTCAAACAATACCAGGTCGAAGTCGATCCAAACCGCTTGCTGGCCTATAACATCCCTATTCAGAAAGTTCGCCAAGCAATACGCAATTCGAATAATGATGTCGGCGGCAAATTGGTGGAGATGGGGGAAACCGAGTTTATGGTCAGAAGCCTTGGCTACATCAAATCTTTGCAGGATCTTGAGAATATAGTCGTATCAGTCGATGCCAAGGGCACTCCCGTACTCCTCAAGAATATTGCCAATGTGCAAATTGGTCCCGAGCTTAGGCGGGGAATCCTGGAATGGAACGGGGAAGGTGAGGTCGCTGGCGGTATTGTGGTCATGCGCTACGGTGAAAATGCTCTAGAAGTCATCCGGAAGGTAAAGGCAAAGCTGAGGGCCCTGCAAAAGGGGCTGCCGGAGGGTGTCGTGATCCTTGAAGGCTACGATCGCTCGGGTCTGATCAATCGAGCGGTCAACA
>JASJCE010000052.1 GCA_030066155.1 Desulfobacterales bacterium | reverse complement strand
GAACGACACAATCCCAATTGAGGGTATTGATAAAAAAATGCCGGTTTTCGAATATACGGCCCTGGACGCGAAAGGAAAAACCACGTCGGGGATTATCGACGCAGAAGGAGCCCTGGCAGCCCGCCAGAAGCTGCGCACATCGGGAATTTTCCCGGTATCGATCAAAGAAACCGCTGAAGCCACCCCCAAAAAGGAATCCAGATCTTTTAACCTGTCGCTGCGGTTCAGCCGGGTAAAACCGGTCGAGGTTGCCATGATGACCCGTCAGCTGGCAACCCTGATCGGAGCCGGATTCCCGCTGGTGTCGGCTCTGGATGCGCTGATTCCCCAGACTAAATCCCATGGGTTCACCCGAATTATGGCCCAGATCAAGGATTTAATCGTAGAGGGCAACAGCTTTGCGCAGGCGCTGTCAAAGTACCCGACGACTTTTTCCTCCTTGTATGTCAATATGGTGCGGGCCGGAGAAACCTCGGGTACGCTCGAAATCGTGCTTGATCGTCTGGCTGACATCACCGAAAAGCAGCAGGCCCTGATGAACCGCATCCAGACGGCGTTGGCCTATCCGATCTTTATGCTCATTTTCGGGACGCTCGTTTTGTTTATTTTGCTGGTTTATATCGTTCCCAGTTTTACGTCGATTTTCGCCGATATGAACCAGGTGTTGCCGACGCCAACCCGGCTGCTGATCTTTCTGGGTGAATTTTTCAAGTCTTACTGGTGGGGTACGTTCGTCATCATTGGATTGGTCTGGTTTATTTTCAACCGGGCAAAAAAAACGGAAAAGGGTCGCCACTGGATCGATAAAGCCATCTTGAGCCTGCCGCTGACCGGAACCGCGGCCCGCAAACTGGCCGTGGCGCGCTTCGCCCGGACACTGGGATCACTGCTGGAAAACGGGGTAACCATGCTGGTTGCACTGGATATTGTCAAAAATATTGCCGGCAACAAACTCGTTTCCGAAGCGGTAGAAACTGCGGCGATCGAAGTCGGTAAAGGGCAGGGATTAGGCGCCGCACTTTCCGGCAGAGGCATATTTCCCCAGCTCTCAATCCAGATGATCCTGGTCGGCGAGCAGAGCGGTGAATTGGAAAATATGCTGACCAAAATTTCGGATGTTTTCGAAAATGAAGTTGAGACCAGCATTATGCGCATGACCTCCTATCTGGAACCGGTCATGATCCTGGTAATGGGAATGTGCGTCTTGTTTATTGTTCTATCGATCTGTCTGCCGATTTTCGAAATGAACCAGCTCATCCGCTGACCTTAAAATGAATATTGAAGATTGACAATTGAAAATTTAAGGAATTTTGACTTTTTAACATTTAGCATCGGCTTCGAAAGATTGGATTTAAACAAGGGCCAACTGAACATAAAAATCCTATATAACGGGATAAAAAATGATAAGAGTCAATAATTAACCACTATTATATGTTCATTAAAAATGACAGGAGTCTGCAAATTAATTCAATCCGACTCAGTATGGTTTAAATAGAATCAGCCATTTCATAGAAACACCAAGTTTAAATGATCTTAATCCTCAAATATTCAATCTTCAATCTTCAATTTTCAATTGAAATGGGGGGAATAAATAAATGCTGCTAAATCTGAAACAAAACAATCGGGGTTTTACGCTGATCGAACTGATGGTTGTTATCATTATTCTCGGAATACTCGCCATGTGGGTTGCCCCTAAAATCATGAGCCGCCCCGAACAGGCCAAACAGGTAAAAGCCCAGTTGGACATTCAGAATCTGGAAACTGCCTTAAAGCTCTACAAACTCGACAACGGCAGTTATCCCGGCACCGAACAGGGGCTTCAGGCACTGGTCGAGAAGCCCGAAACCGGCAACGTCCCCAAAAAGTGGAAAGACGGGGGCTATCTGGAGAAAAGCCGGGTTCCCAAGGATCCCTGGGGCAATGAATTTATCTATCTGTCTCCCGGGCTCAAAGGCGATTTCGATATCATTTCTTACGGGGCTGATGGCGCGCCCGGCGGGGAAAAAGAAAATAAGGATATCAATAATTGGGAACTGGAATAGAAGTTTGTTTGCTTAGCGCGTTAGCGTCATGAAAACCCTTAACTGTACATCGACCCCACGTTCCGACGACGGACAACAGACCACTGACGACCGACATATCGGTCTAAATTCCGGATTTACACTGATTGAATTGATCGTCGTTGTGGCCTTGCTGGGCTTGATGCTGTTCTTTTCCCTCCCCCGGCTGCAAAATAATCCGTTTCTGGACGACACCAAGAAGAGCTCCCGCTGGCTGATCGGCAAAATTCAAAATCTCAAGGAAAGCGCCATTCGCGACCAGAAAAAATACGCACTGCACTTCGACCTGGACAGCGGAAGGGTATGGGAAACCAATGAATCGATGACGCCGGAGGATATTGAAAAGGCACTTTTTGACAGTTACGCGCTGCCCGAGCCGCTGCGAATCATCGACATCGAGTATCCGACCCGGGGCAAAGTACGTTCAGGACAGGCCAAAATCGTTTTCAATAAGACCGGCTATACCAACAAAGCCATGGTACACATGCAAAATGATGACGCATATCTGAGCTTTTTAATCGAACCCTTTCTGTCTGATGTCCAGTTTTTTGAAAAATATGCAAGCTTTGAGGACTAAATCCGGCTTCACCCTTTTGGAAGTCCTGATTGCGTTGGCCATTATGGCGGTGGTTCTGGCCGCGGTCTACCGCATGCATTCCCAGACTTTGTCCATGACGACCGCCAACCGGTTTTACACAATTGCACCGATGCTGGCACAAGGCAAAATGGCCCAGCTTGAAGCCACGTCTGATGATATCATCACAGGCGATTCCGGCGACTTTGGTGAAAAATTCCCCGGCTACACCTGGAATGTGACCGCCGAAGATGTGGCTTCCGAAGCCCTGGGAGAAGTCGCCAATGATTTAAAACAGATCGAAGTAACCGTCGCCTTAAACGAAAACGAGTACGTATATTCAATCCGAAGCTACCGGTTGATGGTAAGATAAAATGGAATGCGGAATAAAGAAAGTGAGAAGTTGAGAGGGTGGGAAGATGGGAAGGTGAGAGGAGTGGAATGGATCGGATTTTGATTATGGATATTGGATTTTACATCCAGCACAATATCCTTTTCGAATCTAAGGGCTATCAGCGATGAACTATGAGCTAAAATCAACCCTCAACACGCAACACGCAAAACGCGACGCGGTTCTCGCGGCCCGCAGTGCCAATCGATTTTTCTGCATAGGCGCTCTGCACCATGCTCTCTGCTCTATGCGACTACCCGTGCGCCGAAAGCCGAATGCCGAATGCCGCTTTTTTCAATCCAAAATCCGAAATCTAAGATCCAAAATCGAGAAACCCGCAACCCGCAACCGGTATTTAGCATCAGGCATCCAGAATCCAGTATCCAGCATCCAGCATCCAGAAACCGGCTTCACCCTGATGGAAATCTTACTGGCTTTCTTGATTCTGTCCATCGTCGTGACGACCATCCTGGGATCGTTCAACGCGGTCTTTTCGACAACAGATACCCTGGATAACAGCGGCAAATATTACGATATGGCAAAAAGCTGCCTGAACCGCATGAAAACCGATTTGGAAGCCTTGTATGTCGCCCAGCCGCCGCTTTATAAAAAACCTGAATTTGACGATCCGCCCGACAACTATCGCTTCGTCGGATCAACGGAAGATGCTGGTGGCATAGGATTTGCAAAATTGAGGTTTACGAGCCGTGCCCACATACCGTTCGATTCCGCCGACCGCGGTGGAATTGCTGAAATAGTTTATTATGTGCAGGCCAAAAACGATGGTCAAATGCTCTTGAAGCGCTCGGATCACCTGTATCCCTATCCCGAATTCGAGGAAAAAGGCAGTGATGCGGTACTCTGCCGGCATGTCAAATCATTGGCATTTAAGTACTTCGACACTGATGGCGAGGAATCTGAAACGTGGAATTCCGACGAAGATGATTTTGACCATGCAACGCCGACAGCGGTTGGCATTTTGCTCGAAATCGGAACTGAGTCCGATACGGTTGCCTTCGAAACCACCGTAAAACTGCCGGTCCATCGCGAAAAGTTGGAATAATCCGGTTACCAAATGGTAAATTTGTTTGACATATTGAACAACAACCGCGGAATCGCGTTGGTGATAACGATTTCGGTCACGACCATTTTGGTGGCGGCAGCTCTGGAGTACAATCGCCGAGCCCGATTTGAGGTCATCGCCACGGCCGCAGCCCGGGATCGATTGACCCTCTCCTATATGGCCAACTCGGGCGTCCATATCGCTATGGCCGTGTTGATCAAGGACAAAGCCGAATCCAATTTCGATTCATTGCAGGAGGACTGGGCCAATCCGGAAAAAATAGACGAATTGCTTCAGGAGATTCCGTTTGATGCCGGCAAACTGACCGTTACGATTACCGACGAGTTAAGTAAAATTCAGGTTAATGCATTGGTCCAATTCCCGGAGAGCCGCCAATTCAATGAAAACCAGGTGATGCTGTGGGATCGGTTATTGAGATCAATCCGGAGTGAAGACGTACTCAAGGACGACAGCGATCCGGTTGCCATCGTTAACTCCGTTAAAGACTGGCTTGACAGTGGCGATGACGATGCAACAACCGGTTTAAGCGGAGCGGAATCAGACTATTATCAAGACCTTGATCCGCCCTATGCCAGCCGCAACGGTCCGATTCGAGACCTTGACGAACTGCTGCTGATAAAGGGCATCACACCCGAGATCTATCATGATTTCGAGGAAAATCCGGGTCTGTCGAAATTTATGACCGTGCATGGCATGACCCCCGGGGACGGGACATCTTTTGGGTGGCCCGGGCGAATTAATATTAACACTGCAGACGTAGCGGTGCTGGCAGCCCTTCTGGGTGTTGAACACCAGGAAATGGCCCAGGCTATTTTTGATTATCGCCAGGAAGCGGCGGCAGAGAAAGATGCTCATGACTTTTCCGATCCTAAGTGGTATAAAGAGCTAGCAGGCCTTAGTGACGCGACCATTAATACGAACCTGGTTACGACTACCAGTGATGTGTTTCGCATCAAGTCCGAAGCATCTATCGAGGCGACCAAAGCATCCGTTATTGCGGTGGTAAAGCGGGCTCAGGACCCCGAAACTCAGAAATGGACATGTGAGGTTCTTAGTTGGAAAACAGAGTAACCAGTATTGATAACCCTGAACGGTGAACCCTGGTCGCCTTTGGCGCCGCCGGCGGGTAAACCTTGAACCTGTGAACGCTTACAGATAAATCCCTGGTTGTGCGATGAGCAGAAAAGTTATTGGAATTGATATCCATAAAGAATCCGTTTCGGCTGTGCGGGTTATTTCCAGCTTGCGTGAAAATCGGATCGATGCCCATGCGCACATCCCGCTCTCCGAAACGGGCGAAGACGAAAACCGGTTTAAAGCAGCCCTGAGTGCACTCTGCGATGAGATTGATCCCGGCGGCTGTGACTGTGTGGTGTCAATTTCGGCCGATCATTTTTCATATCGCATCCTGCAGATTCCGTTCAAAGATTTGAAAAAGGTCCGGATGGTGCTGCCATTCGAATTGGAGCCCACTGTTCCGTTTCCGATCGATGAATTGGTGGTTGATTTTATTGATCTTCATTCTGCCGGCCAGAGTGAACACCGTGAGATCATTGCGGTCGCGGTGCCGAGAGCAGACCTGGATCCGTATATTGAAACCCTGGCGGAGTTCAAAATTGAACCGGAGATGGTAACCGTCGGCGGGCTACCGGCAGCGATGTGCCTTGCCAATCAGGCCGATCCGGGCGAAGATCGTCTGATTCTGGAGATCGGCCGGGATTCGAGCAGCCTGTTCATTGTCAGCAGAGGCCGCCTGCAGCTGATACGCTCATTTACCACACCGCGTGGAAATGAAAATCGGGCCGGCGTGCTGGGTGCATTTGTCCAGCGCACACTGGCGGCCTATGATGAAATCAGCCGGACTGATTTCCATCCGCTTGATCTGGTGGTTACCGGTTCGGGTTTAAATGGCCGTGCCATGGACAACGATGTTGCCAAAGTGTTGGACATACCCGTTAATCGACTGAACTTTGCCGAACGTCTGAACATCGTGGTTGAAGACGGCGAGCATACCAAATCCTGGAATCCGGCTCTGATGGACAATGCTCTGGCTTTGGCCCTGATGGCAATTGACGGGATCAGAGGGTTAAATTTTCACAAGGGTCGATTTGCGGTCCGGAAATTTTTCCTCAAGCACAAAAAAAACTGGGTAAAAACCGGAATTTTGGCTGCCGCCGTCCTGGCCTTGCTGTTGTTCAACATGATAACGGCAACCGTCACACTGAACAACAAACTGGACCGCATCGATCAGCAGATTACTGCCATATATAAAGAAACATTTCCGAATGTTAAACGCATTGTCGATCCGCATCGGGAGATGCAGGTGAATGTTCAGGAAGCCAAGAAAAGTGCCGTCAATCAATCGGCCGTGGGTCCCCGGATCCGAACCATTGATGTACTGAACCGAATCAGCCGAAACATTCCGGAGAGCGTTAAGGTGGATGTAACGCGCATGGTTATTTCACCGGAAAATGTACTGATATCCGGCAACACCGACGATTTCAAATCGGTGGACGATATCAAGAGTAACCTCGAAAAAATCGATTTGTTTAAAAAAGTGACGATCAACTCAACCAATCTGGACCGTTCCGGCAAAGAAGTTCGTTTCCAGTTGAAAGTGGAGCTGTAGACATGGCACTGCTGGCAAAATTTAATAAACTCAACCGGCGCGAACGCTATATCATCATGGTTGGCGCGGGTATCGCCATTATTTTTTTGGTCGCTCAATTCATTGTTGAACCGATAATGGACCGAACAAAGCGTAAAACGCGCATGCTCCAGACCAAAACCATCATGATGGAACAAATGCGTCAATGGCAGGCGGAATACAACGCTCTGACCCAAAAGGCGAATGTTTCCAAGTCCCGTTTTCGCAACCGGCAAAAAGGATTTACCCTGTTTTCGTTTATGGATCGGTTGGCCAAGGAATCCGGTGTAAAAGATCGTATCATCTACATGAAACCCACCAAAAAGATCCAGAAAAACAGCCCCTATAAACTGTCACGCGTGGAAATGAAGCTGGAGGCGGTCACCCTGGAGCAGCTGACCAATTATCTTTACGGCGTCGAAACCTCAAAAAACATGGTGGACATCAAGAAGATATCAATTTCCAAGAAAGGCAAAATACAGGGACTGATAACCGCCGTATTGCAGGTGGAGACGGTGGAGATATGAGGTTTCAGGTTTCAGGTTTCAGCACGGATAAATTGGGGGATTTAGGAATTGAGAAATTGAGGAATTCAAATACGAAAAAGTTAAATCGACAGAATACCTTCAATCCCTAAATTCCTAAATTCGCAATTCCCAAATCAATTGCCCTGACACCTGAACACCGAAACCTGAAACCTAATAATGTCCGTCTCTTAAAACAAGAAATATAGCATTGTTAATGAAACCGTCGAAAAGAACACTACTCTACACCGCTTACATCATCGGAATCACATTGTTTTTCCTCTGGTACCTGTTTCCGTCCGAGATGCTCAAGAACTACCTGGCGAACCGGCTCAGTCGGGGCAACCCGGATGTAGTCGTGCGGATAGATCGTATCAGCCCCGTCCTGCCGCCGGGCATCAACCTGCATGACGTCGACATTTCACATCAGGAAATGGCCTTAATTGAATTTCAAAGCCTGAAAGTGATGCCCGGCCTGAGTTCGCTGCTCGGAGACGTCACCAAAATAAATTTCAAGGGGCACCTGTATGACGGCAAGTTGAGCGGCCGGGCCGAAATCGACTCCGCCGCCGACGGCAGCGGATTGAAAGTCGACGGCCGTGTAGACGGGATTGAGGTTCAACAGATTTCCATTCTTCAAGAGTTATCGGAACATGACATCTCCGGCGGATTACGCGGCAATTTTGAATTCAGCACGGGAAAAACCAGCCCCCTGTTATCGGGCAATCTGTCCGTCGACAACTGCCGGTTGGAGTTGCTGGCCGCCGTTTTCAATCAAAGTACGTTCGAGTTTAAGAATGTGGATGCCAAACTGGCCCTGCAGAATCAGACCCTGGTTGTCAACGGTTTCAACGCCACAGGGAATCAACTGGATATCAAGGTTGCCGGCCGGATCAGCTTTAAAAGCAGTGATCCGTCCAAAAATAGGTTGAACTTAACGGGAACCGTCACGCCGCATCACAAATTTCTGGCAAATATGGAAAAAGAATTTCCAGTTGATTTTTTACGCAACAAAAAGTCCGGCAAAACAGCAATCCCGTTTAAAATTGCCGGATCGTTGGATGATCCTGAATTTTCTTTAAATTAAGCCGCCCCGAAAAAGGGCAAAAGGAGGCAAACGGCTAATCAGTCGTTTTAGAAGATACCGGGCGAAAAAAACGCAAGCGGATTAATTATGATCGATCGTTATTTTACCATATCAAATTTTTTGCTGATTACAGCCGGGGTTTATTTGGCTGTAAGCGGCTTCTATACGTTGATCACCGCCCAGCTTGACGTCACCGTCCGACCGCGGGTTTCCTTGAGCCAGGCCAAATCCGATCCGGTTGACTATAAGGCGGCACCACGGTCGGCCTATCAGGCCATTACGAAGCGCAATATTTTCAACGTGGGTACTGAAACGGTTGCACCGGAACCGAAAACCGAAAAAGTTGATGTCGATAAACTAAAGGAAACCGATCTGAAATTGAAACTCTGGGGTACGGTTACCGGCCAGGACAAACGGGCCTATGCGGTCATCGAGGACACCAAAGCCAGGGAGCAGAATCTCTACCGCGCCGGGGATTCGATCCAGAACGCGATTGTGAAATTAATTTTAAGAGAAAAGGTGGTTCTGCGCGTCGATGATCGCGACGAAGTCCTGGCCATGGAAGAGGTTCGCTCCGGCAGCCGGCGATCGGAACGGACCCGAAGCGGTTCCGACCGACGGAAAAAGCTGCCGGTATCGAGTTATCCCCGCAAAATCCGGTTGCGAAGCTCTCAAATTGAAAAGGCCATGGAGAACCTGGGCGAGATTATGCAACAGGCCAACCTGCGACCGCACATTGTTGACGGTCAGGCAGCCGGCATTTCCATCACCGGCATCAAGCCCAACGCCATTTTCAGAAAAATGCGGTTGAGAAATGGTGATGTCATCACCGGCGTAAACGGTGATTCAATCGAATCCGTTGAGGACGCGCTCAAGGTTGTCGAGCAATTGTCGTCAGGTTCCAATATCCAACTCCAGATAAAACGCCGGGGGCGCGAACAAACTCTGGATTACAGTATCGAGTAAGGCGATACAGGCCATAAGGCCGCAAATGCGGATCCGCGACGGCGGAAGATAAAAAATGACGACATCTGCCGCAAGGCATGGTAATAGTTACGGTCTTGACCGTCTATAAGATATAATGGCGAATTTCATACAAATAACGATTAACGTATAACAAACAACTATTTTTTTTTCGGAACTTACATGAAAAGAAACCCCGTCATAGCAAAGGCAATATTGGTTGCCATTGCAGCCCTCGTGATCGTTGCCCTGACCGCGCATTACAGCTCTGCGCAATCCAATGCCCAATCGAACCGCACTAAAAAACCGGAACAATTCGTTTCCATTGACTTCAACAATGTTGACATCAATGTGTTTATTAAATTCATGAGCGAATTGACCGGGACCAATTTCGTGGTGGATCAGCGGGTCAAGGGCAAGGTTACCATCATATCCCCATCAAAAATCTCTTTGAACGAGGCCTACAAGGTATTTGAATCGGTGCTCGAGGTCCATGGGTATACAACCGTTAAATCCGGGGAAGTGGTAAAGGTCATCCCATCGCCGGATGCACGCTCGAAAAGCATCGAGACCAAGCTGAGGGAGGAAGCCGAAGCCCCCGAAGATAAAATTGTCACCCAGCTGATACCCCTCAGATACGCTGATCCGGTGGAAATCAAACGCCTCTTTACACCGATGGTTTCCAAAAGCAGCGTCATCCTGGCCTACGGGCCGACCAACACCCTGATCATCACGGACGTGTATTCCAACATCCGGCGGCTGTTGAAAATATTGAAGGAAATTGACATCACCGGCATCGGCCAGCAGATATCCGTTATTCCCATCGAGTATGCGGAGGCATCCAAACTCGTTAACTTACTGACGACCGTTTTCAAACCGACCCGCAAGAAGGGCAAGGCTGCTACGCAAAAAACCATTACCATGGTAGCCGATGAAAGAACCAACACCATCGTCATGTTGGCCAGTGAGGTGGATAGTCTGCGAGTCAAACGCCTGATTGCCATGATCGACAAAGAAACGCCACGCGGCAAAGGCAGTATCCACGTTTACTATTGCAAACATGCCACCGCGGAAGAGCTCGCTAAAGTCCTGCAGGATTTGCCGACCCAGCAAGCCGGTGCGCCCAAGGGCAAGCAGCCCTCCGTTGTTGCCGGAAAAGTCCGGATTTCGGCCGACAAGGCCACCAACAGCTTGATTATCATGGCCGATAAAGAAGACTATAACGTGCTGGAAGATGTCATTCTGAAGCTGGATATACCCCGCTCCATGGTTTACATCGAATCCCTGATCATGGAAGTCGATATGGCCACAAGCCTCAATATCGGGATCGACTGGGCGGCCTTCGGTGAGGGCTCGATCGGTGGTAGGGAAACCGTAATCGGCGGCGGTTTCCGGAACGGTTTCGTTACGCCGGATGAGCTTTTGCAGGGTGGCCTGACGGTCGGTTTGCTGACGGAACCGGTGGAGATTGCCGGTGTGACCGTATCCAACATATCCGCTATCATCAATGCCGTTAAAACCGACGACGATTTTCGCATTCTGTCGACCCCCCAGATATTGACCACAGACAATGAAGAGGCCCGGATTTCGGTCGGTGAAAACAGACCCTACCAGACCCGATCCACCACCGATCAATCCGGAGGAACGTTTGAATCATTCGAATATCGGGATGTCGGCAAAACCCTGAAAATTACGCCCCACGTCACTGAAGATCGCCTGGTTCGCATGCAGATCAATCTGGAGGTCACCGAAATCGATCAAGCTCAGACCCTGACAACTTCGTCGACCCTGCCGGTGACCTTGAAGCGTACGGTCGACACCACGGTTATCGTCAAGGACCAGCAAACCGTGGTAATTGGCGGTTTGATCGACGATTCGACCACCCAGAACGAAAACAAGGTGCCGGTTCTGGGCGATATCCCGCTGCTCGGCTGGATGTTCAAAAAGTCATCCACCGAAACCGACAAAACCAATCTGTATGTCTTTTTGACGCCAAGGGTGATCAAGAACCCGGGCGAAGCCCTGGGCATTTTCCAACAAAAGAGAGAGCAAATTGAAACCATTAGAGAGGGTGAAATAAAGTACTACGAGAAGCATTCGGGAGAATCCGAAGAATCCATCATCGTTCCGGCTCCGATCCAGGAGCCCCAGAGTGTAGAGCCCAGAGTGATCGAGCCAAGGTGAGTGGAATGAAGATTGAAAAATTAAGGTATTCTTTCATTTTATTTCCCGTTCATTCAGGCTGTTTCTTGCAGGAATATATTTCCAATTGACACCAGCGACATCGATGACATTTGGATATTTAGATCGTATATTAAATAAATATCAAAGTCTTATCGGATTGAAATCGAAAGCATTCATTAATTATTCAATAATCAATAGTCATTATTCATTTTTATGAGTCTTCAATTAGCAGAAATACTGGTTGACCAATATGATCTGAATGAAGATGTGTTGGCCGATGCGCGGCGCATCCAGGAAGATAAGGGTGGTCGCATCGGGGAAATTCTGGTCCAGCAGAAAAATATTTCCGAAAAACAGCTGCTTGAAGCCCAGAGCATTCAGTTCAAGCTGCCATATTGGTCCCGGTTACCGATGGAAAACGTTGAATCGGAATTTACCGACAAGGTACCCATCCAGTTCCTGAAGAAGTACAACATGGTGCCCCTGGAGTATCAAAAAGCGATTACGGCTGCGGACTGCGGGTTGACCTCCATGAATTCTGATGATGCCGACCGTCAGGCGGCGCCGGCCGGTTTTGTTGTCGCAATCAACGACCCGCTCAACTTTCATGCCCTCGACGACCTGATTCGACTGATGGCATTGAATGATTTTACCCTGGTGCTGGCCGAACGGGAAACGATCCTGTCAGCCATTAACCTGCAGTACGATCTGCGCCGGGACTCAGCCGAACAGCTGGTCCAGGACATGGAAGAAAACGGCAGTGATATTATCAGCGAAATCGAGGAGACGGCCGATCTCCTGGATGACACCAGTGAAGCGCCCATCATCAAGCTGGTCAACCATATTATTTCACAATCCATCAAGGCTCGTGCCAGTGATATTCACATCGAGCCGTACCAGCACAGCTTTACGGTCCGCTACCGCGTTGACGGGATTCTATACGACCTGCTGACCCCGCCCAAATGGATCCAGCCGGCCCTGATATCCCGCATCAAAGTCATGGCGAAGATGAACATCGCCGAAAAGCGTCTGCCCCAGGATGGGCGCTTTGAGGTCAAAGTCGGGGATCAGAATATCGACCTGCGGGTGTCGACCATACCGACCGCCTTCGGTGAGCGCGTGGTGCTGAGATTGCTGAACAAAACCGGATCACTGCTGGAAATCGAAGATCTGGGCTTCAATCCGGCCCGTTTGAAGCTGATCAAGAAACTGGTTGCCTCCCCCAATGGCATCATTCTGGTAACCGGACCCACCGGCAGCGGTAAAACCACCACCCTATATGCCATTTTGCAATCGATCAACAAACCGGATATCAATATCATTACCATTGAGGACCCGGTTGAATATCAAATAAAAGGAATCAGTCAGATTCAGGTCAATCCCAAAATTGATCTGACCTTCGCGCGGGGCTTACGGTCCATCGTGCGCCAGGATCCGGATGTAATTCTGGTGGGCGAAATTCGTGACAAAGAAACCGCGGAAATCGCAGTCCAATCAGCATTGACCGGGCACCTGGTATTTTCGACCCTGCACACCAACGATTCCGCCAGCGCCATTACCCGTCTGGTGGACATGGGCGTCGAGCCGTTCTTGATTTCTTCATCCGTTCTGGCAGTAGCGGCGCAACGCTTGGTGCGTGTCCTGTGCGACAACTGCAAAAAAGCCTATAAACCCAGTACCATCTATCTGAAGAGCATCGGCGTCTCGCCCGCGCAATTCGACGACAATCATGTCTATAAAGCTGTGGGATGCGAGAAATGCATTACCACCGGCTACAAGGGGCGCCTGGGTATTTTTGAAATTATGGTGTTAAACGAGCGGTTGAAGGGGCTGATCCTCGAGACATTCGATTCCAACCGCATCAAGAACCTGGCGATCAAACAAAAAATGATATCCCTGCGTCAGGACGGCATCGAGAAAGTATTGGACGGCATTACCACCATGGAAGAGGTCTTGCGGGTAACGCAAAAGTAATTTTGCTGGAAGTAAAATTACTTGAATTCGGAAGTCGGAATGCGGAAGTCGGATACAGATAGAAGGTGAGAAGATGAGAAGGTGAGAAGGTGAGAGGGTGAGCGGTTGAAGAGAATGTGAGCTTTGGCAATACGAATAATTATACCCTCTACTTTTGACCTTTATCCTATCACCTTATACCTTATACCCACACCTTACACCTTACACCTTAAACCCTAAACCTTATACCATTTTTCCTTCCCTTTGCCCCATGCCCTCTGCCCTTCGCCCTCTGCCCTCTGCTATTTCAGGTCTCGTACCGGCAGGGCCCGGTAGCCCCGCTTTTGGGCCTTGCGCACGGTATAGTGATAGACGTTGTCAAAATTGAAGATCCGCGCCGTAGGGGCGAGCGCATTCGTTTCAGAAGTCCAGATCCAACCGCAGCTAAGTTTTATCAACGATATGTTCTTGGCATACTGTCCACAGTCCGTCTCATATCCCTCATAGTTTTTGTCCTTCACCACCAGGCTTTGCAGTTCATCCAGCGTGGGCAGGCGCCAGTTCTCATATTGTTTCTTCAGCGTGTAAGGAAATGTGTATTTGACCCATTTCTCGGCCTGAATCCAGTCGATGTTTCCATTGTTGTCGGTTTTCGACCACATCAGTCCAAGTTCGTGATCCGTGACCGTGCCATCCCCGTTATCGGTGAAACGGTCGCCTGCCCCAGCGGGAGAAAACATTAAAATTGCGGAAAGTAGAATGATCGAGAGCCTGGTCAATAGATGTGTTGACATCGTGCCCTCCTTTCAGGCCGGAGCGGCGTTCATCTGAAACCTGGAATGACGAATGACAATTGAAGAATGATCCGCCGCAGGCGGAGTGGAAGTCGCTCTCCGAGGCGTAGGCGCTACAACCCCCTACGAGCCCGCTTCCAGCCCGCAGGCTTCATAGGCTTACAGGCCGGAGGGGAGGCTTCGCTCAATCTTATTAAAAATACAGAATTCATCTATTCGACGTTGGATCCGCCGAAGGCGGATTGGACGTTCATTAGTTTCTCTTTTGATTTGACTGGCCACTTTTTTGGCCAGAGGCAGTGCTCCTTCGAACTTCAAACCTTTTGCTACTACTGCATTCCAATTCGTTGTTTGATTCGGGCGGCACTTTTTCCATCCCGGTAAAATAAAATGGGAATAGGTGAACGCCTGAACAATTTTTCCGCCACAGATCCCACCAGAACATGCTCCAGATCCGATCGGCCTCTGACACCCATTACCAGCAGGTCAACTTTCTCGCGGACGGCAACCATTACTTTTTTGATAGGATTCATGCGTCCAAGCTCCAATTCATCCGATCTTTACGTCAACAGCCCTCGTCGCGGAACTTGACGCCGGACCGGTGCGGCCGGATTCTGGGCTATGCGGCGGCAGCTGCCGCGGCCGGCTTCGGGATCCGGGGCCGCTGCATTAAAAAGAGGATGCCGAAAACGGCCAGACCGATCAGGTAGGTCCAGTAGCGTTGATCATGGGGCAGCCCCACCCAGCGCGCGATCAGGTCCGGACGCATCAGGTTTAACGTTACGAACAGAAATATCGGTATTTCATAAAATTTGTTGCGGGCCACGAACCAGCCCTGGGTGGCCGAGGCAAATGCGAAGTTTCCGACACAGGCCATGACAAAGATCAGCAAACCCTGGGCCCAGCTGTTGATGTTGTGCAGGATCAGATCCGAGTTGAAAATGAACATGAACGGCAATATGGCGGTCCGGATATCGTACATAAACCCCTGCAGACCGGTCGGGATGGGCGGCGATTTGGCAATTGCGGCCGCCGCATAGGCGGCCAGTCCCACCGGTGGCGTATCGTCGGCCAGAATCCCGAAGTAAAAGCAAAACAGGTGGGCTGCCATCAGCGGTACGATAAAATCCATATAGCCGCCGACCTCCACGATGACCGGCGCCGTCAATGATGCCATGACGATGTAGGTTGCCGTGGTCGGAAGTCCCATCCCGATTATCAGGCTCGCGACCGCCGTAATCACCAGCAGCAGGAAGATATTACCACCGGACAGAACGTCGATGACTTCGGTGATCAGCCCTCCGAGTCCCATCGCCACCACGCCGACGATAATTCCGGCAGCCGCCGTGGCCAGAGCAACCGAACACATATTTCGGGCGCCGGTCGCCAGGGCCGAAAAAATCTGGACAATGCTCTCTTTAAATGCCGGAACGATGGGATCTTTGTTCAGGTAGGCTTTGACCGGATTCTGGAGCAGCATAATAATTGCCATAACCCAGATGGCATTGAAGGCAGCCAGCTCCGGGGAATGGCGAACGATAATCAGTTCATAGAGCAACATGCCGATGGGTACCAGATAATGAATGCCGCCGATTAAAGTCCTGAAGAAAGAGGGCAGCTCGTTGCGGGGTAAACCCTCAAGCCCCAGCTTGGAAGCTTCGATGTGGGTGATGTAAAATAGAGCCGCATAGGAGGCGAATGCTGGAATGGCAGCGGCCTTGATGACCTCGACATAGGGGACGTTAACATATTCGGCGATGATAAAGGCCGCCGCTCCCATGATTGGCGGGGCCAGCTGGCCGTCGGTGCTGGCGGCTACTTCAACCGCAGCCGCTTTTTTGGCTGGGTAGCCGACCTTTTTCATCAGGGGGATGGTAAAGGTACCGGTGGTAACAATGTTGGCGATACTGGAACCCGAAACCAATCCGGTAAGCCCGCTACCCATTATTGCAGCCTTGGCCGGGCCGCCTTTGAAGCCACCCAAAATACTCAATGCCAGCTGTATAAAATAGTGGCCGGCACCGGCTTTTTCCAACATGGCCCCGAAAAGTACGAACAAAAAGACGATCGTTGCGGATACATCTAAAGGAATTCCGTAAATCCCCTCTGTGGACATGGTAATCTGGCCCATGAAGCGGCTAATCGAAACCCCCTTAAAGGCAATAATATCTGGCATGTACGGCCCGAAAAACGCGTACAGACAAAAAAACGAGGCAATCACCGACAGGGCCGGACCAATGACACGCCGGGAAGCTTCCAGCAACATCAGTAGCAGGATAAGGCCGATAACCAGATCGCGGGTGATGGGAGCGCCATAGCGTTCGTTTATTCCGGCATAATCAACGGCAATATATACAGCTGAAAAGCAGGCGATTATGGCAATTAAAAAATCCCAGGGCGGAATTCGATTTTTAATGGAGAGAAATTTAAGACCGAAGCGGGGCTCTTTGAGAACGGGGTAATTTAAAAAAACGATCAGCAAAGCGAATCCAAGGTGAATGGATCGCATAAACACGGTATCCAAAATCCACCAACTGGCAATTGAAAGCTGGAATAAAGACCAGATCACCCCAATGGTTGGGATTACCCATTTCGTGGGACCAACTGGTCGTCTCGCAACCCCCTCCTCTTCTTCAGCCATTTTCTTTGCGATTTCAAGGCCGTCGTCTTTTTGCTCGATACTGTGATCGTTCGTCATTTGGCTCACCTCTCTACCCTGCTGGGATCCCATCGAAAATAATAAATCCTAATAGATCTGACTGAATGGTTGGAGGAGATCACCCAAGTCAACTTGGAGAAGGTGGTTTGGTCATCTGCTATGATTTCGGTTATAGGTTGGACGAGGAGGTAGCGACCGGCAGCCGCTACCTCATTTCAAATTAATAAATGCTATTTCAGTCCAACTTCTTTGTAGTATTTCATTGCCCCCGGATGAATGGGTGCCGAAAGACCTTCGAGCATGTTTTGCTTGGTCAGACCCTCGTAAGCGGGATGCAGTTTCTTAAACTGCTCGAAGTTGTCAAACACCTCTTTGGTAATCGCGTAGACGACTTCGTCCGGCACTTTGACCGAAGTCACAAAGGTCGCTTTAACACCAAACGTCTGGACATCCGCATCGTTCTCTGCCGCGGGGTAGTGTTTTGTCACCCTCGTGACCGCCTTGGCATAATAGGGGTATTTTTGCAGGAGACTTTCAATATTGGTGATGGGTACGAACTTTACCTTACGCTTACCGGAAGTCGCTTCTTTGTAATAACCGCTTGGATGTCCCACGGTATAAAAGGCGGCGTCGAGCCGGCCGTCCTGAATTAGTCCGGGAGCTTCGGCTGCCTTCAGGCTCTCAGCGTTAAAATCCTTATTGTAATCCAGACCATTGGCGGTCAGCGCATCGATGGCATTCTTCCGGTAACCGGAGCCGACGTTTCCGATGTTAATGCGTTTGCCCTTGAGGTCCTCGATGCTGTTGATGTTGGCATCTACTGCGGCGATTAAGTCAACTGTTTCGGGATGAATTGAGAACACGGCGCGTAAATCCTTTTGCGGCCCCTTGTCTTTCCAATTGGCAATACCCTGGATAGCCTGGAACTGTCGATCGGACTGGGCAACGCCAAATTCGAGATCACCGGACATGATCGAATTGATGTTGAAGACGGAGCCGCCGGTTGACTCAACCGTAGCCCGAATGCCATATTCCTTGCGCTTCTTGTTGACCATCTTGGCAATGGCGCCACCGGTCGGATAGTAGACACCGGTAATACCGCCCGTTCCGATAGTAACAAAGGTGGTTTTGCCCGCTTGTGCTTTTTGTTCAAAAGGCCCTACGCCTCCAAGAAGCGTCAGGCCAAAAACGAGAGCAATTGTTAGAACGATTAGTTTTTTCATAGGATCCTCCTTGGATTGATAATGTTAGCGTTTTAAAGTTAATGTTGCCAATTTTCCAAACAAAAATCCACGGTCTTGTTTCCTCACCCCTTTCTATGAAATTAATAAATTAACGTAACATTAAAGTATGAATTACGTTCAGATTATTTCATCCTTTATCAAATCAGAAACTGAAAATCAACTGATACGTTGTCAAGTTGAGAGATTGCACAACAGGAATCCGAATCATTGGCATCCACTTCGCTGTCAAATTCATGAATTTCAGCCAGTGTCATCTGCCGTAGTGGCCCCGGTGGAGTAAGCTAAGCATTCCGCAGGCCAGACCGGATAAATTCGGAGGGTTACGGCGGTTAAGTTCGTTGTGAGCGTTGAGATGGCCCCAATGAAATGCGCTTCGTTGTTACTTCGTAAATTTCATGGGATAAATTTAGCTCGTTAGGAAGGTTTTCTGCCCTCTGGCTGAGACCTGATACCGGGCTTTAGCCCTAGCGAAGGATTGAATTGGAAAAGATGAAAAGACATAAGATTTCGATCTGTGCAATTAACGCCGTGGTGTAAGCCTTTTTAACTACATTCCATGCTCTGAGAAATATTTGGCTGCGCCCGGATGGGGTTGTATACCGGCATAATTCTTCCGTGCTGTATCCACGTCAAACAAAGACAGCGCCGGATGTCCACTCTTTAAGCGTTTTCGATTACTGTAGATGGCATCGATGATCTTATAAACCGTTTGTTCATCGAAATCTTGTGAGGCGACCAACACCCCCGTTGTCCCGAATGTTGTCACACTCTGGGGATGGGATGGATAGGTTTCGGATGCGATGTTGATTTTCGAAAAAGCGGGATGATCGTTGACCAGTTTTTCAATATCGTTATCATCCATGTTCACCAGGCGGGCCTTACAGAGCCTGAACAACTGTTGCAATGACGAGTTAGGGTGTACGCCAATATGTAACATCGCCTGTATCGTGCCGTGACAAAAAGCCATCGTATCCTGGGACTGGGAGGCTGATAGTTCCTGTACCAGACTAAAATCTTTGTTCGACCAGTTTTTGGCCTTCATGATCTTATCCATCGCAAGATGCTCATTCGATAGCCATGCACCGGCATTAATCCGCTTTCCTTTCAGATTATCCAATGAGGTAATCCCCGCATCACTTCGCACAACAAGTGTTACAGGCGTATAATAAAGCGGAACCAGCACTCGTAGATTGTCATAACTAATATCGAGAAACTCGAAATCTCCGGTTTTGTTAATTGCATCGTGCAGCATGCGTGAATCGATCAGACCGATATCAAGAAAGCCCCCCCGAAGGTTGGTGAGGTTATGCACATCGTCGGGGGCATCCACATCGTCGGGGGCAGGAGCTGTTTTGCAGTTGATATCATCCGAGTAGCTGTTGATCACCCTGCAGAGCATCCGGCCGGTGAAGTGAGAAAATGTTCCGGTCTCTCCAGTGCCTAAAAGGATATCGAAGGCATTTGCGCAAAAAGGGAATAATCCAACGGTTAAAATTGCGGAAATTATAAGAGTTCGATTGAAAAACCGGATGAAACAGATGGTTTTTTTGCGTTTGTTGGCAATCATGTTTTCCTCCTCGAGATTTACAACGGATCCATGATCTTTTTAGAGAACTTTTCATCATAACGTGCCATCGCCTGGTAACCACTGCCCGCCTATACATGTGATGCAATATACTTTAATCCATCGCTCAGCATCCTGAAGGGTGTTATTAATTTTCTTGTCGGTTTTTGGCCATTTCAGTCGTTTTCGGATGTAGACAAGTTTAGTCCCGAATATTTCGCAGCCGTAATACGGAGCAGCTGGCGTTATACGAGACCCTCTGAGAGCAGGAACCGCTAAAAACTTCGTTGATCTCGCGGCGACGGTTATGGTAGACAACTATCAAATCTGCCCCCCACTCGTCTGCAGCTTTTACTATCTCTTCCCAGTTTTTCCCGACTCTTATTCTCGATGATACGGGTTCGTCACAGTTGTCTGCGATGAATTTCTCCAGAGACTCCTTAAATCGATCCGTCGCCTCTTTGCGCACTTCATCGGAGATAAAGGATGCAACAATCGGCATACCAAAACCCGGCATAACGCTTACCAGCCGAATTTCGGCTCCGCTCAATTTAGCAATCGCGGCCGCTTTTCGATATACAGCCGCGGCTGCTTTAGGATAATCAACATCGATGGGTACTAGAATTTTTTTGAACATAACCTGCTCCCAAATGTAAAATTGCGGCAATCAATATCAACATATACCCGCCGCCGCTCCTATGCGTTAAGGGACGGCAACAAGCACGCAACAATGGCGCCAGGAGGTCGGCTCACGACCATCAATCAAGCGGCCCCAGCCGCTTCAAGTTTATTCCTGCGCCCACGCTGCACATACCAAACCAGCGCATATAGCAGCAGCGCCGGAATGAACATCAGTTGTTTCGGCAGTCGTTTGGTCGGCACTTGGATGTTCAGTATCTCCTGGTCAAAGTCGATGCCGGCTTTTTCCGCTGCACTGGAGAAGACCACATTATCAATCAGGGTTTTGCCCTCCTCATCGCGGGTTTCAATTCCGATGGCGGCCAGTCTCTCGGCGCCGGTGCCTTCGTCACCCACGGGTAGCATCACCGTCTTGGTGAATTCACTTCCGTCCATTTTTTCGCCTTTAAGCATCATTCTCAACTGGGCGCCGGGTTCCATTTCTTCCACCATTTGGACAAGGTTAGTGGCCGGTTTTTGCGTAAGGGGCGGGAAAAACCGGTCCCACCAGAACCCGGGGCGAAACAGGGTAAATGCTACGAGCAAAAGGGCAACGGTTTCCCAGATGCGGCTCTTGGTCAGAAAATACCCTTGCGTACCCGCGCCAAAGGCCAGCATGGCGATAACAGCGGCCGCGATCACGATGATTAAATGGACCCAGTTGGCGACACCGATGATCAACAACTGGGTGTTAAAGATAAACATAAACGGCAACACCGCCGTTCGGATATCGTAGGTAAAGCCCTGGATGCCGGTCCGGATGGGATCACCACCGGATATGCCGGCCGCGGCAAACGCCGCCAGGCCCACCGGTGGCGTGTCGTCGGCCAGGATGCCGAAGTAGAAGACAAACAGATGCACGGCAATAAGCGGCACGATCAGGCCGCTTTGCGCGCCCAGGTTCACAATCACGGGAGCCATCAGGGTCGACACCACAATATAGTTGGCCGTGGTCGGCAGTCCCATCCCTAAAATAAGACTGATGATGGCGGTGAAGAGCAGGATCAACATCAGGTTGCCGCCCGAGATGAACTCGACAAATTCGGTCATGACCAGCCCGATTCCGGTCAGCGTCACGGTACCGACGACGATGCCGGCAGCGGATGTGGCCACACCGATGCCGATCATATTTCTGGCACCGGCGACCATACCTTCGATGAGATCATCCAACCCGTGCTTGAAGGTGAAGTCATCTCCCTTCATTTTGCGAAAAACGCCTTTTAGCGGCCGCTGGGTCAGGACAATAAAAATCAGCAGAACCGTCGCCCAGAAAGCGGAGAGCGCCGGAGAAAGCCGCTCCACCACCAGACACCACATGAGCACCACGATGGGCAACAGGAAGTAATATCCGCTCTGGGCCGTCGGACCCAACTCCGGCAGTTCCGTGATCTCATGGCTGGTATCCAGTTCCGGTACTTTGCAGGCGTAGGCCAGCAGCAGTAGGTAGGCCGCCAAAAGCAGAATCGAAACGACGTACAGAGTTGCATCGCCTGCAACAGTTTTAATCCAGCCCAATCCGTAGTAGGTAACGCCTCCAACGATGATGATAAACAAGATGGTCATGACAAATGAGAGCAGTTTTCTAGAAAATGCCCTGGTCACCGGTTTTTGCATGCCTTCAAGACCCAATTTACACGCTTCAAGGTGGACAATGTATACGAGTGCGATATAGGAAATGATGGCCGGCAAGAAAGCGTGTTTGATCACCTCCACATAGGTTATACCGACATATTCGACCATTAAAAATGCAGCGGCGCCCATAACCGGGGGCATCAGCTGGCCGTTGGTTGAACAGGCCACCTCAACAGCCCCCGCCTTCTCCGGTTTAAACCCAACTTTTTTCATCAGTGGAATCGTGAAGGTCCCGGTGGTGACCACGTTGGCGATAGATGATCCGGAGACCAGGCCGGTCAATCCGGATGAGACCACCGCCGCCTTGGCGGGTCCGCCGCGAAGATGGCCAAGCCCGGCAAAAGCGGTGCGAATAAAGTAGTTACCGGCACCGGCCGATTCGAGCAGTGCGCCGAACAGCACAAACATGAATACCATGCCGGTGGAGACCCCAAGTGCAACACCGAAAACACCCTCGGTGCCAAGCCAGTAATGGGACATTCCCTTGGAAAGACTGGCGCCCTTGTGGGCAATCACAGAAGGCATATGGGGACCAAAAAAGGTATAGACAATAAACACACTGGCGACCACCATCAAGGGGGGACCCAGCGCGCGGCGCGTGGCCTCCAGCAGTGTTATCAACCCGACAACGGCGACAATTAGATCCAGCTGGGTTGGATCACCCGGACGGTCGGATAAGGCTTCATAGAAAATAAACAGATAGGCCGCACAAAACGCGCCAACCAACCCCACAATCCAGTCCTGAACCGGGATATATTTTCTCGGCGATGATTTAAAAGTAGGATAGGCCGTATAGGCCAGAAAAACGGCAAAAGCAAGGTGGATCGCCCTTGCCTCGGTATCATTTAAAACAAATATATTGAAGATAAAAGGGAGGGGAGATGCGTACCAGAGTTGAAACAGCGTCCAGGCCAGCGGTACAAAAAAGAGGATTTTTTTCGGAATCGCACCGGTCGGATTACGAGCCCCCGTATCCGTCTCGGCAATCATCTCTTGAAGCTGTTCTTCGGACGCCGTGCTAGGTGTCGGTTCAGCCATTGCGATGATTCCTCCTATGCAAATTATGATGTGGATCGATACGTCTGCTGCTCGTTTCTGCGGGAAAATACGGATCGAAAGCAACTCATCGAATTTGCAGAGCAGTTTTCCCGCAGAATGAATCACCAGAACCAAAACTAAAGCACGCCGTTTTTACGGCGCACTTTTAGTTTTGATATGCGGTTTACATCAACCCCGCCTCTTTGTAATATTTCACCGCACCATCGTGCAAAGGAGCCGAAAGACCATCTTTTATCATCTCCTCTTTTTTCAGGACAGAGAATGCCGGATGAAGCTTCTTGAACTGGTCGAAATTCTCGAAAACAGCCTTGACAACATTATAGATGACGTCGTCAGGCACTTTGGCCGAGGTGACAAAAGTGGCGCCGACACCGAACGTCATGGTGTCGCTGTCGGTTCCGCGATACATTCCACCCGGAATCGTAGCCTTTCGATAATAGGCGTTTTCGGCAACCAGTTTGTCGATCTCAGGACCGGTGACAGTTACCAGCACGGAGTCGCACGAGGTGCTGGCCTCCTTGATCGATCCACTGGGATGTCCCACGGTAAACACCATGGCATCGATTTTGTTGTCGCACAGCGCTTTGGACTGCTCGGCGGATTTTAGCTCGGAAGCCAGTTTAAAATCTTTCTTGGTCCAGCCCAACGCCCCCATGACCACTTCCATGGTGCCGCGCTGACCGGAGCCGGGATTGCCGATGTTGACCCGTTTGCCCTTGAGGTCTTTAAAGTCTTTAATGCCGGAACCGGCACGGGCGACAACGGTAAACGGTTCGGGATGAACAGAAAATACAGCGCGCAGATCCTTGTTCGGGCCCTTTTTCTTAAACTTGCTGGTACCGTTATAGGCATGGTACTGCCAGTCGGACTGGGCTACACCCATATCCAGTTCGCCGGCGGCAATTGTGTTCAGGTTGTAGACAGATCCGCCGGTGCTTTCAACCGAGCAGCGAATGCGGTGCTCTTTCCGGCCTTTATTCACAAGACGGCAGATGGCACCGCCAGTGGGATAATAAACCCCGGTGACACCGCCGGTACCGATGGTGACAAATGTTTGATCCGCTGCCTGAGCCGGTGCCGTTCCCATGAACATCACAATACCGAATAGAAGTGCAACACTAATGATCAAGCCCTTTTTCATTTTAAACCTCCTTATTTTTCAATAAGATTAAAGATTTAATTTTGATGGCAGATATTATCCCTCCTTTCCTTGGTAAACTTTTATTAGAGAGCCTCTGCTGAAATAACTGAAAAAAAGACTACATAAGCAGATAGATATTTGCAAGACAAAAGTTTCATCGGGGCAGCGTGTTTTATTGCGTAACACACCTCTCTTCTTTGAACCCAAATAACCAATAACTAATAACTATTTTTTCTGTCCTCTGCCATCGGCGATCCCACAAAATTTGCCAGATCTTCATAATACATCGCTTCATCCTTCCGCCCGCGCTTGCGGCAGCCCATTGCATAAATTTTACATTTCTCCCGCAGGGTATTTATGGCGGCGAGTTTTTGAGATTGAGAAAGTGACCCGCTTTCGATCAGTTTTTTCAGGGACTGAATTCGGAATTTATCGAGGCCGGCTGCTTTTGACAGCTGGTCTGCATGACCGCCGCGTTTGATGATCAGGGGCTCATCGATCAGGTAAACCGGATAACGGCAGCTGACGCGTAGCCACAGGTCATAGTCTTCGCAGGCCGGAAGGCGCTCATCAAAAAGCCCCACCGCATCAAAAAGGGTTCTACGGATCATGACCGCCGAGGGACTTACCAGGCACAGGGTCAATGACGGCTCGAAGATCTCTCCGGAACGCTTTTGGTGGCGTTTTTTGGGATTGACCCGCAATCCGTTGCGAATCCAGGTTTCTTCAGTCTGACAGATCAAGGCATCCGAATGGGCGGCAAAAAATTCCACCTGCCGGGCCAGTTTTTGCGGCAGCCAGATATCGTCCGAATCCAAAAAGGCGATCAATTGGGCCCGGGATGCGCAAATGCCACGATTGCGCGCCGCACTGACCCCCTGATTGTTTTGCTGCAACACAATGATATCAGAGCCGTAAGTATCGAGAATTTCGACCGTATCATCCGTCGATCCATCATCCACCACAATCAATTCAAAATCCGTATAGTCCTGATCCAGAACGGAATCGATCGCTTCTTTTAGAATCCAACCGCGGTTGTAGGTCGGTATGATGACCGAAACGGCAGGGCTCTGCGATTTTGGATTGCGGATTGCGGATTTTGGATTTTTAACTGAGGATAAAATCATTATTTATTATTGATATAGCCGCAAAAAGGCGCAAAAAGCGCAAAAGTTAATTTTCGCTATCAGTAAGTTATAAAGTCAAAATTCGGCAATTTTGACTTTTTACAAGACCCTCAATATTCACTCTCACCGGCAACATAAAAACATAAAGCCACCAGATTCCTTCTTCCACCTGTTAACCCAATGCCCTGTGCACTATACCCTTTGCCCTCAGCTCTATGCCCTATGCTCACTGCCCTATGCCCTATGCGCTATGCTCTATGCTATCCCAATCCGAAATCAAACCATCCTTTCTATCTGTCCCAGCTTCTGCTTGAGCCGTTTGGCCGATATGGGTATCGCGGTTTTGAGCTCCTGGGCAAATACAGAAACTTTGTATTCCTCCAGCATCCAGAAATATTCTTCGATGGCCTTCCGTTTATCATCCGAGGCGGATGGAGACAGGGTTTCCAACAGCCGATTCAAGCTGCCGCTAAATCGGTGAATTTCATCGGCCTTGGCCTGGTCTTTTTCAAAGTCAGCCAGGGCACGCTCCCCCCGGATGATGATGGCCTTGATATACCGGGTGAGATGCATACAGCGGTCCTCGTCGTACAGTTCGGCAAAATTCTCCGGAACCAGACGCTGCAATCCATTGATCAAATCGTCGAATACGACCGTAATGCTGGGATTGCCGCGGCACCCGTCACGCAGTCGACTGAGCTGCCGACTCGCCTCATGATAGGCAGCCAACACCGGCAAGGTGCGCTCGAGAAGCGCAACGCCGCTTGAAAGAACCAAGGGCCCGGTTTTGGCGGCGTATGCATAGAATTCATGTTGCAAACGAATATTCTTGCTGAATAGTGTATGCAGAACTTGCCGGTAGAGCTTTCTTTCGAACTGTCGGGCGCCCCCAAAACTGTCGGCTGCGGAGGACGTTCCCGGAGGCAGCCGCAGCTGCCGTTTCAAGAATTTCAAGTCATTGGCGAAATGAATCGTATAAAGGGTCAGGACGCCTTCCACATGTGCGGACAGCGCTTTATCACGCTGTTGAAAAAGCCGAAGATGAACCCATTTATCTGTTTCGACATCTTTTACCAGAGCCGGGTAAGCAATCCATTTATGTCGTAATCGGTCCGACTCACTGATACTTTCCGGAAGATCTCCGAAATCCCAGGAGGTCAGTTTGAATTTTTCCCATTTCCGGCGAAGTTTTTCAAATTCATGGGAGACCGCACT
>JASJCE010000487.1 GCA_030066155.1 Desulfobacterales bacterium | reverse complement strand
GCGGTTTATGATGAATTTACCGGATCCTTGGATCTGGCGTGCCAACAGTACTGTGACCTTTGCTGTACATCCGGTGTCATGTTGACCACCCTTGAAGGATATAAAATTATGGATGGATTGAACCCGGAGTCGGCCTCGGAGGTCATCTGGAAAATCCGGTCCGCCCTGGAAATTGAGCGCTTTCGCCCCCAATTAACGACCAACCGCCTGGCCAAACTCTGTGCAGATGGCATCGATGCCCCGCAAGACAATGTCGGCCCGCACCTATCCGCCTGTGCCATTTTGTCCGAACACCTGTGCCCAATTTATGAATTACGACCTTTTGGCTGCCGCTGCCTGGTATCCCGCCACAATTGCGGTGATACCGGTTATGCTGAAATTGACGACTTTGTTTTGTCGGTCAATACGGTATTCCTGCAGACCATCGAGCATGTGGATGCCGGCGGCTGCAGCGGCAACCTGGTCGACATTCTGTGGACGCTGGCGGACGGGAAAAAACGTGAGGACTACCACAACCTTGCCTTGCACTGCAGCGCCAACAGGTTGATTCCCAATCAACAACTGGAGGTAATGATGATCCCACCCGAGCATCGTGAAAAGATGGAGCCGATATTAAAAAAGCTGCGGCAGATATCAGTTTAAGATTAAACCGGTATCAGATATCCGGTATCTTGCATCCAATATCAAGTATCCAGCATCCGGCATCCAGTATCCAGATTCCAGCTAACAAACTCGTTTCAACCTGCCACCTAACTGACGGAAAAAAAGCTTTCGTCATACTCGGGTTTACCCTCGTATCGGCTCATGTAAAATCCGGGCAGATGATCGATATTTTCATACAATCCCGGATCAGCTTCAATGCCGGCTTTGTGCAGCGCTTTGAGCATATCTTCCGGCCTCGGCGGGCAGCCTTTGATGGGAATCGCCTCCTGTATCAAAGGATTATTTTTGTGGGCCTGGTAAATGCATTTGCCCATCAGAATGGTTTTCTTCCTGCCAGGCGTGGGCTGCATGGATTTACCGGTCAGCACTTCGACATCATTGTAAGGTTGACCCTGCCAGGCAAATCGTATAGCCGAAATCATCAGTCCGTTGACCGCCGAACAGTAGGTACACATGGAAAGGTCGTATTTATGGTAAAAAACGCCCTTTATACCTTGCCTGGCCAAAGCGGTTGGAAGAATGACCTCATCGGTTTCGCTGTACGCAAAATCATATTCATGCGGTTGTTTTACATTCTCGATGCGATCGCCGACCACCCGGATATCTGAAAAATCCCACGGCCGCCTGCGATGCTCGGCAGCATGCATCAGATGCGGTACCTGTTCCGGCTGATATCCCAAAATTCCGGCACCAACCAGATCCGCCGATAAAATGTCGGCCGATGCCACCAGCAAATCGGTGCGGCGCAGTTTGCCGTCCGGACCGGGACCTTTTTCATTCGAAAAAATACCGTCAATCAGGGTAAAAATCGGCGGCATTCGATCGGCCAGCTTGGACACCCAAAAATGCAGGTCTTTGCCGGGAGTCATATTGTGGCATCTTTTGCGGGAGGGAATGTCAATCAATCCCTTTAAATTCTTGATTCCCAGGCTGACCACCGTTTGATTGTGAGCCTTCAACACGGGCAGATCCACCACATAATCGCTTTCCAAAACATCCCGATTAAATGCAACCTCGACACCGTCCCCAAGATCCACTTTTTCAAACGGTCGCTCGAAAACATTCAGACACTTGATACCGTATTTTTGCTTCAACCTGTCATACCCCAGCGTGTGAAACGCGTGCACCAAAGTGGCCGTATCTTTTGGGTTCATGGTGACGGTGCCCTCACCAATCGTTATGTCGTCGATGCCGCACTCCTTGAGCATCACGATCATATCCTCCACCACCCGTGTGGTAGTGATGACGCCCCACTTGGGAAATGGCACCGCTCGGGTCCAGAATACAATATTGGGTTTGATGAACACCCTGGCACGTGGGGCCAGATTCGCCAGCCCGTTTGACAAATCAACCGCCTGCCGAACAGATTCCAGGGGCTGTTCATAGGGCACGATCGAGACGAGATGTTTTTTCATATCCATAATTGATTTGCATTTCCGCCCTTGATCCTATTCATTTGGGCTTCGGTCAATCCGGCTTCAGCCATCTCTTTGAAATATGCCGAGGGCGGCAGCAGCGGGTAGTCACTGCCGAATAAGATCTTATCAATCCCCACGGTTGTATCGGCGATCTGGTACACAGCCGAATCGTAAAGGTATGGTGATGCTGCTGTATCAAAATAAACGTTATTCAAACGTTCTTTAACTTCCTTTTTCATAAGGCCGTAAAAAAACAAACCGCCGCCCCAATGCGCCAATACGATTTTATTTGCCGGAAACCGTTCGATCAGGCGGTAGATCTGGGCGAGGGTTATCGGCGTCTTGCCATGGTAATGGTGTCCGACTGGTTCATTGGTGTGTATCAGGATCGGCAGCTTTTGTCCGGCGCACAATTCCATAATCGGAACCAGACGGTCGAGTGCATCTTCATCAATCCCCGTCTCATAAAAAGCGAGTTCACCGATCCCGGAGCCCCCGGCTGCAATAAACCGCTCAGCCTCATCCACGGCAGCCTGGCCGGAAGGTTCGAAACATCCCAAACCGATCAAGCGCTCGGGATATTTTTGCACCATCTCAAGTATATAATCATTGTGCGGGATAAAGACGGTAGAACTTTTCCAGGGAAATCCAAATATGACCGATTTATCCACTCCGTTTTGGTCCATTATATCGATTAATTCACCAGCGCCAATCAGGCGCGAATTGGCGGATTGATATAACAGCTTGAAGGCCGGCTCGCTCGAAAACAGCGTCTCCCTGTTATCGCGAATAGATTGTGGAAATACGTGGGTATGAAAATCAATAATCATTTAAAATACTCCGCCCTGAAAAATCACCCTTTTGGTAAATAAGCTTCTTATTTGATTACGGAATAAAGCTTTGGTATTGAGGCTGCCGCGTATTAATTTTTTCATGCTGCGCATAATTTTTTTGTTTTATGTTTGTGATTCTGTTCGACTGCTGGATTCCAAAACACACCGGAATACGAGAGCACGAAGTCTGGAAGGAACCCATAAGGTTGATAGTGAAATATCTTAGATAATACAAATGAAAACGACCGATTGTGGCTAGCAATCGGCCGTTAAGGAGGAGAACAGATGAAGAAATTATTAGGCTAACAAAAAAGCATGCAATATGCTTGCCATAGTTAAATAATAATTAGCTCAACTCCCAAAACCATAGTTTTTTATAACGATTTCAGTTTGTTGTCTTGTTTATAAAATATCGCCATCTGGACTTAAAAATCGATTCAGCCGTGATGAGGGCCGCAATTCAGTTCATAAACATTAACCATTTCCCTAAAATTTCAATAAACCGCTTGTTTTTATAGTGTTTTTCGCATAAGGCATGAAGTTCAAAATTTTGAACCCTGATCTAAGCAACAAACAATAAAGAATTTAACATATTGATAATATTTAAATTATAAAGGTTCAAAGATTTGAACTTCGGGTAATTTTCAGGTTATGGAAGATATTCAAAAAATCAAAGAAGAACCGATGTACCGCTACCTGATCGTATTCACGATTTGCTCCAGCCTGGGTTTACAAACCTGGATGACGCTATTTAACAATTTTGCGGTCGATATCGCCGGATTAGATGGGCATCACATCGGCATCATTCAATCAGTTCGGGAAATTCCGGGTTTCCTGGCGCTTTTGGCGGTCTTTGTCATTATGTTCATTAAGGAATATCGCCTGTCGGCGCTGTCAATTTTTATTCTGGGGGTGGGCATCGCCCTTACGGGATTGTTTCCTTCTTATTTAGGGCTACTGATTACCACCCTGGTGATGAGTTTCGGATTTCATTATTTTGAAACCACCAATATGTCCTTAACACTGCAATACTTCGATAAAAATACATCCCCCTGGGTGTTTGGCAAACAGCGCAGTGTTGGCGCTGCCTCCAACATCGGTGTCGGAATTCTAATATATGGTTTGGCTTTCCTGCTGAATTTTACCCAGATCTATCTGATCACTGGCGTTTCTATCATTTTGGCGGCGACCTGGGGCCTGCTGCAGGATCCCACGGGTAAAGACATCGTTCCCCAGCGTAAAAAGATGATCCTGCGCAAAAAATACTGGCTGTTCTACTTTTTAACGCTGATGGCAGGGGCAAGACGCCAGATATTCATGGCGTTTGCCGTCCTGCTGATGGTCAAGAAGTTTGAATATTCGCTTCAGGAGATAACCATCTTATTCGTGATCAACAACATTATCAACTTTTACCTCAGCCCATTTATCGGTAAGTGCATCATCCGATTCGGCGAGCGCAAGGTGTTGTCCCTGGAATATTTCAGTCTGATTTTGATTTTTCTGGCTTACGCCACAACTTCATCAAAGATATGGGTTGCAGCGCTATACATTCTCGACCACATTTTCTTTAATTTCGCCATTGCCATACGCACCTATTTTCAAAAGGTGGCAGACCCCCGTGATATAGCGCCCAGTATGGCGGTGGGATTCACCATAAACCACATTGCCGCCGTCTTTCTGCCGGCCATCGGCGGTATCCTGTGGCTGATTGACTATCGCATTCCATTCCTGGGCGGCGCCGCACTAAGCCTGATCTCATTGACGGCAGTGCAGTTGATCAGGACACGTTAAAGGGTTCACGGTTCAGAGGGCAGAGGGTTTCGATTTTGGATTGTAGATTGTGGATTGCGGATTGAAGGGGCGAAGGGCAGAGGGCAGACATAGATTGTTGTTATTTGTTATTGGTTATTCGTAGCAGCCTGCGCGGAGGGCAGAGAGCATGGGGCATAGGGCTAGGAGCAAAACGCATGGGGCAGTGGGCAGAAGACCCGTCTTCGCTCTTCGAGCTTCGCCGCGGCACGCAGATGACAGAGGTCAGAAGGCAGAGATCAGATAAAGGCTATTGTTATTTGTTATTCGATATTTGTGTCAGGAGAAAGAGCGTGCAGTTAAGAGCAGAGCGAATGGGGCACAAGATCAGACAGCATACCATAATTCGACATTCGTCAATCTTTATTCGTCCTTCTTAACACCTTACACCCCATACCTTAATCCCTTATGCGTTTACCCATTCTCGTCTGCCGAAAGCCGAACGCCGGGTACCTTTCCCTGAAACCTGACACCTGAAACCTCATTCGTACCTTTGTCCTTTCACCTTTATCCTTTAACCTTAATCATCCAGCATCGAGTATCCGGCATCCAGTATCGAGTATCCAGCATCCACCAATCGAAAATACGGTATCCAGAAGCCTGAACCAGGAACCCGCCTTCTGAAGGGGCGGCTACTCCCAAACCCCATCAATCCGGGCCTGGCAACTCTTGCAGTGGCCGTTTTTGAGGTTCAACCTGGTGATCTGGAATCCACGGCGTTCGATGACGGTTTCGCCGCAGCTGAAACAATATGTATTTTCGGCGGCATGGCCGGGGACGTTGCCGGTGTAAACATATTTGAGGCCGGCTTTTAATCCGATTTGGCGGGCGGTGGTAAGCGTTTTAACCGGCGTGGGTGACCGATCGATCAGTTTGTAGGTGGGGTGAAAGCGGCTGATATGCCAAGGTGTCTCCACTCCAAGCTCCTGGGCAATGAAAGCCGCCAGTTTTTTAAGCTGAAGCGGGTCGTCGTTCAGACCCGGAACGATCAGCGTCGTCACTTCTACAAAAACACCGCGTGCTTTCATTAGTTTTAAAGTGGCTTTAACGTGTTCGAGTCTTGCACCGCACAGTTCTTTGTAATATTGATCGCTGAATGCCTTCAGATCAACGTTGGCGGCGTCCAGGTAGGGGCTGATCATTTCCAGCGCTTCCGCCGTCATGTAACCATTGGAGACAAATACATTGCGGATGCCATGATCAGAAGCCAGTTTAGCGGTG
>JASJCE010000486.1 GCA_030066155.1 Desulfobacterales bacterium | reverse complement strand
CTGCGGATGCTTCCGGGCGTCGATCAACTGCTGGATCAGGCTAAAACCGATTCTTTTCTTCAAAGCCTGCCGAAAGGGGTAACCGTCAAATCGATTCGGGACGTGCTGGATACCCTTCGAAAACGGATTCTGACGGCTGAAGATGATATATCGGATCGATGCCTCAGCATCCCCCCTATTCTGGAATTGATTCGGGAAGCTGCCGCCTTATCACTGCAGCTCAACCTGCGGCCCCTGATCAATGCCACCGGTGTTGTGGTGCACACCAATCTGGGCCGATCACTGCTGCCACCCGGGGTCGTTGAGAATCTGAGCGCGATTTCGGGACGATATTCCAATCTCGAGTATGACCTCGACGCCGGCAAACGGGGTTCCCGCTACAGCATTATTGAAGAGTTGTTGTGCGAAATCTGCGGCGCCGAGGCGGGTATGGCGGTCAACAACAATGCAGCGGCAGTGCTGCTCTGCCTCGAGACACTTGCCCGGGATCGGGAGGTCATTGTTTCGCGCGGCGAGCTGGTCGAGATCGGCGGTTCGTTCCGGGTTCCGGATGTAATGGCCAAAAGCGGCGGTATCCTGAAGGAAGTCGGGACAACCAATCGCACCCATATGGCGGATTATGAAAATGCAATCAATGCGAACACGGCCCTGATGCTGAAAGTCCATCGCAGCAACTACAGTGTCGTCGGCTTTACGGCCGAAGTTTCGCTGAAAGAATTGGCGGAACTGGGGGCAAAATACCAACTGCCGGTGATGGAAGATCTCGGCAGCGGCACGTTCATTGACTTTTCCAAATACGGACTGGTCAAAGAGCCCACCGTTCAGGATTCGGTCCGCGCCGGGGTCGATGTGGTGACATTCAGCGGCGACAAGCTGCTGGGGGGCCCTCAGGCGGGAATCGTTGTCGGCAAAAAACAATTGATTGACCGCATCAAGCGCAACCCCCTGGCCAGAGCGCTGCGCATCGATAAAATGACCCTGGCCGCCCTCGAAGCGACTCTGCAGCTTTACCGTGACGAAGCCCAGGCCGTTCGCAGCATCCCGACCCTCCGGATGATATGCATGGAAAGGGAAGAATTGGCGGGGCGCGCTAACCGGCTGGCCGACGTGTTAAATGCAATCGGTGCCGCCGGGCTTGAAATACGCCAGATTGAGGGCTTCTCCAAAGCCGGTGGCGGCGCCCTACCCCTGCTGGAATTGCCGAGCCGCTGCCTGAGTATCCGTATTGAGGGCCTGTCTGCCAACAAGCTGGAAAACGAAATGCGTGGAAATTCGCCACCTATTATCGGACGCATTGAAGATGACCGTTTCGTTATGGACCCCAGAACGTTACTGGATGAGGATCTGCCGTTCATTCAGGCGGCGTTCGAGAGACTCTTGAAATGAGTGGTAAAATTAAGATGACTGCCGGAGATAACGCCGTGTTTCAGCGCCGCCGATCTGCGCGGCACTTTTTATTTTCCAAAACCGAGACTGGACAACTGGCGGACGACCGCCGCAAATTGTCCGATGATGCCCATCAATTGCTGCAATCGATCTATCCGGATCTGCTTCGTGACCGCGGCTTCGAGGAGCGGGCCCTGAAAGCACTGGAATCTGTCTCCCGGTTTGCAGCGGTCGTCATTCAGCCGGACCCCGTTGGTCGGGAAAAAACAGCAGCGGCTGATGCCGGGGCGGATAACCGTCTGGTGCAATTGGCCGATATTCTGATGTCCGTCTGCCGCACCCAGAATGGGATGTGGGGCGTCATGGAAACCGGCAAACTTGCCGGATTCTTTCCTGAAAAAGAAGGCCCACAGGCCTTTAGTCTGGTCCGCGGACTGCAAACCCGGGTTGCGGAAACAACCCGACAAACGGTGCGGGTTGGAATCGCGGCCTATCCGACCATCAGTTACAAGAGATCGGATATCTTGACAAACGCTACCAAAGCCCTGAACCACGCATTGTTCTTCGGTCCCGGCAGTGCCGTGATTTTTGACAGTGTCAGCTTGAATATCAGTGCCGACAAGCTTTTCGAAAAAGGTGACATTCCGGCTGCCATCGAAGAACTGAAGACGGCCCTTGAACTGGACCCGTCAAATGTCAATGTGCACAACAGCCTCGGCGTCTGTTTTGGCATCCAGGGCAACTATACCCGGGCAATAGAAGCGTTTCAGACGGTAATCTCATTGGAACCCGGCGAATACATGGCCCTTTACAACCTGGGTCTGGCCTACCTGTTAACCCGGAAGCGGAGTCTGGCCCTGGATTTTTTTCTAAAAGCCGATAAAGTCAGTGACAATGCCTACGAAGCCGCTTTTCAGGCCGGCAAGCTATACCTGGAGGAAGAGGAACCCGAAACCGCCCGGAACTATCTTGAACGGGCAGCCAAACTTGAACCGAAATTCGGTGCTGTACATCGTTATCTGGGTGACTGTCACGCCGCCAACAACATGCCCCGGGAGGCCATTGCGGCCTATCGCACAGCCATAAAATTAAATCCGAGGGATGCCGCCGCCATGTCGGCATTGGGGTGTTTGTTTGAAGCTCAGGGAGAGAATCCCGAGATCACGCTGGTCTTCTGCCGCGAGAGTGTCGGACTTGCACCCGAAAACGCCCTCTTTCGCTACCGGCTCGGACTGCAGTTTTTCAGGCAAAATCGCCTGACCGAAGCATTGCAGGAATTTCGCAAAGCCCAGGAACTCGGCTATGATGCGACCGAGGACATCAGTCAGACCGAGGACAGATTGGGCAAATTGGCTTCGTGACTTATTGAAAAAACTAACTGCGAAAATAAACTTTTGCGATTTTTGCGCCTTTTTGCGGCGTTATCAATCAAGGATTAACACAGATGAAAGCCATCATCCTGAACATACTGGAAGCCAGCATCAGGACCAAGCGCGACTGCATTGAAACCAATCTTGACGGTATCATTCATGCTGCCGATATATTGACCGATTGCCTCCAACGGGGCGGCAAGATCATGATTTTTGGAAACGGCGGCAGCGCGGCTGATGCCCAGCACCTGGCTGCCGAATTCGTCAATCGCTTTCAAATCGAGCGCCCTCCCCTGGCAGCCGTCGCCCTGACGACCGATGCCTCAATTCTGACGAGCATCGGCAACGATTATGATTTCAACGAGGTGTTTTCCAAGCAGGTAGCGGCGCTGGGTCGCACGGTCGATGTTGCCTGGGCTATCAGCACCAGCGGCAATTCCGCCAATGTCGTTGAAGGCATCCGAACCGCTCGCAGGATCGGCATGCAGACCATTGCAATGAGCGGTCGCGGCGGTGAACTGGCAAAATGTGCCGATCTCGTGCTGACGGTGGCCTCGAATACCACGGCCAGGATTCAGGAATGCCACATAACCATAGGTCATATACTCTGCGACCTGGTGGATCGGAATTTGTATCCCGATGAATTTAAATAAAAGATTCAGTTTCAGGTTTCAGGTTTCAGGTTTCGGTGTTCAGTGTTCAGGTGACAGCACCACCGGATTAAGGGATTAGGGAATTGAGGCGGTGAACGATTGAGGGATTCAGGAATTGAGGTATTGAGGTATTCAAAATTTAAAAAAAATAATAGATAGAATTCTTTTAATTCCTATAATTCATAATTCCTAAATTCTTCTTTCCTAAATTCCTGAATTCGCAATTCCTAAATTATTTTCCCTGAAACCTGACACCTGAAACCTGAAACCTTTAACAAATTGGACCCTTGACAGAGCCTGTGTCTTCAACCTCAACTTGAAGGCAAGGTTAACGATTCGGAATAAATATATGAATCCCAAATTCAAACCCATCGATTTGAGCGAAGTTAAAACCTATCGTCTGACTGACCGGCCGAGCATGGTGAGCACCGAAGATTTCGCCAGGCCGTGGCAAAACGGTTCGTCTTATGCTGATTTTTTGTCCAGTCTGCCGGATATTCTCGCAGGCTCTGAGCTTAAACGTATCGTTGCCGCAATTGCCGACGCCTACCGGGCAGACCGAACCGTTATTTTTGGCATGGGCGCCCATGTGATCAAGGTCGGGCTCAATCCGATTATCATCAATCTTATGGAACGCGGTGTTGTCACGGCAGTGGCCATGAACGGCGCCGGCATCGTTCACGATTTGGAGCTGGCCATGGTCGGTCAAACATCGGAAGATGTGGCGGCGGCCCTGGATGACGGCACTTTCGGCATGGCCGCTGAAACCTGCTCGTTCCTGACCGAAGCCCTCGCCTCGGCTGAAACCGAAGATATGGGTCTCGGGTATGCCGTTGGCCGATCGATTCTCGACCATAAACTGCCGTTGATGGATAAGAGCATCCTGGCAGCGGGGGTGCGGCTCGGCATCCCGGTTACCGTGCACGTTGCGATCGGCACCGACATTATCCATATGCACCCCGGGTTCGATCCGGCCCGCACCGGCAAGGCCAGTCATCATGACTTCAGGTTATTTGCATCCGTCGTATCAACTCTGGAAAAAGGGGTATATCTGAATGTCGGCTCTGCCGTTATCATGCCCGAAGTATTTCTCAAGGCCACCACCCTGGTCAGAAACCTTGGGCACCGGCTGGAGGCGTTTACCACGGTCAATCTCGATTTTATCAAGCACTATCGACCCCTGACCAACGTCGTCAATCGGCCCACGGCGAGAGGCGGCCGGGGGTTTAATTTAATTGGCCATCACGAGATCCTGGTGCCCCTGATAGCAGCCGGTGTGATTGAAGCAATCGAGGGCTAGGAATGTCGAATGAAACAATTGACTAATGAAAATTGATAAATGAATAATGACGGAATCGCTTTGCTCAGTCTTCACAACAGGTAAAATTCGATAGGATTCCATCAACGCTCGTGAGAAACAACATAGAATGACGAATGACGATTGAAGATTGAAGAATTGTGGATGTCGCTTCGCTCGATCTTTTTAAAAAGACAGAATTCATCTATTCGACGTTGGACGTTGGACGTTCGATGTTGGACGTTAATCAGTTTCTCTTTTGATCAGACCAGCCCTTCTTTCAGGCCGGAGGCGGCGCCTATATAAAACTCCAATAAAAAGCGAACCGCAGAACCGCAGAATATCGAATATGGAATGTTGAGAGCATCTGCTGTTCCGGCAGAAACGAATCCGTAGATTGTCTTGAATACGAACCACGGATGATTATTTTTAGCGGTTATTAAATTACATACCATACGCGCCCAAAAATTCGGTATTAAAGGGCGATTATTCAGGGGGATCAATTCATGCCGATTTATGAATATCATTGTGAGAAATGTGGTGAAGATTTTGAATATCTGGTTTTTGGATCGGACAAGCCGGCGTGCAACGCCTGTAACAGCAAAAAAGTGACCAAACTCATGTCACCCTGCGGCTTTATCAGTAAAGGTGCCGGCGGTCAAACAGTCAGCACCTCGGCCGGATCCGGCTGCTCGGGATGCTCGGCCGGCAGCTGCGCGGGATGCGGTCACTCATGAGGACATCGATTAAAATTGGTACCCGATCCAGCAAACTGGCGTTGTGGCAGGCCAATTGGGTTAAATCGGTCCTGACCGAAATCAATCCCTCCCGGAACATTGAACTCGTCACCATCAAAACCAAAGGCGATAAAATACTGGATGTGCCGCTTGCCAAGGTTGGCGGCAAAGGCCTTTTCGTCAAAGAAATCGAACAGGCGCTTCTGGATAATCGAATCGATCTGGCGGTCCACAGCATGAAGGATATGCCGGCCAAGATCCCGGAAGGCCTTTGTATCGGCGCCATCCCGCAACGGGAGGTGGCCGGCGATGTGCTGATTGCCCGCAACAATAGGCGTTTTCGTGATCTACGTCGCGGTGCGGTTATCGGAACCAGCAGTTTGCGACGGGCAGCTCAAGTGCGTCATTCCCGTCCGGATATCGAAATCGCCCCGTTGCGGGGCAACCTGGACACGCGCCTCAAAAAACTTGAGACCGAAGATCTGGACGCCATTGTGCTGGCAGC
>JASJCE010000485.1 GCA_030066155.1 Desulfobacterales bacterium | reverse complement strand
CACACAAAGTTATACAAAGATCCGGCTGCCTCGTTGAAGCGATAGTCTTCCAGGGCGCCGGCAACATCTCGCGACACCCGGGCCAAACGGGAGAGGATCCACTGATCGGGCAGCGATAGGTTCGAGGGTGCCAAATCCTCGTGTCTGCGTTCCAGATGCATCAGTGCAAAACGGGCGGCATTCCAGAGTTTATTGATAAAATGTCGGTAGCCTTCGACCCGTTTTTCCGACATTTTAATGTCCCGGCCCTGGGCGGCAAACGCGGCGAGCGTGTATCGAAAGGCGTCTGTCCCGTATTGATCGATAACATTCAGCGGATCGATAACGTTGCCGGTTGATTTACTCATCTTTTTGCCGTCTTCGTCCCGTACCAGAGCATGCACATACACATCTTTAAACGGCACATCGTGCATAAAATGAATTCCCATCATCATCATGCGGGCCACCCAGAAGAATAAAATATCAAATGCGGTAACCAGTACTGATGTCGGATAAAACGTCTTCAGCAAGGGTGTTTGCGCCGGCCATCCCATAGTTGAAAAGGGCCAGAGTGCCGAACTGAACCAGGTATCCAAAACATCGGTTTCCTGCACCAGCTTATCCGAATTGCAGGACGCACAGACGCTGGGCGCCTCCATGGCGACAATTATGTCGCCGCAGGCGCTGCAGGTCCAGGCCGGAATCTGGTGACCCCACCAGATCTGGCGTGAAACACACCAATCCCGAATGTTGTACATCCACTCAAAGTAGGTGTTGGTCCACATCTCGGGAATGATTTTTGTCTGCCCGCTTTTGACGGCTTCAATGGCTTTTTCGGCCAGGGGCTGGGTGCGTACGAACCATTGCTTGGAAAGGTTCGGTTCCACCACGGTATTGCAGCGGTAGCAGTGCCCGACACTGTGCCGGTAAGGCTCGATTTTGATGAGCAGGCCTTCCTCCTCGAGTGCTTCAATGACGGCTTTGCGGCATTCAAATCGATCCAGACCCTCAAAGCGGCCGGCTTCGGCCGTCATATCCCCATCGTCGCTGATGACCTTCACGCTGGGCAGATTGTGGCGGTCGCCGATTTCAAAGTCATTCGGATCGTGGGCCGGCGTAATTTTCAAGCCGCCCGTACCAAAGGACATATCAACGTAGGCATCTCGAATTATGGGTATTTCCCGCTCTAAAAGGGGTAACGTGACGAAGTCGGACTCAACGTCGCGATAGCGTTCATCGTCGGGGTGAACTGCCACCGCCGTATCGCCCAGCATGGTCTCCGGTCGGGTGGTCGCAACGACTATGCCGCCATTGCCCTTCGTATACGGATAGCGAATGTGGTACAGATTGCCGTCATGTTCTTCGTGTTCGACTTCAAGATCCGCCAGGGCGGTGTGACAGCGGTGACACCAGTTGATGATGTAATTGCCCCGGTAAATCAATCCTTCCTCGTACAGTTGAACGAATACTTTGCGAACCGCTTTTGACAGTCCTTCATCCATGGTAAAACGTTCACGCTGCCAGTCACAGGATGCGCCGAGGCGCTTCAATTGATTGATGATGGCGCTGCCGTATGTTTCGCGCCACTGCCAGACAGCTTCGATGAATTTGTCGCGTCCCAGCTGGTGGCGATCGGTGCCTTCAGCAGCCAGCTTTTTCTCCACCACGTTTTGTGTGGCGATTCCGGCATGATCGGTTCCCGGCATCCATAGAACGTTTGCTCCCTGCAATCGGTGATAGCGGCACAGGATGTCCTGCATGGTATTGTTCAGGGCATGCCCCATGTGAAGAACGCCCGTGACGTTTGGCGGCGGTATGACAATTGAGTAAGAAGCCCGTGAACTCTCTTCCTGCGCAGCAAACAATCGTTCTTTTTCCCAGTACTCGTACCAGCGCTTTTCGACTTCATGCGGTTCGTACCCCTTGTCAAATTGCTTCAAACTCATTTTGGTAACGCTCCTTTTTTCACGAAACAGATGGGTGATGGGCTGTCGCCTCAAAATAAAAAAGGGGGATTATAAATTAATCCCCTTCATTTTACCAGTTGTTTTTCAGCTTAGCGAACGGTCGTCAAAACTGATTTTTGAAGCCGATCGTGAAATAACTCAATTGGATTGAACTCAGATTTTTATTCAGGTTCATTGTTCCCCAATATAGCGCTCTTTAGACGACTAATTTCTTTTGCCACCGCTTTTTCAATAACTTCGTAGATGATTTCTTCAATTTTACCGGCAAATTTTTCGTTAATAACCCGTTCGATGGCCGCATCGATTTGACCGACCGGCACAGACGGGAACTCATCCGAATCAATACCGGCAGGGGCATCTCCCGGGGCGATCTCTTCAGAGGAACTTTCATCGGGGAATCTGGCAGTATCAATAGAGCCGGCCGGTATCGCCATTGATGCTTCCATATCACCACCTGAAATGGCCTCATCGGTTGTCGCTCCTTCCGCATTCTCCGCTTCCGGATAGTCCGAGGGGAATAACGCCTTTTCGGGCTCACCGGCCTGATCTTCAGTTAGAAACGTATCCAGTTGATCGACCTGTTGGGAAATGGATTCCGGGTCAATATTGAAATCTAAATCTTCGGTTTCCGCCAATAGGGCTTCCGTTGATAACGGAATTTCGGCATCTTCATCCGGTGATCCGGCCTCCGGTTCCGCCTTCTCTTCGTCCAGATCAAATCCCTCTTCCTGGCGAAAATCATCTTTATATTCCAGGGAGACGTCCGGATCGGTTTCTGAAACCCCTTCTTCCAGCAATCGATCCTCAAGGTCATCGTTGAAGATGGATTCCAAATCGGTTGATCGGGATTCGGCTTCTTCCAGTTCAGCCTCCACGAGGCGGTTGACGGATTCACCGGGACCGGCTATCGGCGGTTCACCGAACTCGACGACCTCCTGGTCTGCGGAAAGAATATCCTCTTCGATATCGATTAACTCGAGAAAGTCGTCTTCTTCGGTACTGGAAGGGTCCAGGATTCCGGTTTGTCTGAGCAACGTGTCCCCTTCGACCGGATAGTGCTGATCAAATTCGGTTATTTCGATAATTTCTTCCTCCTGGTCATCAAACGCGCCGTTAAATCCATCCAGAGGTATGACGTCATCATCGATGTCCGGGTCCAAGCCTTCTTCCAGGTCGAGAGAGTCCGTTTCATCTTCAAATACAAGGTCGTCGTCATCGGTCAGGGACACCATCTCCTGATCGACTTCACCGGGATCAGTCAATCCGGGAAATTTCTCGATCTCATCCAATCCGAGGGTATCCGGCTTAAATTCCGCCTCGTCGGCGTCCACCGGGCCTGCCGTTTGCCCGACGCCGGCAAGAATGTCATCACTGCTGAACAGTTCGCCGGTATCCAGTTCCCGGCTGTCATCTGTGCCATCTATATCTTCGAAGTCTAAATCGCTGATGGCTTCAATATCCGGCAGTTCCTCGCCGTCGACCAACTCACCGGTTTCATCCGGCGTGGCGAGCGTCTCCGATTCCTCCTCCCGTTCGTACTGAGGCAGCACGATATCATCGAGATCTTCGTCTTCAAGCTCCAAATATTGCGACGGCTCATGATCGTCATCCGAGGGATCTGATGATGTCGATCTATCCAGCACTACATTGACAAAGTCCTCGGTATCTTCGCTGCGTTCCAGGTCCAAAAAAATTTCTTCGTCGTCATCCACGTCGTACTCGAGCTCAATCTCCTCCTCGAGTTCGAATGCGTCTTGCGGCTGTCGGCTATCCACCGAAGAGCCGTCATCTGCCCGAGGCGTAACGTCGATCTCTTCTTCCGGAGCATCGTCGATGATGAGCAGCTTGTCATCAGCTGACGCTTCAGAATCAAATAATTCCCCCGATTTGCGCTCTCTTTCCGTATCAGCTTCCAGTGATTCGTCTATGGCCGCGGCAATGATCTGATCCTCTTCGTGATCTTCATCTAGTGCTTGAACGGACTCTTTTTTTGAGATGCCCTCAAGCTGAGATTGCAAATCATCGGTATCATCGAACGTCAGGAATTCATCTGACTCGGGATATGGGGAATCTTCGGTTTGAGTAACCTCCGGTGGCTCATCAGCCATGTCGTCCGTCAAATTCAAAACACGGTTTTCATCTTCGGGTTTGACGTTGACTTCATCTGTGAGATCAATGATGACTTCATCATCCGAATCATCATCGTTGACGGATTTTCGTCCGGGGTCTTTTTCATCAATCATATTCGTCACCAAGGGAGAAAGGGGAAGTTTTTTTGACTGGAATAATTTTCAAATTATTAGGATCTTTGGAAAAATTAGCATATGGCATGATCGGTGTCAAGAAATTTGAATGTGGATCAGGTAATGTGGAACAGATTCGATTCAAGTGATCCCCGCATGTCAGGATCTATTGTATAACGTACGGCTCCGTCATGCCAACAAGTAATTGACTGAACACACATTAATAGCCTGTTTAACGAAAACCATGTAAATTCGAAGCTCTGATAAAATATTCAAATTCGACCGGCTTGGGATCTAATTTGACGATACTTTATCGTAGGACTTAGTTTGGTTGACGATTATACCGAAAACTGCCATATAATCTCCCTTGATTCCGGAATCCACTCCTCCAGTTTCATGCCGACGCCGGATATCAACATTATCCGATTCGTCCGATTGAGCCGGTTTACCGTGTTGGTTGCAAGGTTGACGGCCTTGTAAAAAGCCGCAATCCTTGAATTTTAATTTCGCAACCTATTGAAAATATTGAGAGTGAAATTTGACTTTGGTGCTTTTTGCACCTTTTTGCAGCTATATCAAGGTTGGTGGTTTGTTCAATTCGGAATTTTAATTCCACATAGACCCAGTAGTTTTGGCCGTCCTGGTAGGCGATTGCCAATTTTTACAGACACTGGAATATGCGAATTTTTTATATCGAATCCGCTGCCGCGGCTGAATCGATGATCGTTATCAAAGGAGCCGAGGCCCATCATATCAGAAATGTTCTGCGCCTAAAGCCGGGTGACCGGCTGAAATTAGTTGACGGCAGCGGCGGTGCGTACGATGCCCTTATCCTCGCAATCGATGCCGACAGGGTTGAGGTTGAGATTCTGGGAAAATCGCAAGCCCTTCCACCTCAAATCCCCCGGATCATGGTAGCGCAGGCATTTCTAAAAGAAAAGAAAATGGACGATCTGGTACGGAAACTGTCGGAATTGGGAATTTCCGACTGGCTTCCGTTTTTCTGCCGGCGATCCATCCCGCGGCCGGATAAATACCGTCTCGCTAGCCGGGACCGTCGCTGGAAACGAATCGCGATTGAAGCCATGAAGCAAAGCCGACGGAATACTATGCTGAAAATCCACGATGTCTGCTCCTTGGAGGACGTGCTGCGCATATCTGAAACCATTGATTTGAAAATTGTGTTCTGGGAAAATGAGGCTGTCCCCCTCGTCCCGGACGGTGGCATCACGAATACGGTACCGCCGGAATCGATAATGATCATGCTGGGCCCGGAAGGGGGCTTCAGCAGCGGGGAAATCGAACGGATCCGCCAAAGCGGATTTATCACCGCCGGATTGGGGCCGAGAATCCTGCGGGCGGAAACCGCCACCCTGGCCGCGAGCACCCTGATCCAATATCTCTATGGTGACATGGGCACCGCCATGGGAGAATCGGGATAAACATGCAGTACCGAACCGTGTTAAAAAGGAGCTGGAATATCTGATAATCTCGTAGAAAGTCAGAATCCTCTAATTTTGATCTCAAGAGCTGTTGGATTTATTCAAGGCGAAATTTATTTTTGGCGACTTTTTGCGGCTTTAGCATAGCGCCTAAACAAAATTATCTTGACAAATATTCAGCGGTTTAATAGAAAAAAATTCTCAAAAATCCGGCTGCATTAAAATTTGGATGACAAAATGCCGAGGTAGCTCAGTCGGTAGAGCAGGGGACTGAAAATCCCCGTGTCGGCAGTTCGATTCTGTCCCTCGGCACCAGTA
>JASJCE010000484.1 GCA_030066155.1 Desulfobacterales bacterium | reverse complement strand
TCCGAAATTATGGGTGAAGATTTCGTTGCCGTTGACAAGTTTTTCAGAATCATTACCGCCGGAAAATCTATGCAGGATATTGCGGCAGAGTATCCGATTGAAATTCGGACCAGTTTAGAATCCTATGCAGAGGGCGTCAACTACTACATTCAGAATCACAAAGGTCCGCTTCCGATTGAATTCACCGTATTAGGGTATGAGCCGGAACCCTGGCAGGCATCCGACGGAGCGGCAGTCCATTATTACATGGCATGGGATATGACCAGTGCGTTTTATGTTGAGATGCTCTATGCTGCTGTAATTGACAAAGTTGGAGAAGCACTGGCCAGGGACATTTTCCCCGATTATCCGACGGGATACCCGACCATTCATTTGGGTCAATTCGCACTGTCGGATTTTCTTGATACGCTTAAACTTGTTCGGGAACAACTCGGCACAGTTGGAGGCGGCGCCAGCAACAGCTGGGTTGTTTCCGGTGAAAACTCAGTGAATGGTGCACCGATGCTTGCCAATGATCCTCACCTTAGCTACGGCGTGCCGGGCATATGGTATGAAGCCCATCTAGTAACACCTTCGATGAATGTCTCCGGTGCAGTACTCCCCGGAGCACCATTCGTCGTCATCGGGGCCAACGAGCATGTGGCCTGGGGATTTACCAATGCCACGATGGATGACGCCGATTTCTACATCGAGAAAATCAACCCGGCCAATCCCACGCAATATGAGTTCATGGGGCGCTGGGAGGATATGATCGTCAAGAAGGAGATCATTAAAGTCAAGGATGCTAAAGAGGTAAAATTTGAAATAAAGCTAACCCGTCATGGGCCGATTATCGATGATATTAACCGGTTCAACCAATCGAAAGGCAATTCGCTTGCCATGAAGTGGACAGCTTATGAGATGCTTGGGACGAATCCGTTTCATTACCTTAACAGTGCCAGAAGCATTGATGATATCGAGAAGGCGGTCGAGCACTTCAAATGTCCCGGCCAAAACTTGATCTACGCTGATAAAAAAGGAAATATTGGCTACTGGACGGCCGCCGGAATTCCAATTCGGGATGGGTTCAGTGGAGCAGTCCCAATTCCCGGTTGGGACGGCAACCACGAATGGAAAGGTTATGTGCCGACTGATGAACAGCCGCACCTGAGAAATCCTTCGCGAGGATGGATCGCTACGGCCAACAATAAGCATCTTGACGATAATTATCCTTATCCGATTTCACATTATTACGTCATGCCGGATCGATTTGTCAGAATTCAGGAAATGATTACGCAAAAGGAAAAATTGGATCTCAACGATTTCAGTAAAATGCAAGCCGACTTTTTTGTCGTTTTAGCCCGGGATTGGATGCCGATAATCTTAGCGACATTATCCACTGAAGAGCTGTCGCTTCAGGAGGAAAAGGCCCTTGAAACTTTAAAAGAATGGGACTTTAGGGCACGTGCGGAGGGAATCGCTCCCACTGTATTTCATGCTACCATAAATGAAATGGTGGCCAAGACCTTCAGGAAACGACTCGGCGATGAGTTGTATCACCAATACATTAAAAATATTTCCGTGACATTCAACGCCATGCGAAACTTGATCGCCCAAAAAAATTCACCGTGGTTTGACGATCCCCAAACGCCGAGTGTTGAGGGTATGCGAGAAGTCATCCGCCAAAGCTTTAAAGAAGCGGTCAAGTACCTTGAAGATCGGATGGGCAGCGACGTGACGGAATGGAAATGGGGCAAACTGCATACATTGACGTTTTATCATCCATTCGGCAGAGCCTCACGCTTGATGGCTTTTTTTATAAACATCGGACCGTTTCCCATGGGGGGCAGCATGGCTACCGTCAATCCTCAGCCATACAAGTTGACCGATCCCTGGGAAGGGTATCACGGCGCATCACTACGCTATATCATCGATTTTTCCAACTTGAAAAATTCTCTTAGGGTTATTCCGACGGGAATTTCAGGTAACTTCATGAGCCCTCATTACGACGACCAGACAGAACTCTGGTTAAATGGAAAATATCGGCCATTCGTACTGGATCGAAAAAGCGTCGAGGATGACGCCCGCTATCGGCTGATAATGTTGCCATTGTAAACTGCATCGGCATTTTTCAGCACCGACAGCCCTCTCAATAGCCCGATAAGAAATTTTAGGGATTTTCCGGTTTCTCGCTGATGCCTTCAACCCAACAAACTCAACAAACTCAATTAACTCAATATACGCCATTCACTGCCCAACCGTAAACGAGAACTCCTCGGAGGGCGGGCTCTCACCTGATTGATTGACGGCGGTGACAATAAAATAATATTTTTTCCCCTTGATCAAATTCTTCATTTCATACGGATTGGTTGCGTTGGCAATTTTTTTTCCGTTCTTTTTGTTGACGCCTTTCTTGTCGCTCCAGTAAATATTATACGAAGTCGCATTGGGGACGTCGTCCCAGGCTACAGTGACATCCTTCCTTTCGGGGCTGACAGCCGTTGCGGTCGGCACGAGGGCTTTGTGAAACCGCCGGGCGATGATGCGATAGCCGGCGTCGTTGGGGTGAATCGGATCGCTCATTAGATCGAGATTGTCCACGATCCCGGCAAAAATGTCCGGTATGAGCATCGCGCCGGTCTCACTCGCCAGTTCGTTATACGCCTCACCATAACCGCGATCTTTACCGGGAAACTTCAACCCTCCGATAATGACTTTTGCGCCGCGGCCCTGGATGGTTTTGACAATATATTCAAGGTTGCGGAAAGCGATATTCTTCGAAACGCCGTTCTTCAAATCGTTTCCGCCCAGGGTGATCAGAACAATATCCGGATTTTGGGATAGTACATCTCGATCCAACCTTCTCAAGGCACTTGTTGTTGTATCACCGGGAATGCCTTTGTTTATGACGGGCTTACCCAGCATTTTCGCCAGCTGCGACGGATAATCCATGCCGCTGGTGGCTCCGATACCGGATGTGAGACTGTCGCCAAAACAAACAATAATCTCCGAACCGGCCTTCTTGACGGGTGCAGCCGCAGCTTGCGGTTGGGATTGCTGCCCTGCGGTTGGTTCTTCGCCAGCGGTTGGTTGGGATTGCGCCTCCGATTCCGGTTTAGCTAAAATATCGCCGAAATCAACCTCCCCCTCCGTATCGGTGACGGTATAGGCGACTTCTTTCGACGTACGGCTTTCCCCGGAATCACTGAAGATGGCGACCATGAAGTAGTACGTCGTGCCGGGTTCCAGGTCGGTGATGGTTATGGGAGGGGTAACGTCAGAGATCTTATAACTGTTGAGAGTAGTAACCCCCGGGGTTGTGGCGATGTATAATTCATAAGAGGCCGCACCGGGGACATCATTCCACGAGAGAGTTAACCTGCCGCTGGCAAGCACGCTGGCAACCGGGAAGTTCCCACTGCCGCCGCATCCGCCAAGTGTCAGGAATATCCAGGCGAAAAATTGAATATATAGAGCGAGTCGCCCTGTCTTCACAAAAATATGAGACCTGCTGATCATTTAATTCCCATCTGAAGAATAGACTCAAAAAATTGGCCTTTTACAAAAATCTAAGGCTGCGCATCTTTGGCGAATACAAATTATTTTAACAAAAGCTGTTGAAAGGTCAACCACTAGTTGCTTAGTATTTTTATATATTTCCAGTTACTTGTGTCTGAAAATAATATAGTTGGCGCCAATCCGGCATGACGGAGCCGGATGGTAAAGACCGCTTACACACCTATTTTGAATATAGTGTTCCATGCCGAAGGCGCCATGAAGGCAGCCGTAAATCCCGGAAACAGCATTAAAATGAACGTCGAGTAATTGATGTATTGTTTGAGTTTATCGGGTTTTTTGGGCCTGTTAAGTTCGTTTAGCAGATTGGGTTGATCCAATGAATTCTTTTTCCTTTAACCTTTATCCTTTTCCCTCAGACATCTGACATCTGTCCTCTGACATCTGACATCTGACGTCTGTGAAGAAACGTTTGACTAATCCGGCAAACTTACCTATTTTAGTTGCGAAAAAAGAAAGAATCCAACGATACGATTGCAGCGTATCTCCTCATCCAATCCTATTTACCCAAACCAAACAGGTCATGGCCGCAGATCAGGATAATCAGCAGCTGCCGGTTAAACAAAAAAACCCGGGTCTTCAGGTCCGGCCCGAAACCGCCTTGCAGGCTGGTATCGGCTATCTGCCCCGATCCGATTCCATTGATCCGGATGAAAAAATTCAAATCGCCCGGGAAGAGGGCTATGATCCGTTGGCCATTGAAATGGCCCTGGTTTCACCCCGCAATACTTTTGCAGACAAAATTCGATTGTTCATATTGCTTGCCGGGGCAGTGGCTCTGGTAGTCTTTTTTTTCCCCAAAGATCGGTTTTTTGAACCGTCATCCAGCGATCTGGGTTCCATGCGCCTCGGCGGACCGATCCTTGAAGAAACGCTGAAAGAACCCGGTCTTCGCCGCAAACCCTGGCTAAAAGTACTGGTGGACATCGACCGGCTGTACTTCCAGGAAGGCAAGCTCTCGGAAGCGATTCGGCTGGCAGAGTCAGCCCTTGCCAGAGTGCCGCATCAGGAACGGGAAAACTGGCGGGAGTTATATTATCGGTACTGGGAGTTGCTGGCCGATGCCGACCGCGCCCACGTGTTGAAGACATCTACCCGTTCATATCTGGCCGGGCTTCCCGAGGATCCGTTTGCCAATTACTACTTTGCCCGGGCGGTATTGATATCCGCCGACCCGTCTCAATCCCTCGGCCCGGAAACTGCAGCCGCTTATCGGCAGGAAACCGAGTTCGCCGCAAACCAGCTCGATCTGGCCTGCCGAACTCTGGAAGCGCAGAAAACGCATCCGGAATCGGACGGGGAAAAAAAAGAAAACCTCACCGACCTCTATCGAAAATTGCGGCTGGAGCAGGCCAGGTTATACGTTCTGATATGGAGGCTCGGAGACTACGAGGAAGATGAACACCCGGATGTTGTATTCCGGGATAAAGCACTGGATATCTGTGAAATCGAAGAACTTGCAGATATGAAAGAGGCCAGGGCCCTTAAGGCGCAAATCTACACGCGCATACTCGATCGCTGGTACTGGTTTGAGGGGCGCCAGATCATTCAAAACCAGCTACGCCGGAAACGTGACATTCGGGACAGGCTCGACGCGCTAAATTCGGAGCTCAGGGCAGCCGAGAAATGATGAATTCCCCGGAATCAGAAACAGGGACCGTTCCCTCACCTCAAAAAGCAAGTAAGCGCCGGTCCACCGGCGTGGCCGGACTCGGTGATCCCAAATGGATTGTCATTGCGCTGCTGTACATCAGTGCGATAGCGCTGATGGGGATGGACCCCTGGTATGGTGAGAAGTATTTCACCTATAATCAGGGAATATTCGTCGGCATCCTGGCAATTCTCCTGGTGGCCGGTTTCTGCTGGGAAATCTACCTGCTGGGACGCCCGGCCGGCATTAACCTGGTGCTGCATTGCCTCTTGATCGCCCCGATTGCGCTGCTGGTCGGACGGATCGCCGGCTATCCAGCAACCTCCACCGCCCCGGCTTACGGATTGCTGGGAAAACTGAAAGATTATGTGGGAAGTCTCAAGGATGCCGTCGGCATTGAGAGCCTGTTGCCGCTTTGGATTCAGGATATTTTTCGCACTCCAGGCATTTTGTTACTCATATTTTTTACGTCGGTCGCCTTCACCCAAAAAAAGGCCAACCGGCGTTTTGCCCTGGTTGCCATCGCTTTCCTGATACCTGCCGTGCAAACCGCAACCCATGATCCCCGCCCCACTCTGACGTTCGGGTTGGGATTTCTGTCATTGCTCGCGGGCATTATTCTACAGTTTAATAAATACGGCGATGTTGTCGGTCAGCAAAATATACTTCGGCGGCTG
>JASJCE010000483.1 GCA_030066155.1 Desulfobacterales bacterium | reverse complement strand
TCGATCTCCTTTTCGCGCTGTTTCCAGTGACGTTCCATGGCCCGACGCTCTTTATTTAACTGATCCTGCATGGACGTGAAGGCTTCGACGATGCCTTCGATCTTCTGCTTAAACTCTACACCGGCCAAATACTGGTAGAGGGCCTCCATCTTTTCGTTTTTGCCTTTTGAAGCGATGCGCTCGCGACTGATTGCTATCAGCTGCTCGCGCAATACGGCGGCCAGCGGAATGGCGCTGAGCGGGTCGCTGATCCAGACGCCATCTACCTGTCCGAAACGGTTGATGCCGTCCGGCAAAACGACCGAAACCAGAATGGCCAGAGAGGCTCGAATTTCGATCATGTCGTCTTTCAGCTTCGGAATCCAGGCATTGCTGAAGGTCTTGGTATTTTTGGCTTCCCACAGGAGTACCCCGCACTCGGCCGCCATTGGCGTTCGCACGGACTGAATCAGATCGGCGCCCCGTATGCCTTTGGGCACCGGCTTGATCTCGTCATGGACAAAAAATGATTTCAACTGGGCTTCAAAATCCTGCTCCAGGACCTCGCCCTGGGTCTCCATGGAACCTTGCTCGGCTTTGCGCTTCATATCCTCCAAAGCCGATTTCAAGTCATTGATCACCTTGTCCTTTTCAAGGTCCTTGAGCCGGTGCGCTTCGCCTAATTTTCGTTCAGCCTGTTCACGGATCTTATCGCGCTCCTCGTCCAGTTTTCGGGCAACTTCCAACTCCAGCGATTCCGTCGCCTCTTTCAGCCGGCGTTGTTCCGTCCGCAGTTCCATCTCTTGCTTCTTGAACGTCTTGATAGCTGCATCCTTTTCCTCGAGGACTCCTCTCAGCTCTTTCAGCTGATCGACATACTCGCCTTCCAGACGCCGGGCGGCCTTCTGCTCGACTTCCGACATTCGTGCTTTCAGTCGAGTTTCGATTTCTTCGTCGATCTTCTCCCGGCTTTCTGAGATTTTATCTTCCTGCGCCTTCAAGGCAGCAGTTTTCTCTTTGAGTTGAGCTTCGCGCCGGGAAATTTCGCTAAGCAGTTCTTCCCGCAGATGCTCCCGAATGCGACCGGTCAGCGCATCTGAAAGTTCAAACTCCTGGCCGCAGTTGGGACAGGTGATTTGGCCGTGTTGCATGGTGTATGCCTTTTTAATGGTCTGTTCCGCAAATGTTAGGATACTTTTTTAGTACCAGAAGCAATCTTAAAAATAAATGACGCAATCGGAAGAAACGAATGGACACCGTCATGGGGTGCACCTCCAAGAAGGAATCTTTTCTAACGCTGATCCATGAACCGTAAACGCCGTTTGCCTTCCGCCGGAAGACACCAGAGCGGCGGCTTTCTACCGGATCAAATCGAAATGCCCCGTACGGACGGTGTCGACCATCAGCTTGCCGGCTCGAGTTATCCTATCACAGATACCCAAACATTTGAAATTCTGAAAATCCTGGATTGATTTTTAGCTGCCGGTCTTTTAAAATAGCGAGTTCCGGCTGACGTTTGACGAGGATTGGAGTCGATCCAGCCTGCTAAATTTCTAATGTTTCGTTCAGGCACTAATAAAGGATATCAAGAAATGCCTCAATATCAACATATCCCCGGCGGCGAAAATACCCGCTACCTGCTCGGAGACGGGAAATTCCGGTTTGACTGCCACAGCGGTGTGGTCTGTTTCACCCGGTGCTGCCACAACGCCGATATGTACCTTTATCCCTATGATATCATCCGCCTCAAGGATTGCCTCGGATTGACATCGGAAGAATTTTTAGCGCAGCACACCATCACTGCTTTCCGCGACAATCCCTATTTTCCCCAAGTCATGCTGAAAATGAGCGAGAAACCCGGGCAACCCTGCTCATTTTTGTCTCAGAGCGGGTGCAGGGTTTACGGGGACCGACCGTACTCCTGCCGCGCTTATCCACTGGAACCGGCATTTTTCGGTGACGACAACCGCATTAGTGTTAATTGTTATCTGATCCGTCACGGTCACTGCCTCGGACATCTGGAGGAACAAGAGTGGACAGCCCTGCAGTGGATACGGGACCAGGAAATGGAGGACTACCATGAAGTCAATGCGAGATGGGCCCAAATCGATTCACTGTTCCGGCAGAATCCGTTCGGTGAAAAGCCCCTGGAAAGTCCGGCGCTGAAAATGGCGTACATGGCCAGCTACAACATGGACACCTTTCGAAGATTTGTTTTTGACAGCAGCTTTTTATCCCGTTACGAGGTTCCTCCCCGACGACTGGAAGCTGTCCGCAACAGCGACACCGAGCTTTTGCTGATGGGATTCGACTGGATTCTACGGTTTGTTGGGGGGCAAGGGCCCTTAAAGGAACGGCAAATCGGTGGTTAGCAGGTCAAACCATGCAGGATACGTTAGTTGCGGCAGACTCAATTGGAATTAAAAATCTCAAGCACCAAACATCAAATTCCAAATAATATCCAATGACCAAAATTCAAAATTGACATAGCCGCAAAATGGCGCAAAAAGCGCAAAAGTTAATTTTCGCAGTCAGTATTTTCAATAAGTTACGCCGTCGAAGTTTGAGAATTTTGACTTTTTTTCGAGACCGCCAAAATTACAAATGAAAACTTTGTCTGTCAAGGCAATTGCAGGAAGGATTAAAGAAAAGGCAGGCACCGGCGTGCCTGCCTTAATGTTGACCGGTTGAATTAGATTATTGAATTAATTGCGGTCGTAGTCGTTGTGTTTGGCGCGGTACACGTGCCGGCTGGCTTTATCCTGCCGGTGCTCCAACCTGACTTTTTCCTTGCGTGTCAGCTGACCGTCACTCCATGCGCGTTTTTTACTGCGCTGGATGCCGGCCTGTTCACGTTGCAGGCGTTTGTATTCTCTTTTGGTAACTTCGCCGCTTTTGACTCCCTGATGAATTCGTTTTTGCTGGTTAACCTGCCGTTTGCCCGCGCGGCCGGCGTATGATGCATTAACAGAAAGAAAAGCGGTAATTGTCAAAAAGATTGCCATTATCATGCCGAGTTTTTTCATTTTTTATCTCCTTTTCCGTTTTAGATTGGGTTGCTGCTGAATTTATGGAGTTAAACCCGGCTGGGACCAGAAAGTTCCGCATAATTTCTCCGCTTTTTTTTGAACTTTAAATGTGAGAGCGAGGCAGACTTATTGGCTTTACTTTCCTGTTACAGTGGTTAGCGTGATATAATTAAAAAAAGATCAAAATATTGGAGTTTGACAGTCATGACCGGGCGGGTTCGTGAAAAATTGTTGAACGTGATTAATTCGTTGCTCAAGGAGGGCATGAGCTTAAAAAAGATTTCTTTTTGTATTGCGCTCGGGGTTGCCCTTGGTATCTTTCCGGTTTTGGGTACAACGACGCTGCTCTGCGCCATTGCGGCATTTTTCTTGCGGTTGAATATTCCAACTATTCAAGTTGTCAACTATGGCGTATACCCGCTGCAGCTTGTTTTGCTGGTACCGTTTTATAGTGCCGGAAGTTGGCTCTTCGGAGATGAGAACTGGGCCCTGATCGGGGGAAATATAGCCGAGCTGCTGACAACTGATTTTTGGGGAAATGTATCCCGTATCTGGGATATGACGCTTTATGCCGTTTTAATCTGGCTGATCGTCAGCCCTTTTCTGGTTTTGCTTCTGTACAATTTGCTTAAACCCGTTATCCGCGGTCTGGCATCTTCCCGCGGATGGTTTCCCGCTTCCTGATAACCACATCGCTTTATATTTTTCGCCATCAGAAATATGTCTCTCTTGTTGATGTTTAACGTTGCCATAAGCTGGGGGCTGGTTAGCCTGATCTGGCTGGTTCAGATCATCATATACCCCGGATTTCGCCAGATTCCCGCTGCAGAGTTTGTCAACTACCACCGCTGGTATGTGATTCGAATTTCCGCCATTGTGCTGCCCCTGATGTTGTGTGAGGCGATCATCACGGTTGGTTGGCTAATGTTTGAGGAGTACAGCTATTTCAGTGTGGGATCCGGATTTCTGATCGCGATTATCTGGTTGTCGACGTTTTTGCTGCAGGTTCCGGTTCACAACCAACTCCAATCCGGTAAAAATGATGCGGGAATTAGACGTCTGGTTTTAACGAACTGGATTCGGACTACTGCGTGGAGTATCAAAGCCGTTGTTGTGTTCATGGCAGCTGTCACAGGCCGGATTTAATATACCATTAAAAACGCATAGCGATCCATTTTCTGGTCATATTCGGTGCGTACATCAATGGGGAAGCCGAACTGCCGGACGGTGGAATACACGTCAACGGCCATGGCTTCCGGGGCCGGGCGGGCCATGCGCGGCTCCTTGCAGGTCTGCCGGTCGCCGGTGCATTCCTTGCAAAAGCAGCATGAGTCCATGAAAAGTAAAAATGCCCTTTCGCATCCGGCCAGGAAAACCTCCCGCTCCAGTTTGACCAGTTTGGCATTTATCTTGCGCGACCAGGCATGGCGGTCTTCCGGCTTGTCCATAACACCTTCGAAGTGCAGGATGATGGCATCGCTATATTCCCGGAAAAACCGCTCGCATTCCGCCACGGGCGGGGTGTTGGGCGGGCAGGCACCGCCGTGACCGTACTCGCCGCAGCCGAATTGGCATTTCAGGCGAACCCACTGGGCCACCACTATTTTCTGTGGATCGATCCATTTGTAGTCTGTATAACCTCCGGCCTTGAATATCTCGTCGATTTTTTGCCGCTTTTCTGCAGAAAGACCCATGAACGTATTTCTCCTAAATCAAAATGTTTTGCCATTCCACCCGAACAGGTTCCTTTCCAGATCCTTGAAATCGATGAAGATACGATCTTTGGGAATCCCAAGTTCCAGTTCGACCAGGTTACAGATTTTTTGGGATAACTCCGGGCAGCGTTCCGTCGGCAGGCCGATGCTTTTAAGCCGCACAAACGCAGCGGGTTCGTCGCTTCCGCCGAAGATCAGGGGCCTTTCAGGCTGAATGGAAACCATCACGTAGGATTCGGGCTTGCCCAGCAAGTCAGCGATAAATGCCGATGTTTTTTCTAATAGTTGCTGATTTGCGGCCGGATCAACGGGTTGATTGGTTTCAATACTGAAATATGGCATTGTTGTATGGTCCTTATAACAATACCGGGCCGGATGGGGCCCGGTATCCTTAGAGTGATAAAATTGCGGATTTTACCAGTTTTCTGCCAGAAGCTCGAAATATCCCCGGGGTTTGACGCAGGCTGGGCATTTATCCGGGGCGGCTGTGCCGACGTGCAGATACCCGCAGTTGCGGCAGCGCCAGACGTTTTCTTCTGTCCGGACGAAGGCCCGGTCGGCAGCAAGGTTGGCCGCCAGATCGCGGTAGCGCTTCTCGTGCTGCTTTTCAGAAACACTGATCGCCTCCCAGGTGTCGGCGGCACGCGCAAAACCCTCGTCGCGAGCAATCCGGGCGAACCCCGGATACATTTCGGTATGCTCGTAGCGCTCGCCGTCGGCAGCAGCCACCAGATTTTCAAAGGTGGTCCTGACCACACCGGTTGGAAAGCTCCAGTTGATCTCCATCTCGCCGCCGTTAAAAAATTTGAAAAACCGCAGGGCGTGCTCGCATTCCTGGTCAGCGGTCTCGTCAAATATGTCGGCGATCTGAATAAACCCTTCATCCCGGGCGTGGCGCGCAAAATAGGTGTAGCGATTGCGGGCCTGGGATTCGCCGGCAAAGGACGTCAGCAGATTTTTAGCGGTTTGGCTGTCTCTGAATTTACCCAAAGCGATTCTCCTTCATTTATTCGTATATTTCAATGGCATCGGCGCCGCACTCCTGGGCGGCCCGAATGACGATTTCTTTCAAATGATCAGGAATTGGATCCATTTTAACGATCGACAGCAGTTGATCTTCGTCAT
>JASJCE010000051.1 GCA_030066155.1 Desulfobacterales bacterium | reverse complement strand
TAGAGGGAGCGATGCATGGACCACTCCGGTCGTTCAAGTATCTGTTTGCTGCGCCAGGTCATAACGTTTCCTCCTCAGAAAATAGGACAGAATGCAGATGACAGAAGACAGACGACAGATGGCAGATGACGGAAGACAGATGTCAGATGACGGAAGGCAGATGGCAGATGACGGAAGACAGATGGCAGACGTCAGATGCATTCGATTTTGGATTCTTGTCCGCCGTCGCTTTGGCGGATTAGATTTCGGATTTTGGATTTAGAATAGGAATTTTAGCCTGTCTAATATTTCGATTCTAGATTTCGGATTCGAAATTAAGAATGTCGAATAACAATTGACAATTGATGAATTATTGAATCCGCTCTCCGAGGCGTAGGCGCTACAACCCCTGCGAGCCCGCTTCCAGCCGGTAGGCTTCATAGGCTTACAGGCCGGAGGGGAGGCTTCGCTATATCGATCTTAGCCTTCCAGCTTCCCGGCCTCCACGCTTCCCAGCCATCTGGCCTTCCAGCCTCCGGTCATCCAGCATAATTCCCGAATGCCGAACGCCTTGACCCTCTCCTGTGACCTTTTTCCTTTTACCTTTTACCTTTAACCTTACACCCTACACCTTATACCTTACAGCGTCTTCAAGCATCCGGCATCGAGTATCCATCATCCAGCATCCAGCAACCAGCAACCAATATCAACCCCGCCGATCCCTGTCAACCTGGATAAAGTTCGTATTTTTTTATTGACATCGATTGGGTTTAGCGATTTAAACTGTTGGTCTGATAAGGCTCGATCTATTCATACCTTCTCATTAACCCTTCACTCATTCACGAGAAAGGAGGTGTCTGCACTAAAAGCATCTTGTCGTCAAACAGTTTACCCCACTCTTATTTAATCGAAACAATTTCAATAATTTACATCAATTTGGAACTCATCTCAAAGACTTCTTCAATCAAGCTTTATAAGTCTGAACACAAAATGTCAGGTATTTAAAAGTTAACGATGAATCTAGTCGTGAAAGGAGGAAGTTGCCATGAAAAAATCTGACAATAACATCACACGCAGGGATTTTATCAAAACTTCGAGTGCTGGTCTGGCCGGTGCCGCCATACTGGCAAGCCCCCTGGGTCCGCTGGCCAGCAGAGCCCTGGCGGCGACGCCGCCCAATCTGGCAGTCGAAAAAGGTGCCACTCTCAATGTTCTCAGGTGGAGCGTCTTCGTCAGCGGCGATAAAGACCTCTGGGAAGCCAACTGCCGCAAGTGGGAGAAAGCAACGGGCTGCAAGGTTGTGAATGAATACATCTCCTGGGAAGATGTCCGACCCAAGTCTGCCATGTCGGCTGCCGTAGGCGCCGGTCCCGATCTGGTTTCCGGCTGGCACGATGACCCCCACCTGTATCCGGATAAACTGCTCGATGTCTCGGATGTCGCCAATTACCTCGGGGCCAAATACGGCGGCTGGGAAGAGGCTTGTATTAAATATGGTATGAAAGATGGGAGGTGGATTGCCATTCCCATGGGTGCCCCTGGCCAGCAGATCGTCTACCGCAAATCCTGGGTTAACGAGGCCGGTTACAGTGATTTCCCCAAAACCACCGATGAATTTATCAAGTGCTGCAAAAAGCTCAAAAGCATGGGCCACCCGGTCGGGTTTGCATTGGGTCATGCCGTTGGTGACGGCAATAACTTTGCCTACACCTGGCTGTGGTCGTACGGCGCCTCCACGGTCGATGCCGACGGCAATCCCGCCATCGACAGCGCCGAAACGAGAAATGCCCTGGAAGGCATGAAAGAATTGTACAGTGCCATGATTCCGGGCTGCGCCTCCTGGCTGGACTCTCACAACAACAAGTCATTCCTGGCCGGACAGATTGCGGCGACGAACAACGGTATCAGCATATATTATGCGTCCCGCGGCAAGCCGGAATGGGCAGAAATCTCCAAAGATACATATCACGCTGAGCTGCCGGTCGGACCGGCAGGCAAGCCCACCCAGCTGCATCTGTTCAACCAGGCCTTTATTTTCAAACATACCCAGGTTCCCAATGCAGCCAAGCATTTTCTGATGTTCATGCTGGAACAAGAGCAGGCCGAACCCTGGATGGACGCCATGAGCGGATATGTCACGCCGGGACTCAAAGATTACCGCAAACTGCCGGTATGGACCAGCGATCCGAAACACACCGCTTACCGCGACTGCGTCAAAAATATGCTCTGGAATGGTTATCCCGGCCCCATCGGGTCCGGCTCGGCTGCCGTGATGGCGGAGTACGTGGTCGTTGATTTGTTTGCCAACTACTGCGCCCGAGGCATGTCGGCCGACAGGGCCATCGCCCGCGCTGAAAAGGCCATCGCCCGGGCATACCGGAAGTGATGACATCAAGTGATTGATAAAATTGGCGGGATAGGTGACCGTTCGACGATGGGCGGTCACCCTCAGTCTGTGAAATTGTTATTGGTTATTGGACTGACCAATAACGAATAACATTCACCTATTCTGGAGACATACGAGTGGACGCTATTAGTGCTTCAGAACAAATCGACCGGCAGTCCGGAATTCGTCAGAAGATAGCCCGGGCGCTCGAAAATCCTACGATTCTGGGTTTTTTATTCGTGGCCCCGGCCGAACTGCTATTGCTGATTTTTCTGGCATACCCGTTTTTTTTGGGTCTTTGGCTGGGTTTCACCGACACGATTGTGGGCCGTGAGGGCGCATTCATCGGATTTGAAAATTACGCCTGGCTTCTGGAAGACCCGTCATTTTGGTTAACCTGCTTCAATACATTCCTGTACACCGTTGTGGCCGTTATCTTGAAAGCCGTATTGGGAATCGGGCTGGCGGTTGTCTTAAACCGGGATTTTAAGGGCAAGGGTCTCATGCGGGCCATTGTTTTGCTGCCCTGGATTATTCCCACTGCCCTGAGCGCCATCTGTTTCTGGTGGCTGTATGACTCGACATTCAGCGGCATCTCCTGGACGCTGATGAAATTAGGCATTACGGATCACTTCATCGACTTTCTGGGGGATCCCTGGAATGCCAGGTGGGCGTTAATTGCCGCCAATGTCTGGCGCGGCGTTCCGTTTTTTACCATCGGTTTGCTTGCCGGATTGCAAACCATCAGCCCGGATCTCTATGAAGCCGCCGAAATCGACGGTGCCGGTGCCTGGAAAAAATTCCGTAAAATCACCCTGCCCCTGCTCACTCCGCTGTTGACCGTGGTGACGGTATTTTCCACCATCTGGACCTTCGCGGACTTCCAGCTGGTGTGGATCATCACCAAAGGTGGGCCGGCAGGCGCCACGCATATTTTCGGTACGCTTTCATTCCAGCGGGCCATGCAGGGAGGACAATTTGGCGAAGGCGCGGCCATTTCCAATTTTATGTTGCCGATCCTTGTGTGCTGCGTTTTTATCGCCTTTGTTTTTTTGAGAAAAGAGGATTAGCAGATGGTGATCGAACGAGTCGGATCCAAGGTAATCAAATTCTATGTGCCGCTGGTGGCGTATCTGGCATTTCTGCTGTTTCCCTTTTACTGGATGGTCAACACGGTTTTCAAGTCCGACACCGAACTATACAATATGGATCTCAATCCGCTTTACATCCACTCACCGACCCTCGGCAATATTGTCTCTCTATTCACCGAAACTATTTTTCTGAAATGGATGGCCAATACTTTTTTTGTGGCCATTACGGCTACCCTTATTTCACTGGTGGCCAGTCTGCTGGCAGCCTACGCGATTCAGCGGATCCAGTTCAAGACTTCAGGTCCCACCGGTGTCGCCATTTTTCTGGGCTATCTGGTACCCCAGACCATTTTATTTATTCCGCTGGCCCATATTATATTCAAAATTAAATTGTGGGACTCCCTGTGGGCATTGATTTTAACGTACCCGACCTTTCTAATCCCCTTCTGCACCTGGCTGTTGATGGGATATTTTAAATCCATACCCAAGGAAATGGAAGAGTGCGCCATGATAGACGGTGCCAGCCGGATCAAGATTTTCCGCAAAATTATTTTACCGCTTTGTCTGCCGGGCGTGCTTTCCGCCGGCATTTTTTGCTTCACCTTGTCCTGGAACGAATATCTGTATGCCCTGGCATTTATCTCCAGTACGGCCAAAAAAACGGTTCCCATCGGTCTGGTCACTGAACTGGTAAGGGGTGACGTTTACCACTGGGGTGCGCTCATGGCCGGTGCCCTGTGCGCGTCCGTTCCGGTAGCCCTGGTATACTCATTTTTTGTTGAACACTATGTGGCGGGCATGACCGGTGCATTGAAGGAGTAAATTTACGATGGCTGAAGTACGGTTGGAAAATGTGTGCAAGCACTATGATGAGGTGGTCGCGGTTGACAATTTCAATATGAGCATCCGGGACAAGGAATTCGTTGTTCTGGTCGGCCCCAGCGGCTGCGGCAAAACCACCACCCTGCGCATGATCGCCGGCCTGGAAAGCATCACCAGCGGCGATGTGTATATCGGAGACAATCTCATCAACAAACTGCCGGCCAAAGACCGCAACATTGCCATGGTGTTTCAAAATTATGCCTTGTATCCCCATATGACCGTCTTTGAAAATATGGCCTTTTCGCTGGAAAATCGCAATCGGCCCAAAGATGAAATCAAGGAGCGGGTCCAGGAAGCGGCCGAAATTTTAGGAATCGAGCATCTGCTTTCCCGCAAACCCAAGCAGCTTTCCGGCGGCCAACGCCAACGAGTGGCCGTGGGCCGTGCCATTGTCAGAAAACCCGAAGTTTTCCTGTTTGATGAACCGCTGTCCAATCTGGATGCCAAGCTCAGGGTTCAAACCCGGCTGGAGCTGAAAAAGCTTCACGAGCGTCTGGCAACGACGGCAGTTTACGTAACTCACGATCAGATCGAGGCCATGACCATGGGCGACCGCATTGTCGTCATGCGCGACGGCCTGATCCAACAGATCGGCTCTCCCCTTGAACTCTACGACTCCCCGGCCAATAAATTCGTCGGCGGATTTATCGGCAGTCCGGCCATGAATTTTTTTGACGCCGATATCGCCCGCAACGGAGATGATCTGTCGCTGCTTGCCGGGGAAGTGACGATCGATCTTCCGGCAGAACTGGCTCGAAAGCTAAATAGCTACGATCAGAAAAAAATTTCAGTCGGCATCAGGCCCGAGGATATTCCGATTTCCGCCGATCACAGCCCGGGCCGAACAATTCAGGGTAACGTGGAAGTTGTCGAACCCATCGGCAATGAAACCTACGTTGCACTGAACGCCGGCAGTTTCAACCTGATTGCGGCTGTGGGCCGCAAAACCGTCATCAAACCCCACAGCCATGTCGCAGTGGCGCCAAGCATGGAAAACCTGCATCTTTTCGATTTCGAGAGTGAAGTGGCGATTTGTTGATTCTCGATGCTGGATGCTGGATACTCGATGCTGGATACTGGATGCTGGATACTCGATGCTGGATGCTCGATGCTGGGTACTCGATGGCGGATGCGGGGTAAGGCATAGGGCAGGGGGCAAAGGGCATAGGGTGTAAGGTACAAGGGGTATGGTCAAAGGCAAAAGGAGAAAGGAAAAAGGTCACAGGATAGGGTCAAGGCATTCGGCATTCGGGAATTATGCTGGATGACCGGAGGCTGGAAGGCCAGATGGCTGGGAAGCTGCAAGGCTACATGGCTGGAAAGCGTGGAGGCCAGGATGCTGGGAAGCGAAAAATCGTTTGAGCGAAGCCTCCCCTCCGGCCTGTAAGCCTATGAAGCCTACGGGCTGGAAGCGGGCTCGGAGGGGTTGTAGCGTCTACGCCTCCGAGAGCGAATTCCCTAATTGGTCATTCGTCAATCGCCATTCGACATTCCAATGGTTCGGCCTTCGGCTTTCGGGGGTGGGATTCTGTCATTCTGAATACGCGATCTCAAATTCCTACTCAAATACTTCCGACTTCCGCATTCCGATTTCCGATTTCTGACATCTGTCGTCTGTCTTCTGTCATCTGTCATCTGACTTCTGTCATCTGTAAAGTCATGTCCAAACCCAAAATATATGTTACCCGGCTTATCGCGCCGGAGGGGCTCACGGAACTGCAGCAAGTCTGTGAAATGCACATGTGGGAACAGAAGGAAATAATGCCACGGGATGTGCAATTTCAGCTATTTGCCGACTGCAAGGGGCTGTTGGCCACCACGGATATCATCGTCGACCGGGAGTTGTTGGAAGCCTGCCCCAATTTGCAGGTTGTCAGCAATCATGCTGTCGGTTTCGATAACATCGATGTCCCGGTTTGCACCGAATTCGGAATTCCGGTTGGCAACACTCCGGGGGTCCTGTCTGAGACCACGGCAGATCTGGCCTTTACCCTGATTCTGGCGACCGCACGCCGGGTAATGGAGATGGCGGATCGCGTCAAAAAGGATATCTGGCCCAAAAAGACGGGCATGCTGGATAACCTCGGCACGGACGTGCATCATACCACCCTGGGCATAATCGGCATGGGCAGTATCGGCCGTGAGGTAGCCCGCCGGGCTGCGGGCTTTAATATGACAGTTCTTTACCACAATCGTAGGCGGGACGAATCAGCCGAACAAGAATTCGACGTGATGTATGCAGAGCGGGAAGACATTTTGCGTCAAAGCGACTTTATCAGTCTCCATCTGCCTCTCAGTCATGAAACAGAGCATTACATCGGGGCTAATGAGTTCAAGCTGATGAAGCGGTCTGCAATCATTGTCAACACGGCACGTGGTTCGATTGTCGATCAGGCTGCGCTGCTGGAGGCTTTGAGAAACGGGGAAATTGCGGGAGCGGGTTTGGATGTCACCGATCCGGAACCGATGCGTGGAGATGATCCGCTGCTCGACCTGCCCCAGGCAATCGTTGTTCCTCACATTGGCAGCGCCACCTATCAGACCCGAATCAGGATGTCAGATATGGCTGCTCAAAATATTGTCCGCACCTTATGTGGAAAACCCATGCTGAGCTGTGTAAATCCAGAGGCAATCGGCAAGGGCCGCAGCGCACCGCTCTTTGAGTAAATCGATCCCAACAAAAACATCAATTTCGACGATCCTAACGAACTAAACGATCACGACGAACTCAACCAACAAATAGGAGTCAAGCCATGTCAAAAGCAATTCTCATTACCGGCGCCAGTACGGGTCTCGGCGCCGAAACCGCTCGTCTGCTGGCACCGGGCAACGATATATACGTGCACTACAACAGCTCGGCCGATGCCGCTCAACAGGTATCTGCCGATGTCGAACAGGCAGAAGGAAAAGCATACCTGATGCAGGCCGACCTGACGACTGACGACGGTTGCCGTGCGCTGGTGCAGTCCGTATTTGAAAAAACGGATAAACTGGATGTCCTGTTTAACAACGCCGGTGGACTGATACGCCGGACACCAGCCAATGCCTGCGACTGGTCGCTGATGCAGGAGGTTTTCACGCTTAACACCTTTTCCACCATGATGATGACCTCCCTGTGCATTCCATTGCTGGAAAAAGGAGATGATCCCTGCGTCATCAATAATTCTTCTCTGGCCACCCGACACGGAGCGCCGACTGCGACCATTTACGGCGCGGCAAAGGGGGCAATCAATTCGTTTACCATGGGCGCCGCCAAAGAACTGGCGCCCAAAATTCGAGTCAACGCAGTGGCCCCGGGGGTCATTCTGACTCCGTTTCACGATAAAGTCACCACACCGGAGCAGCTCGAACTGTGGCAGGAAAATACGCCATTAAAAAGACACGGCCATGCAATGAATATTGCCATGGCCATAAAATTCATCATCGAAAACGATTTTATAACCGGAGAAACCATCGATATCAATGGCGGGCTTTTTATGCGATAATTTATCCTTTTCGCAGATGGGGAGTGTCCTAAATAAAAACCATCGCGGTTAAAAACCGCTCCCACAATTACTTTGAGCAATCATCAGGTCCGATTTGTTGAGGCAAATTGGTATCTGCTTCGAATAAGCTGGAATTACTTCATCACTGATGCCAATTCAAAATTAGCTTCCCGAACCGGTAAGTGATAGTGGGTTTCGGTCATTGGGTATTGGATCTTGGAATTTATTTGTTATTTGGTGCTTGTGATTTGTAATTTGCCTACATTTAAAACTTCAGTTTCATGTTCGATCAGACTGGCCGCTCCACGACCAGCGCTGGGTTAACACCTGAAAACTTTATCTAATAGCAATCCCCTCAGATCTGGCTCGACGGCGACATTTTCGGCGTCAAATCAGGCATCATTCTGCTCCACCTGCGTCTCCGAGCGATCGGTGGCAGGCGGCGGGGTTGGCGTAAGCCGACAGATAGCGTCGTACAATTCGGGGCTGATGTCAATGTCGATGGATTTGAGGGAATCCTTCAACTGCTCGTCGTTCCGGGCTCCGATAATTGGTGCTGTTACGGCCGGGTGATGGGCCACCCACGCCACCGCCAGAGAAGCCGGATGGTAACCGTTATCCACAGCCAATTGCGACAACCGCACAGCGGCATCGTATATCCATTGGTCCGCGTATCGTCTCTGGTACATATCGTTTTCGGTCAGCCGACCCTGTGCCGCCTGCCGGTCTTTACCGTACTTTCCACTGAGAATTCCTCCCGCCAGAGGACTGTAGCTGATAACGCCGAGGTTTTCAGATTGGGCCAGGGGCAATATTTCAACTTCTGCCTGGCGTTTGACCAGATTATACATGGGTTGAACGCAATGAAACGGAATCCAGCCGTATCGTGCAGAAACGCCCAGTGCTTTGGCTATCTGCCAGGCAGCGAAATTACTCACACCGCAAAAGCGGACTTTGCCCTGTTCGACGACATCATCTAATGCCCGCAGGGTTTCCTCGATCGGTGTATGCGGGTCGAAACAGTGCAGAAAATAGATATCTACATACTCTGTTTTAAGACGCTTTAAGCTTGATTCCAGAGAAGCCGTCAAATTGCGCCGGGAAGCGCCGTCATCGTTCAAGCCGGCGCCCATTTGAACGCCGAATTTGGACGTAATGATCAGTTCATCACGACACCCCGCAATCAATTCGCCTAAAATCAGTTCCGCGCGACCCTCGCTGTAAACATTGGCACAGTCGATGAAGTTAATTCCGGCATCGCGGCATTGGTTGAACAGAGACTGTGAAGTTGCTTTATCGGATTCGCGACCAAATGTCATGGTTCCCAGACACAACCGGGATACCTGGATTCCGGTGCTGCCCAGATAGCAGTATTTCATAGTAAGTTTCCTTTGTTAAACGTAATTAAAAGTGTCGACCCTGCCAATTTGTCATTAAAACGTCGAATATTACATCAAACGAAGTGAGCCAGGCATGAATAAACATTAACCCCTTTTTTGCCAAACAAACTATGAAACGCCACAACCTACTTCATGGGTGTGACAAACGGGAAAATATCCGTGTAGCCGGCAATGTCGGTTATCAACAAAATCAGAAACGTCAGGAAAACCAAAATTAGAAATGTTTCCAGAAATCCGCTAGCGGCTCTCAGCTGTTGAAAGTGATCGGCCGCACGGACGGCCTCGGCATTCGAAAGACTGTCGATTCGTGCTGCAGCCTCATCCGGTTCGATTCCCTGGGATCTCAGCGCATTTTGAATGTCCTGTCGGGCCAGGAGTTCTTTCAGATGGGCCCTTGCATTCTGTGGGTGCGCTTCATTCAGTAATTCCTCGGTACCGATAATAGCCCCGAAAGCACTTTGAATTGGACCGGAAATGGTCAGCATAATCACGATCATCAATAAACTGACCGGTTTCATACGAAATCGAACTGCCTTCATAAACTGCCTCCATCCTGTTTGTAACGTTAATGTTATCGGCTTTCGGGTAACGGGCAAAACGCTTCCATTCGCTTCCCGGTATAGTGGGAAGGCTTCCGAACGGCGTTACCGCAGCTTTTTTACCTGTATAATTTAAAACCTGACGGATTTCAATTACAGAATGGAATAAGAAAGAAAACGATGGAATGACGAAAGACGATTATCGAACCGCGGGAATGTCGAATGACGATTGATGAACCATTGGAATGGCGAATGACGATTGAAGAATGATCCGCCGCAGGCGGAGTGGAATTCGCTCTTCGAGGCGTGGGCGCTACACCCCCTGCGAGCCCGCTTCCAGCCCGTAGGCTTCATAGGCTTACAGGCCGGAGGGGAGGCTTCGCTTCATCGATCTTAGCGTTTTAGCTTCCCGGCCTCCACGCTTCCCAGCCTCATAGCCTTTCTGCCTTCCAGCCTCTCAGCGTCCGGCCATCCAGCATAATCCCCGAATGCCGAATGCCGAATACCGAACGCCTATTTGTCTCCTTTTTCCTTTCACCTTTTGCCTTTAACCTTACACCCTATGCCCTTTGCCCCATGCCCTCTACCCTATGCCCTTTGCCCCGTGCCCTACGCTCTATGCCTCATGCTCTAAGACACCGGCCCTACCCCCATCCAGGATCTCTCTGATCTTTTCAGCAATTTCACGCATCACGAGGGGTTTCAGCACAAATGCCCGAATCCCGATATCTCTGGCTCGCTTTTCAGTGATTTGCTCACTGTAGCCGGTACAGAGTATTACCGGGGTATCGGGACGAATTTTCAGCAGTTTCACGGCCAATTGCGCCCCGGTCATGTCCGGCATCGTCATATCCGTAATCACCAGATCAAAGCGATGCGGATCGTGTCGGAAGAGCTCATACGCTTCAATGCTACTGGTTCGCACCACCGTACGGTATCCCAGCAGCTCGAGCATCTGTTTGCTCATCGTAACCAGGGCCTGTTCATCATCGACGAATAGGATGGTCTCAGTCCCCTTTGGGAGGCTGACCGGATGGTCTGCCTGGGTCGGAACGGCGGCATTGACCTCCGGCAGAAAAACGTCGAACCGGGAGCCATGGTTCGGTTTGCTCTGCACTGTCACGACACCGTTGTGGGCTTTGATAATTCCCCGAACAACCGCCAGGCCGAGTCCGGTCCCCTCGCCGGTATCCTTGGTGGTGTAATACGGATCGAAAATCCGATCCAGTTGATCAGGGTTCATGCCATGCCCGGTGTCGCCGACCCGGATTCTCAAAAATGTTCCCGGTTTCAGGTCCGGGTGGAGCAATTCTTCGGAATGGTCTGCCCGCACTCTGTCCAGTCCGACCTCGAGCATCCCGCCGGTTTCGCGCATAGCGTGACCGGCGTTGGTACAAAGATTCATGAGCACCTGATGAATCTGAGTCGGATTGGCCTGGACGATTCCATCCGGATGGTTGAATTTCGTGCGAATCTCAATGGTTGCCGGCAGAGATGCCCGCAGCATCTTTAACGCCTCTTTGGCGATCGTGCTGACTTTAACCGGCATGAGATTCAATTCGTTGTGGCGGCTGAAGGCCAGAATCTGCCCAACCAGATCTTTTGCCCGATAAGAAGATTTAAGCATGGCCTGAAGGTTGTACCAGGCCGGAGAGCCTTTCGGCATCTCAAACGCCAGCAGTTCCGCGTATCCCATAATGGCCGCGAGGATATTGTTAAAATCGTGGGCGATGCCCCCCGCCAGGGTACCGATGGCTTCCATCTTCTGAGCCTGTTGCAGGTGTTCTTCGAGTTGCTTGCGCTCGGTAATATCTTCAAACACGACCAGAATATCACCGCCCGCCATTCTGATAGGCCGCGAGTGTATGGTTTTATCCGCTCCATCATGACATCTGACTTTGTAGGTGCGGGGTCGAAACACACCGATGGCCGTCTCCTGCAGATCGCTGCGCCAGGCCGCGATCACCTCCTTACGGTAGCGTTTGTCAGGAAAAGCTTTACGGAACCACTGACGGCCGGTAGGAATGTCTTCTATGGGGTAGCCGAAGAGTTCCTTGAACTTGGGGTTTATATATTTGTATCGTCCATCCCCTCTCAGCAAGGTGATACCCAGCGGCGACATTTCGGATAAAGTTCGAAATTTTTCTTTTTCTCTGCGAAATTTGCTTTGGTACTCGGCGAGTTGAGCTTCAATACGCATTCGCTTCTGGATTTCGGCATCGAGTATACCGAGAACTTCTTTCAGATTAAAGCCCGTATCGGAATCGCGCAGCCCAGTCAGACCCGTCGTTTCCTGGCCCGTCCCAAAGACGCCTTCCAGCGACTGGGAATCTAACTCTACCCCCGGTACATGTGGTGCGCCCTTTTCAATTTTGGGATTCATGGCCATTGTCAAAGTTCCTCATTTTGGCCTCCATGCCTTCGGGATCGTTCATCAGCGTTAGTTATCTATTCCAACCCCCTCCGGCATTTAGAAATACGGGACCATCGGTTTATGCAGCATATATCATGCCAAAATGGAAATCACCGGTTTAAACCCCGCCGCCTGACGACACCTCTTATTTGTTGAGACGGGCTGCTCGCGTCCGAAGGAGCCGCTCTTGTGAAACTTCTTCATTAAAATTTTTCACCGCAGAGGTCGCAGAGCGACGCAGAGATTTTTTAAATATTCTTTCTCAGCGTTCTGGCGAACTCTGCGGTAAATTCTTTAACTCTCTTTATAGATTTGACTGGACGTTTACGGCTGGAGTGGTCGGATTATAGAAAGACGTCATAATTTTGACTGGCTATTTGAAAAAATTCAGGTTCGGCCGATTCACCAGTTCGGGTGAGGTTCGAAAAAATTGATGCAGTATTGTTTCGATCTGCAGCATATCGGCAGCATTTTTCAGGCGGGAATGAAGAGTGTGTCCAAATTTGAAATTGGCGGCGTAATAGTAGGCAAATCGTTTGAATCGTCTAATGGCTCGGGTGGCATCGTAATGCTTTTCAAGAAATCCGGCCAACTGCAAGGCTGCTTCAAGGTAAATTTCCGGACTGACCTTCAAATTTTGAGACCATTCCGCAAAAATCCACGGTTTGGCAATCGCCATGCGCCCCAACGCTACGCCGTCACAGCCGGTTTCTTTAATTATTCTCCGGCAATCATGTCGATCAAATACATCACCATTGCCAAATACCGGAATGCCGACGGCCCGCTTTACCAGAGCAATGTAATCCCATCGCGGTGGACGGGTTCGACGATCAGGCGCCACTCTGGGATGAAAAATCAGCGCATCGGCTCCGGCCGCTTCAAAGCTGCAGGCCAGGTCCACTGCGTACCGAGGATCGTCTTTCCATCCGGTCCGGAATTTGACGGACAGGGGGATCGAAACAGCCTGGCGGACTTCGCTGACGATGTTGACCGCCAGGTCAGGATCTTTCAGAATCGCAGCACCGCAGTTCTGACGGCAGATACTGCCGTTAGCACATCCGAAATTAATATCGACGCCAAAGAAACCTTCTGCTTCCACACGGCGGGCCGCCCGGGCCATGATGCCGGGCTCTCCGCCAAAAATTTGGCATACAAGTCGCGTGATTTCTTCATCCCGCCATTTGAAATACGGCGAGACGAATCGATTTTCATTGGGGATCGCTCTGGCACTGCACATTTCGGTATACAGCAGACCATAGCCGCCGTACTGCGCTACCAGTTCGCGAAAGGCCACATGTCCCAGAAATGTCATGGGCGCCAGAACCAGCCGATTCTTGATGGTCCGGTTGCCGATTATTAGTGGTTGACCCAGAAAGGAGGCAAGGCTATTGTTCATGTAAGGAATTTAGCAGATTTGTTCACTGTTTTAAAGTGGGAACGCTCAAGATCCACCGGTAAAGAGTTCAGAGTCGTATCATACAGATTGAATCTTAAACCAGGTTGGACGTTCATCAATTATAGCTTCCACATTACTGCCCGCTCGGTGGTAAGCAATTAGGACTGAACTCGGAACCCAGAACCCTGAACCTCATCAGCAATGAATCAGCGCCAAAACCGCATCGGTATTGTCGGTTCCATCACTATGGATGATATCGAGCTCACAGACCGGCATTATCGAAAAGTAGGCGGTGTTGTTGCGTATGCGGGGCTTACCTATCGACGCCACGGTCTGTCCGTTTTGGGGATCAGCAATTTGGCCCGGCAGGATTCAAGGATCAAATCAAAGCTCGCAGCCCATGGAATTGAGATTATATGCGGCAAATCAAAGCAAACCACGCACTTCGTAAACCGGCAGAATGGCCCGCGGCGTGATCAAATGATGACCCAAACGGCTCGGAAAATCGAATTTAAGCAGATCCAGCCGATAATCGGTGTTGTCGACGGTCTGCACCTGGGGCCTTTGCATCCTCTCGATATTGATCCTCAGACCTATTTGATGCTAAAAAATTCAAACCAAAAGATTTTTCTCGATGTTCAGGGGTTAATCCGAAAGATTGTCGATCGGCAAGTATGCACGGCCGTCTCCAAACATCTTGCTTCCGGATTGCGAACGGCTCACATCATTAAGGCGAACGGCCGTGAAAACCAAGCAATGTTAGATTTCTATCAACTCAATTTATCGGAATTCATGCATCGCTTTAAAATCGAAGAATATGTGGTTACCTTAGGAAGTAATGGGGGATTTGTCCTAACCGGTTTGGGAGACAAAATTGATTATAATGCCGCCGCCTCGAGTGCGGTTGAGGATCCCACCGGAGCGGGGGATGTATTTTTTGCGGCGTATATTGTCAATCGATTCTTTGAACAGATACAAATCCGCGAGGCCTGTCAATCCGCTGCAAAGGTCGCTGCGCGGCAGGTTGCTGGAACCTATATACCATTTAGTCAGCTGAATCCTGACACCTAGTGCAATGCAATTCGGAGGTCTAATAGCGGAAATCAATGGCTGTCTGAGTGGAAATTTTGGCAGGACTAAGCCATTAGTTGGATATGATTCGGTCTGCGAGACAAGAATAAACCAGATAAGGGGGTAAACATGGATTATTCTACCCGACGGTTAATTCCGCAAACCTGGCAGGAAAGTTTTATTCGAATGCTGTCGCCGCTGATCGGTTTTCTCGCCCATCGGGGATTCAGCCCCAACTTTTTTACCGTCGTCGGCTTGATTGTAACATTCTTTGCCGCTGCGGCGATCATATCCGGATACGTTCGCCTGGCCGGCATCTTAATTCTGCTGGGAGGGCTCTGCGACACGGTTGACGGGCTCATTGCCCGATCAACGGGCAAAGCATCCCGGTTCGGTGCGCTTCTGGATTCCAGCGTTGATCGTTATTCAGAGTTTATAATTTATCTCGGCGTCGCAGCTTATTTTATCGGTCTGGCGGATTACGCCACCGCGACCTGTGTCTTTCTGGCACAATGCGGTTCGTTTATGGTCAGTTACACTCGGGCAAGGGCTGAGAGCCTGGGATTCAAAACTAAAATTGGTCTGATGCAGCGTCCTGAGCGAATTGTGCTGATGGGATTGGGCGCGCTGATACACATTACCGCACTTCAATTCGTCGTGTGGGCAATTGCAGTTCTGGCTAACCTGACAGCCCTGCAACGGTTACGCTGCGCCTTTAAACAGGACTCCATCGAGTTCGAAGAGGACATAATTTTGGAGCCCTGAGAAATAGAATACCTTCATTATTCAATCGTCAATATTCAATATTCATTTCTAAACCACCCTCACCCCGGGGCTATCGCCGGCGACGACACTGGCCACCTTGGTCGCAGCAGCCAAACCCGCTTTGCGCAGTTCATCGACCAGTTCATCCGCCTCGGATTCCGGCAGGGCCATCAGCAAACCGCCGGACGTCTGGGGATCGAAGAGAAGTTCTTCCGCTTCTGATTTAAGCTTTATTGAGGTCTCCCAGAAGCCTTCTGCCAAAAGACGGTTGGCCCTGTTGCTTCCGGTGGTTTCTCCCTTCCGATACATTTCCAACGCATTTGGATATAACGGCAGTGCATCAAATAGCAGATTGATCTGAATCCCGCTGCCTCTGGCCATTTCCAGGCTGTGACCCATTATACCGAACCCGGTGATATCCGTACAGGCGTGGATCTTATAGGTTAAAGCCAACTCAATGGCCTCGTCATTCAGAGCAGCCACCTGGGGCAAGATGGCCTCCAATTCGGCATACGGCAACTTGCCGGACCGGTTGGCATTGAAAAGCACTCCGGTGCCAAGCGGTTTGGTTAGCACGAGCGCGTCTCCGATTTGGCATCCGTGATTCGTCAAAATACGATCAGGATGCACTTGACCGTTGACAGCCAGACCGTATTTGGGCTCATTGTCATCCACCGAGTGTCCCCCGGCCATGGACGCCCGGGCCTCTATTATTTTTTCACTGCCACCGCGCAGGATATGCTTCAGCAACCCCAGATCCAGTTTTTTGGACGGGAACATCACCAGGTTCAGGGCCGTCAGCGGCTTGCCACCCATCGCATAGATATCCGATAGCGAATTGGCAGCGGCAATTTGACCGAACCACCAGGGATCGTCCACTGGCGGTGTAATGTAGTCCACCGTGCTGACCATGGCGATGTCGGGGGTCAACCGATAGACTGCAGCATCGTCACTGGTTTCGAAACCGACCAGCAAATTATCATCACCAAATGCCGGCAATTCCTTTAGCGCTTCCGACAGAACTGTCGGACCAATTTTAGCAGCTCAGCCGCAGGTCCGCGACAAGCCCATCAACGTCTTTTTTTTCAGAAAACCCATGCTACGCCTTTATTCCACTTTGTCGAACATCAATACCGTGGTCGTTTTACTGTCCCATGAGCAGGACGGTCTCCCAGTATATCTAAGCCCGATTTATTCAATAAAAAATCCAATCGGATTGGTTGACATTTTAGAATCCACCCGGTGGTCACGTCCAAAAAAAATTAATGAAGACATTAAGTTACAAATAAATTCGGAATTGTCAATGCAGACCGGCTTTGTGGAAGGGCTTCAAGGATACAATGCTCATTTTTTGTTTGACACCCAATTCACCAATTCTCTATACTCCGCTCCGTAAAATCTCAAAATCTTAATGGACTGGTGAATAGATAACATTTATGAACAAAAATCACGGAGGTATAAAATGAAATTTGCCATTCTGGGTACGGGAATTATGGGACGCGGTTGGATCACTCAGTGCGCAATGACCGGACACGACGTTTACTGCTTTGATGCAAATCCGGATATGCTTGCCGGAGTTGCGGGCGGGTGTGACAAACTTGCTGCAACTGCAGCCAAAAAATTCAAAATAGACGAACCGGATTTTGTAACCAATGCCGCTAAAAAGATCACAACCTACCCGGATAAAGATGCATTTATCGCGGCTGCGAAAGACTGTGACGTCTTTTTGGAAGTTATCTTTGAAGATTTGAAACTGAAGTGCAAAGTCCTGGCCGATTTTTTACCGCAGCTTTCAGACAAAGTGGTTTTCTGGTCCAACACCAGCAGCCTGGATATCAATCCCATGGCCGAGGCCGGCGGCCGGCCCGAGCAGTCAATCATCACCCATGGCATGAACCCCGTGCCGTTGATGCCGGGTGTCGAAGTCGTGCCGGGGGATAAAACATCGCCGGAGACGGTCGAATTTACTCGACAGACGCTGCTCGATATGAAAAAAGCCCCGTTTTTGGCGCCCAACATCCCCGGCTTCTGGGTGAATCGTTTGCTTGTTCCGCAAATGCTGGATGCCGTGCGGTTGCTTGAGCAGGGTAAAATTCAGGTTGAGGACGGCGACATCGGTTTGAATACCAGTCTGGGCCACCCCCAGGGAACCTTTAAGCTGCATGATTTTGTGACGGCGCCGACCATGCTGCGGGTTGCCTTGCAGATGTATCAGGCCTCCAATGATCCGCGTATGTACCCTCCGCTGGCATTAATGCGAATGGTAAAAAATGGCGAGTTCGGAGCCAGCAGCGGGACCGGGTTCTATGACTGGAGCGATCCCCGCCATCCCAAACCCCGGGATCTGTCGCATTACGTCATCAGCACAGCAGAAGACATGACAGATCAGCTGAAGTAAAAAACCCGGGTCCAGGGGACCAGGCTTTGGACCATCCCAGCTTCCGGCTTCGCTCCCAGCCCCGCCTCCGGCTCGTAGACGCGAGCCTACGGGTGGGAGAGTAGAGGCTTACAGACCGGCTTCCTGCTCGTTGCGCCTACAGCTCGGAGAGAGGGGTTAAAGACTTAATTACCTCGACCGGCGGGGTGTAGGTTTCAGGTGTCAGGTTTCAGTGAATACCGATTCCTAATTTATGAACCCTCTTTGAGGTGGAGCTGAAGATCAGCGTCGGAGAAAGGCAATTCCATTTATAATCACCTTTGATCAAATGGGTCGAATTCTTTTACTGAAACCTGACACCTGAAACCTGAAACCTTTATCAGAAATGTAGCCTTTATCAGAAATGTAGGTTGGTCCGCCGAAGGCGGAGAAACCCAACAAAACCCGCAGTGGGCTCAACCCTCCAATTAATCGTAGATCCCCTGCCAAACAGCAGCGGGATCCAAGCACTAGCCACTCCCACATTAAATTAACCTCTACCTAAACTTCTTTAGGTACCGTTACTTGAATTTTGTCAAATTAAATTTACTATAAGGTTTTAAAAATATTAGTAACTAAAAATTCACTACACCAAGTTAATCGTTTGATATATACAACGCTTCTGCTGTTCATCACCCCATCCGATCCGGGAAGCAAAGCGGTCTCGGCAAGACGCCGCTCTAAATTTGGTTCGAAGAATAATGATCGCCAGGACGAAATCCAAAATTATGAAACGTAAATATGGCTTTACCGAGACATTTCTCTACAGTATGGTCTTCCTGGCCGTTATGTCAGTGGCCCTGGTGGGCTATTTCTGGATCAAAAATGCGTATGATCGATCTAAAAAAGAGGAAGCCACCATCAGAGAGAAATACATCGATGCCCAAAAGAACCTTATCAAGCGTGAAACAGATCAGGTGATCGATTATGTTCGTTTCAAAATATCCCAGGCCGAAGCACGCCTGGAACAAACAATCCGAAATCGAACCAATGAAGCTTACAATATCGCTCTGAATCTATATGAGCAAAACCGCGTGAACCACAATCCAGACGAGCTAAAGGAACTGATCAAGGATGCCTTGCGGCCGATACGCTATAACAACCAGCGCGGATACTATTTTATTACCCGGCTGGATGGGGTTGAGATTTTGTTTGCAGATCGGCCTGAAATGGAAGGTCTCAATCTGCTCGACATGCAGGATACCCGTGGCCAATTTGTGATTCGGGATATGATTCAAATTATTCGTCAATCGGGCGAAGGTTACTATCGCTACACTTGGACCAGACCCAACGAGACCGGCAAAGATTATCCTAAAATCGCATACATCAAACATTTCGAACCCTTTGACTGGCTGATCGGAACGGGTGAATATCTGAACGACGTCGTAGAAGACATTCAGCAGGAAGTTCTGGCCCGAATCGAGAATATCAAATTCGGCGATGACGGCTATATTTTTGCCGGTCAGTGGGACGGGCTAAGCCTGGTCGCCCCTGCCAAAGGCAAGAATATGATAAATGTTACGGACGTGAACGGAATTAAAATTGTTCAAGAACTAATCAACGCCGCCAAATCAGGCGGCGGGTATGTCCGCTATGTTATGCCCAAATTGGCCAGCTATAAAAATTATAATAAGTTAAGCTATACCACCGGCATCCCGGAATGGGAATGGTATGTGGGAGCCGGCGTCAACATCGATGATATTGAAACCGTCATCAGCCAGAAAAGGGCCGTCCTTCAGGATCGGGTCAGAAGCGATATTTACAAAATCTTGTCGATATTGTTCGCTATCCTGTTATTTGTGCTTTTGATCGTCAAATTGGTATCCAATCGAAACAAACGGAATTTTGAGCAGTTCACCACTTTTTTTTCGAAAGCGGCAAGAGAATCCGCCAGAATCGACTCTGCCAACTTGCATTTCAAAGAATTTGAAACTATGGCGGAGTCAGCCAATCGCATGATTGATGAGCGCAATCAAGCTGAAACAGCGCTGCGCAAAAGTGAACGGAGTTATCGGGAGCTTGTCGAAAGCGCCAACAGCATCATTATGCGCATGGATACCGAAGGCCGGGTCATATTTTTTAATACGTATGCTCAGAATTTTTTTGGCTTCGATGAAACCGAAATACTGGGAGAAAATGTGGTCGGCACGATTGTGCCCCCTCGCGACACGGCAGGCACCGATCTGAAGCATTTGATCAGGGATATCTGCTGCAATCCGGAGCAATACGTTTCCAACGAGAACGAAAACATACGCAGCAACGGTGAACGGGTGCAGGTGGCCTGGATGAACAAAGCCATATACGACGATGATACGAGGGTGAAAGAAATTCTGTGTGTCGGAATTGATGTCACCGAGAGGTGGCAGCTCGAAAGACGCTTGGCCCAGGCTCAAAAGATGGAAGCAATGGGAACCCTGGCCGGTGGTATCGCTCATGATTTCAACAACATTCTATCTGCTATTATGGGCTATACGGAGCTGTCACTCATGGAGACAGAACCGGGTGATACGATGCGCAAAAATTTGAAACAGGTCCTTCAAGCCGGCAACCGGGCTAAAGAACTTGTTCAGCAGATTCTTACCTACAGTCGGCAGCGCGAACGGGAAATGCGACCGGTGAAAATCAACCTGATTGTCAACGAAACCCTCAAATTGCTGCGGGCATCCCTGCCGTCTACAATTCAAATCAATCAATACATAAAGTCCAACCTTGCGGTTATGTCCGATACCTCCAATATTCATCAAATCATTATGAATCTGTGCACCAACGCAGCCTATGCCATGCAGGAGACGGGTGGCATTTTGGAAGTGAGCCTTTCGGATTTAGACCTCGATCAAGATTTTACCAGAGACCATGGCGGTATCAGCCCGGGAAGGTTCATACAATTGACCGTGCGGGACACCGGACACGGTATGTCGCCGGAGGTGATCGAACGGATCTTCGACCCGTTTTTCACAACCAAGCGCAAGGGCGAGGGTACCGGCATGGGGCTGTCGGTAGTCCACGGAATTGTGAAAAGTCAGGGCGGGACATTAACGGTAGACAGCTCGCCGGGTGAGGGAAGTGCGTTCAAGGTCTACCTGCCGGCCCTTACTTCCGAATGGGTTCCGGGCAGTGACTCGGCTGATTTGATGATCACCGGGACTGAACACATCCTGTTCGTCGATGATGAAGCGTTCCAGGCGGATATTGCCAAAAAGATGCTGACCCGACTAGGATATCAGTTAACCGCCCGAACCAGCAGTGTCGAGGCTCTGGAAGAATTCCGACGCTCACCGGAGAAGTTCGATCTTGTCATCACCGACATGACCATGCCGCAAATGCCCGGCGATGTCCTGGCGAGAGAGCTCATCGCCATTCGACCGGATATCCCGATAATCGTCTGCACCGGCTACAGTGATCGGATCGACAAAAAAATCGCCCGTGAGATCGGAATCCGGGAATTGATCATGAAGCCGGTTGTGATGAAAGACATAGCCGACTGCATCCGGCGGGTGTTGGATGAAGACATCGAGCGGCCGTCCAGGTCGTTAAAATCGATTTAGCAGCTTCGATTTCGAGGCCGAATACGAGTACGACGACGAAGACGATGTTAATTTGAATCAAGTTTCACACGAGAGCCGCCTCTGGCTAGAAAACAGCCGGTCTGATCAAAAGAGAAACTGATGAACGTCCAACATCGAACGTCCAACGCCCAACGCCGAATGAATGAATCCTGTCCATTAAAAAAGATTGAGCGAAGCCTCCGGCTCGTAGGAATTGTAGCGCCTACGCCTCGGAGAGCGATTACTACCATTCGTCAATCTTCAATCGTCATTCGTCATTCCAGGTAGTTTCATATAGGCCTACCGGAATGGCGGTACTTCCCAGTCTATCCATCCGACTTCCGTAAATGCCGCCGGCTTGCTCGTTACCCACAGCACAACCCGCAGGCCATCGGTAAAATAGGGGTCGCCCGTCAGATTGCCGCGCGGCGCTTCATAGGGAGCGGCCTCTACCCCGCCGACATAGCCGAATGTCTTCAAGCCCTGTGAATACCATAAATCCTGAATGAGAAAATTGCGGGTTTCATCAACATCCGGATCGATTTTGTGGGTCGTTATGGTCTTGCGGGTGAAGCGAACCCCGATGTCGCGGCTGATCTGCCCGATCCACACTAATTTACCTTCAAAACGCATGGGGGCAAGCCAGAGCCGCAAATGATTGCGCTCGTGAATCGATGATCGCGCTCTCTGAAATGACACATCCTGCGGCCGTCCGAACACGTAAAGCGCACTGATCGGTGAATAGCGGTAGCGGCCGCCGAAAAGAAAAGATCGCACCGTTTTGATGATCGATGCCCGGTAGATCGTCTCGGTTTCGTCCCAGCCGGCCCGGATAAATGCGTAATAGACATCTTTCAGATCACCGATAACGACGATGTTCAGCGGATCTCCTTGCTCCGTGCCTTTCTTGTTGGTGGTGCAGCACGGCAGTTCCCGCAAAGCCGCTCTCAGGCCGGCTTCGTCATAGTCGATAATCTCGTCTTCCGCATAAAGGTTTTCCCAGTCCACATTTTGATGATCGACTTTGATGCCGGGAACCGGAATGAAGAACGTAAAATTCCGGATGACTTTGTCTTCTCCGATAATATCGACATTGAAGGCCTTGGTTCCTTCATCGAGGTAGGAGTAAACAAATCCGCTTGTTTTGCCGCCAGGCGGGATAAAGGTTCGAATACCTCTGGCGTAAAAATACTGGTCCATGGTCTCGTGATCGGTTTTTCGAATAGCTGGTCGATTGAGATAGGCGGACTCCAGCGGCGTAAAGTAAATGGGATCCAATCCCAGGGGCAGGAAGGTCTGGTTTTGCTCGGTAGTATTTTCAATCTCCAGCCAAACCGGTTGTACATTGCGACGGTACAGGTTGGCGCCGAATTTTTCGACACTCTCCTGAGCGGTAAGAACTGCGGCCGAAACAATGACACCACCATCTTGCTGGGTTTGAGCCCGCTTCAAAAACCCCACGTCATCCTGCGGTTTTGGCTTGAAAGGTGATGCACAACCGGCAAGGAGTAAAATGCCGGTTATAACGGCAAAATATTTAAAAAACGGCCGCTTTACAACTGACATGGTGAAAACCCCCATAAATTGATTATTGCCTTTGGATTGAAAGAAAAGCCCTAAATTTCTGATCGCCGAAACTATTAGTTTAAAATATGACCCGCCGAAGGCGAACCATAATTCTTCAATCTTCAATTCCCCCCTTCGCCTCCGGGGGTAATTCCCAGTCGACCAGTTCGACATCCGATAGCGAAACAGGCTTTTCGGCCAGCCAGATTACGACAAGGTATCCGTCAGTAATGTAGGTGGTTCCCCTGAACGTCTGTTTCGGCCGGGAAATGTCGGATTCGGCGCCATTGACCCGGACAAAAGCAAATTTCTTAACCCCCTGCGCGTACCACATATCCTGAATCAAATAGCTCCTCACTTCATCCAAATCCAGTTTTTGAATAAATCCGCCGGAAGAGCGTTTGCCATATTCGCGGCTTGCCTGTCCCACCCAAACCTCCTTGCCTTCAAATTTCATGGGGGACAGCCACAGACGGAGTTTGTTGCGTTCAAAGCCGGCTACCCGCGGCTCGCGAAAGGACGCATCCTGGGGGCGGCTGTAATAATAGAGCCGTTCCATGGGGTCGTATCGATACCCATCCGGAATTTGAGCTGATATCTTCTTTTTCGTGGCAGCGTCTGCAGTAGAAGAGGCCGTTTCATTCCATCCGCTTCGAATCAGGACCCGCAACAGGTCTTCGCCATTGGCGATAATAACCACATTGATGGAAGCGCCCGTCCGGGTGCCGTCCTGATCGGTCGCACAGCAGGGCATGTTCTGCAGGGCTTTTCTGAATTCAACCTCATTGTATGTAACCATTTCGCTGGTAGAATACAAATTGTCGAAATCGACATCTTCATGGTCTGAGCGCATACCGGGGACCGGTATAAAAAACGTAAATGTATGGGGCAAATTGTCATCACCAACCAGGTCCAGATTGAAGCTCTTGGTGCCCAGTTCCAGATTGGTAAAGACAAAGCCCGCCCGTGAGGATCCCGGCGCAAGATAAAGCCCCATGGCCCGATCAAGGAAATGCCGATCAATTTTATCGTTATATTCTTTATCAAAGGTGCGGTGATACGGGTAGGTTACTTCCAGTGGTGGGAAATAATCCGGATCGACGCTGAACGGCAGAAACCAGGTCGGTTTGTCATCCTTGTTTTCGATTTCCAGCCATATCGGTTGGATTCCCTTTTTGTAAAGGGCAAAACCAAATACAGCCTCCGTCTCCTCGGCGCTCAAGACCGCTGCCTTTACCCGATAGTTGCCGTCAACCTGGGTTTGCATACGCTCCTTAAACGCAACCTCCCCCACAGGCCGAGGTTTGAAAGGCGTTCCACAGCCGACTGTAAGGACGATGTAAAAGATTGAGAAACTTAATCCAAACTTCAGCAACCGTTTATGCACTGCATGGCCTCCTGCGGTTAAGAATCTTGACTCGATATATTCTAAAAAAGCATAAATTTTATGCATAAATTCTTGGGATCGCGTTCTTTCAGCGATCCCAAGAATTTATTTGGTTCTTTTCTCGATCAGGGCTTTTTTGGCCTTTTCATATTCTTTTTCGGTTATGATTCCGTCCTTGTAGGCTTTATCCAGATCCTGCAGTTCCTGCCCGAGCGTGGTTGTAACGGTGGTGGGTTCCGACTTAACTTCAGTTTTACTTCCCCCGCATCCGGCAAAAGTCACCGCCGTCAGTACCGCCAGCCCGAAAGCCAAAATCTTCAAAGATGACATTATATGACCTCCCCCCAATGCTCTATGGATCACACGGTTCTATCTATGGAAGTTCTTTGATCCAGGCACCATCCTGAAACCACTTCTCGGTAAGCCCCTTTAATTGTCCACTGGCTTCCAGCAGGTTCAGAAAATTGCTGAGCCAGTTGATCAGCAGCACGTCCTCGGGTATGGCAATGCCCAGCGGTTCAACCGTAAACTTCGACTGGCCGGAAACCAGTCCCTGATCCTGATGGCGGAAAGCGGTAAAGGCACAAAACGGATAATCCGCAACGACTGCAGTGACCTTGTCCTTCATCAGCATATCGATGGCTTCATCATAGGATTTCGTTGTTATCAGTTGTGCTTTCGGCGCGGACTTCTCGACAAAGGCCTGGCTGGTCGATTTTTTCAGAGCGGCCACCTTGAATTCCGAATTATTCAATCCGTCGGCTTGCTGCAGGACACTGATGGTTTGGGTTTTCGTCAATATCCCCTTTCCGGAAACGTAATAGGGACCGACAAATACATGGGAGCGGTTGCGCTCAAGGGTCATGGTCATACTCGAGATAACCATATCGACTTTGCCGGACTCGAGAGTCGGCAACAGCTCCGCAAAGGGCCTCACAACAAATTTCGGTTCCACGCCCAGATTGCTGGCAATCAGCCTTGCGATATCCGCGTCATAGCCGATTATTTTTCCATTTTTATCGGTAACATTCAGAGGCGGCTGAGAGCCGGTGGTCCCGATAAGCAGTTGCCCTTTTTTGAGAATGCGATCCATCGCCTTTCCGGCCACAGCAACATTCACGATCATCAGCAGCGATACCGAAACAAGTACCAGTAAAACCAGCTTTTTCATTGATTTTCTCCCTTTTTGAGTCTTATTTTTGCTTTCCTATCATGAGTTGCGGGATATACTGAAAGCAACTATTATGACAGAGTGCGATGATTACAAAACTAAAATTCAGGTATTATAGTGCAACACGATTAATGTCAAATCATCTTTGACCATTAATAGGCGAATTGTGATGTCAGGATTTCTTTATGCCATGACCGCGCACGATACCCGCAAATTTCGATTTTAACAATTCGAGATCAAGCGGCTTCAGCATGTAACCGGTAAATCCGAGGGAATGGGCCCGATCCTCGTTCAGATCAAACTCGCTGGCAGTGATGGCCAGGATCGGAATCGAAGTCTCGGAATCTTTCTCTGATTGACGTATGGCGGCGGTCAACTCATATCCATTCATCTCCGGCATCTCGATGTCGGTCAGGATAACATCATAATCATTTTGCTGAAATTTCCTCAGTGCATCCTTCCCGTTAACCGCCGTATCGACGCTAAATTGGAGGGAATTTAGCTGGCTGTGCATGATTTCCAGATTGATTTCGTTGTCCTCCACCAGCAGAAT
>JASJCE010000482.1 GCA_030066155.1 Desulfobacterales bacterium | reverse complement strand
AGGAAGCCGACGGATCTGTTAGCGGAATGCTAAAAGCTGGAATTAGCGTCAAACACAGAATGCGGTAATACTTCAAATACCATACATTTGTACGGCAAGATGAAACATACTGTACAAATGTATGGTATGTCAAGCTCTTTTTCTAAATAAATTTAAATTGAAATTTGGAAACTTGACGGCAGGCCGGTTACTTGTGATGAAGATGTTTAATTAATATGAAACTTCAAATAGATGAAGGGAAATGGAATGGATTCGATTTTATCTATCTTTTTATAGACAGGATTTACAAGATTATCATGATTTTTTTCGCCTGCGGCGAGGGGCCTTTCGGCCGAAGGCCGCATAATCCTAACGATCCTGTTTATCCTGTCCATTTTTTAAATTAAAAAGGAATCCATTCCTCTTTTTCTTTCAATATTAGACTGAGCGAAGCGATACCACCCTTCGACATCGATATTCGATATTCTGCGGTTCGCTTTTTTATAGATAAAGATTCATGCGAAATGCCCGGCCTAGTGGAAGTCTCGACTGCCGCCGCTGGCAGGCCGGACACCAATTTGGGCTTGAGGATCCCAGAAGTGTTCGGCAATGACGTGTACCACCTGATCTTCCTTCTGAAGGACGCCGCTGACGCCCAAAAAATTGGATGATTTGATGAGCACTGCGTATTGTTCAAATACCCGGCTCCAGACCACCACATTGACAAAGCCGGTTTCATCTTCGAGGGTTAAAAAAACAACACCGGATGCTGTGCCGGGACGCTGGCGGCAAATAACCATTCCTGCATAGCACACCTGACGGCCGTTGGGCAGCCTCCCTACATCTCGGGCATCCGGCAGGTTACTGGCCTGCAGCTTTTTCCGCAGTGTACTCAAGGGATTACCCCGAACGCTGTGGTCCATGGTGCGGTAGTCCCAATCGATTGTCTCGAATGAATCCAATTCCTCGAAGGCCGGCAGATTCTCGATCGGCTTTAAAGCCGGCGGTGACTGCGGTTCCCTGATCAGGCCCTTGATCTGCCAAATGGCGCTGCGGCGACTGCTGTCGAATCCGGACAGGGCACCGGCTTCGGCCAGGCTGGTGGTTAACCCCTCGTTTAATCCGCTGCGGGACACAAAATCTTCAAGAGAGCTGAATTCTTGGCTGGATCGGGCCTGCTCGATGCGATGCCAATCCGCTGTGCCCAGGCCTTTGATGTAGCGCAGCCCCATTCGAATCGCATGCCGGTAGGGGCCCTGAGAAGCCGGTTCAAGGGTACAGTCCCAGTTGCTTTGCTTCACATCTGCCGGGCGAACCTGAACTCGATGCCGCCGGGCATCATTGACGATGGAAGCTGAAGAGTAAAATCCCATGGGTTGGGCGTTTAGCAGAGCACAGGCAAATACTTCCGGGTAATGGCACTTCATCCAGGCTGACGCATATGCGATTAAAGCAAAGCTGGCCGCGTGGCTTTCCGGAAATCCATACTCCCCGAATCCCCGGATCTGCTCAAATACCCGCTCGGCAAACTCTCGGGCGATGCCTTTGGCAATCATGCGCCGGATAAGTCGTTCACGATGCCGATCGATCCGTCCGCTGCGGCGCCAGGCGGCCATGTCGCGCCGCAATTGATCGGCTTCACCGGGTGAATAATCGGCGGCAACCATTGCCAATCGAATCACCTGCTCCTGAAACAAAGGCACCCCGAGGGTCTTTTCAAGCACGGGTTTGAGGGAGGGATGCGGGTAAACCACCGGCTCCAATCCTTCGCGCCGTTTCAAATAAGGATGTACCATGCCTCCGGTGATGGGACCGGGCCGCACGATGCTGACCTCAATAACCAGATCATAATATCGGCGAGGCTTGAGACGCGGCAGCATGGCCATCTGGGCCCGGCTTTCGACCTGGAAGACGCCGACTGTGTCTGATCTGCAGATCATATCAAAAGTAGGAATGTCCTTCTGGGGTATCGTCGCCATACTGTAGATTAACCCGTAATGGTCTTTGATCAAATCAAAACCAAGATGCAACTGACGCAGAGCCCCCAGACCCAGCAGATCCACCTTGAATAGTCCCAGCGCTTCCAGACTGTCCTTGTCCCATTGAATTACCGTGCGTTCCGCCATGGCGGCGTTTTCAATGGGGACCACCGTCGATACCGGCTCATGGCCGAGTAGAAATCCACCGGAATGGATTGATAGGTGTCTTGGGAAGTCGATGATTTCGTTGGCCAAACGCCGCAGATGCCGATGAACCGGCAGTTTTGGATCTAGACCGGCCTGAGCCAGAGTCTGCTCGGGTATTTCACCACGCCACGGCAACAGCTTGGACAACCGGTCCAGGGCAGTTTCAGGTACTCCCAGAACTTTGCCCACTTCCCGGACCGCGGATTTCGGCCGGTATCGAATAAAATTGGCCACCATGGCGGCATGGCTGCGGCCATACTTGCGATAGACATGCTGAATCACCTCTTCCCGTCGCTCATGTTCGATATCGAGATCGATGTCGGGGGGCTCGGAGCGTTCGCGCGATAGAAACCGCTCAAACAGAAGTCCCATGCGCACCGGATCCACCGCGGTAATGCCCAGGCAGTAGCAGACCGCCGAGTTCGCCGCCGATCCCCGCCCCTGACAGAGGATGTCGTGCTGGCGACAAAAGCTCACGATCTCCCAGATGGTCAGAAAGTAACCGCAGTAGTCAAGCTCATCGATCAGATCGAGCTCTTTTTCGATCTGTTGTTTCACCTCCGCCGGTATCGTATCGTTGTAGCGAACGAGTGCGCCTTTTAATGTCAGCTGCCGCAGCCACTGGTTGGTCGTTGTGCCATCAGGCAATCTCTCGGACGGATAACGGTATCGTATATCGGATAGAGAAAAGCAGCAGCGTTTGGCAATTTCCAGGGTTCGGGCAACTGCCCGGGGTTGATCATGAAACAATTTTGCAAAGTTCGGGGCGGACAAAACCGCATGCTGTGCATTGGCCCGAATCAAACGGCCGGCATCCACAAGCTTTGTTTTATGCTTAATGCAGGTTAAAACATCCTGCAGTTGACGACGATGGGGATGGTGGTAGATCACTTCAACAGCGACTGCTACCGGTAATCGATACCGCGCAGCGCGTCGCAGAAGGCGCTCTTCCTGGGGTGGTTCAGCCGATAGCCGGTGTCGGCTGAGCAGGGCGTAAATCCGGTCCTGAAACACCTCGCGCAGCTGGTGGGCGATAAAAAAGGGCTCGGCCATACCGGCCAGCAGGCTTCGGTCACCACCCCAGAGTGCGATCAGGTTACCGGCATACTCAAAAACATCTTTCCATCTGACAAGACTATTCCCTTTTTCCGACCGAAGCCTTCCTTTAGTGATCAAACGGCAGAGGTTGGCGTATCCAGTGCGATTCATTGCCAGCAAAATTACGTTGGTGCCGTCTTCAATGGTTATTTCGGAACCGACGATCAAATCAATACCAAGCTCACCGGCCTTGCGATGGGCTTCCACCATGCCGTACATCCCGTCCCGGTCGGTTAGGGCCATTCCCGGCAGCCCGTATTTGGCTGACGTTTCAATCAGCTCCTCAGGATGGCTGGCGCCTTCCAGAAAGGAAAAATTGCTTTTGCACCACAACGGAATGTAAGCCAATTTTTATTCCACCCGTCCTTGCTGAAACCAGCGACGCCGGAGTCGGTCATAGTATATCCAGATTATTTCACCCGACTGCATTTCGGCATAAAAATAGGCCCGCTCTACAGACTGTCGCCACCAGCCGCCGGATACCATGAAGGGACCGAATGAGCGCAGAACGGTAACCTGGTTTAGTTCGGGGCGCATTTCCGCCAGCGAATCCTTTTGAAGTTTTGCCCAGCCACGGAGTAACTGCGGCCGGAATTTAATCCGGCGAATCGAACAGCCGATATGGATCGAGCGCGGTTTTGCTGGTTCAAGTGTTTGCAATGGCTGCCAGGCGTATTGTGCTTCAGGAAGATGAGCGTCACGCAGCTGAGCGCACACGACCGATTCTTCGCCGTGCTCGGCCCGCACCCTGGCCAGAGCCCGATTAGCCGCGTCCAGATCCCGTTTGGGCCGAACCTCCAGAATATTGTTTTGCCGGGCAATGGCGTTGACACCTCGGGCCGTCAGCTCTATTTCGACCACGCCGTCAGGCAGACGGTGGACGGTCTGAAGCCTCAAACGGACCAGATCGAGCAACAGGCGATCGTCACGGGTGGGTGCTGCCGGGCGCAGGGTTTCGGTATGACTGTCGATCCGACTGAATTGCAGCCGAATTTTTAACTCGCTCACCAGACGGCCCTGTTTGGCCAAGGTTTGAAGGATTGGATCGAGCAGCTGCTGAACTGTAAGGGCAAGCCGATTGACATCTGTTTCGGGGTAATCCAATACCTTTTGTCCGCTGAGCGGTTTTTTGTATCTTATCGGTGTAAGTGGCAAATCGAGTTTACTGCGGGCCATTTTGTGCAGCTGTTCAACCTGCGGGCCGAAGCGTTTGGCTATCCCCGTCGGCGGCAGCTGAACAAACTGCCCGACAGTTTTAATGCCCAGCTTCAATAACAGATCTCGGGTTTTCGTTTCAAGCGCAAGACAGTCCAGATGCACGGCAAGGGCGGCGGTCTGCTCTTCAAGCGGACTTTTTAGAATAACCATTCCCCGACGCGCTTTCGCCAGCGCATAAGTCGCAAACCGTCTAAAGCCCAGCACAATTGTGGCGCTAAAACGGATGTGCTCCAGATCTGTCCGGATCCGGTGCACCCATTCCTCCAGAGTCCCGTAGAGCCTTTTGATACCGCTAGCATCCAGCCAGAATACGCCGGGTTCGCCGGATGCGGGTTCAACCCGCGGACTATGCGAACCGAGGCATTCGTTTACCAGGCCAACCATCCGATCGATTTCTTTGCCGGATACCACCGAGGCCCGCAAATCACCAGCCAGTGAAAGGCCGGCAGCATATCGCATTCCCGGTCTGACTTTTAAAACATGCGCGCAGTCATTTACGCACAGAATGGTTCCCTGGGGTTTGTCGAAATCGACCACAGCCACCGGCTGTTCGCGCCAATCCGGATGTCGTTGCAGCAATAGTTGGATAGGGAGATTCGGAAGATTAACACAGGCCATCCGGTCCACGGTAAACCTCCACATGTGACCAGCCCGGTCCTTGACGTTTATCCTTGATAATTCGGGCCTGGCTGCGAAAGTGTCGGCCTTGCCGCTGATGAGCCTGAGCGTGGGCTCGGAGCGAAACGAGGGAACCGATTGAAGCCAGATTTTCAGGTTTTTCTGTCAGACACACAAGAGCTGCGTCATTGCGTCTGGCCTGTCCAGCCAGGCGCGTCTGAACGGCCAGCGGCAGCCGGGCCTCGGCCCCGAAGTCCAGCACCAGCAGACCAAAGGCTGCCGATCGCAGCAGATGTTCTGCTGCCCGGGCAGCTGCGATGCAATTGGGGGCTCGAACCACGGCCAGGGCCGAGAGATCGACACCGTTGTCGGCGACATCCGGCGGGAAAAATGTACTTTTGCGGCTGGTAATCCAGGCTGCCGGTTCGTTCTGCTTTTGGGCTTCAAGCACAAGACGCAGGACAAGAGAAAGGGATGAGCCGGCCGGCCCACCGGACAATTCAGATAGTCGGCCGGAAAAAGTTGCCAGACACCAGGCTGTTGGCTTTTCGATAAGATGCGGATTGGAAGGTGCGGAAAAATGTTCCGTATCTGCCAAAAAGTTTATGGAGACATAATCGCTCACGACCGATCCAGATAACGATGCAGCTCGATGACTTTCCCAAGCAAGCTTAACTGTGCCGTGTCGGGAATAATCGTCTCGAACTCAGGATTTTCTGGGTGAAGCTCAATCCGGCTTCGGCGAATCCGCAGCCGTTT
>JASJCE010000481.1 GCA_030066155.1 Desulfobacterales bacterium | reverse complement strand
ATGGTCAAAAATTTATTTTTGACAAGCGTTGCCAGGCTTAACTCGGCTTCAAGCTGTTTTAAATCATTCATAAATGGGTCCGTTGATCTACCTGGTTCGCGTGAGTTGCTGATGCTGGACTGCCTAAAACTTTCTGATATTATTCATCATTAAAGCATCAACAGCCAAAAATGTCAATTAGTTGCCACGGTGTCCGGCAGAGGAGGTTGCCGAAATTGGCGTTACCGTATTCAGGCTGGTGAATCGGCATTCAGCTAATATTTTTTTGAATCGAAACGATCAGATCCTTACCCGTCAGATGGAATGGGCCTGGGGCATGTTAATATCCTATTTATTTTCCAAAGATTTTATAAAGTTATCTGCTCAAATGACCGATAGGGTTAATGTACAGAGTTGCCGCTGGTCTGCACAAATACTGGTTGATACCAGACCATGACACCGTCAATCATACGCGTTCTATTGATCGTCTGCCGTTCATGCGGTTTGGGGAACAGCATATAATATGAGTGTAATCGCAAACTTAGATAGTGATCAATTCATCGGACAAAATATCGGCACCGCGACCATTGTAAAGGAACTCGCCCGGGGCGGTATGGCGGTCGTGTTTATCGGTTATCAACGGACGCTGAAGCGTCAGATCGCGGTTAAAGTGTTGCCGAAGATTAACCTGGACCGTCACAAAATAGAGTCGTTTCAAATCGAAGCCGAAGCGGCAGCCATTTTATCACATCCAAACATCATCCAGATCTATGAAGTCGGTGAGACCGAAAATTTCCTTTTCTTCACCATGCAGCTTGTGCAGGGGACAACGCTTTCAAATATATTAAGAATTCACCAAAAGCAAATATTGCCGTCGAGACGAATTTTACCGGTAAAACAAACGATTGAAACCATTATCCATGTACTGGATGCGCTGAACTACGCGCACGCCCAGGGTATCATCCACTTGGATATCAAGCCCGATAACATTATGGTCGAAAAACACACAGGCAGACCGCTGATAACTGATTTCGGAATAGCCCGGGTAGCCCGCGGTCAGGCCAACGGAGGACCGATCACCGCAGGCTCTCCGCTTTATATGGCGCCCGAGCAAATCATTGATACCAAAGTCGATGCAAGGACGGACATTTATGCAGCGGGAATTATGCTGTTTCAAATGCTCGTGGCAGAATTGCCGATACCCAAATTTGATTCCTATGAGGCACTTCTCGAGCAAAAGCTGTTAAATGACAAGGGACTGTTTCTGAGGCAGCCTTCCGAAATGAATCCGGTGCTCAGTAAAGATATGGACAAAATAATAAAAAAGGCTACGGCCTACAAGCCTGAAGATCGATACGCGACCTGCAGCGAATATGTCAAAGACCTTCAATGGTATCAAAGAAGGGTACTGTAAAAATGATCCAACAACGACGAAAAATCAATGATCGAAAGCAAAATAAAATTTTTGTCACGATCGGCCGAACGTTCTGTCTGGTTTTCAACCGGGTGACAATGTATGCCATGGATCATCCGTACACAAAAGAGGCTATCGGTGAATTTTACCAAACGATAAGTGACGGCCTGAGCCACCATACGCCGATTGTCATCATAATGAGCCACGACCATTTATTTGTGGAAGACGAACCATTTGATTCGCGGCTCAATACCTCGCGAATGGTCGCCCACTTTAAAAAGCAAGGAATTGAATCGATATCTTTTGATGCCGGTCTCGAGGAAGGTGAACTTACAAAGTTCTTCAGGATATTTGGTGACTCGAAACAATTTCGCAATATTGATGAATTGAAGGCAAAAGTCGCGTCCAGCGGTGTTTCCAAGGTAAAAGTCAACTATGTTTTTTTTAAGAAGATGAACTCGGACGAAGAATTGATTTTAAAGGAGGAATTAGACGATTTTAAGTCAGACGCCAAGGGAAACGCCCGCGATGTGATGGTTAAAGAAGTGCTCAACCGAATAACACATAGTATTGTTTTGGAAGAATTTGAAAAATCGATTTCTCTGCAGAGCCTGGTCGAAGATCCGGCCAAACTTTCGGACCAGCTCATTGCGGAAGATCTCTCGCATAGCCAAAACAATAACGATATGCAGTACAGCCCCGGGCCAATCATCGAGCAGCAATTGATCAAGCTGAAGGAAGAAGTCGGGAATCTGGATCAAGGTGCAGAGGACGTCAACCTCCCGGATATAGCCGAAGCCGTTTTTGAAATGAAGGCCAAGTTGCTGGCCGGCATAGAGGAGCAAAAAGCACTGGGGGTAATCTACGAAAATGAAAGTCAGATCATTGCCGAAGCCGATGAAATTTCAGACCAGGTGATCATCCAGCTGGCCAAAGATGAATATCAGAAGGGAACCATATCCGTCCAGCGATTGGGGCACATATTGCGGCGGATGATACCCAATCCCCGAGATTTACAGCGGCTCCTGCCCAAACTCAAGGACGCCATGCTGTCGGAAGGCATGTCAACTGAGGATTTCATTGAACTGATGAAGGAAATCAGCACCGAATTGGAAAGTGACCGGCTTTCGGACGAATTGAAGAAAGGCGCAGAAAAAATCGGTGTCGACAGTGAAAAGTTGATCCAGGACCTGAAGGTAGATCCGGACGGGGCAGCCGAGTTGATATACCTGGCGTCTGAGATTCGAAATGGTACCGGCGATAAGAAAATCCTGACCGAACTCATGGTTGACTACATTGAACGGATGGGCTCCACATTTGCAGGGGAATTGCCGGATGGCAGCCAAGACGGGAAGGACAGCATACTAAGGGACGTACTGGTAGAATTGGGATCCAAATTGGTGACCAAACTGAAAACGAAAGAGCTCAACGAGGACGTCCTGCTAGCGGTTGAAAAGAGACTTGGAGACCGAATCGATAAATTCATATTACAACTTGATAATAATGTGGCGGCCGGTGACCCGCCTGCGGACATCGAGCCGGACATCGGCCAAACGACCGTTTTCCAAATGCTGGAGGAAAGTGTTGAAGAAGGCGACGAGCTGCAGAAAATATTGGCGCAAGTTCGCAAGGGTATCGAAAACAGCAGCATCGACGAAAACAATTTTCAACAGATTCGCGATGAAATATTAAAGATTAAAGCCCAACGACAAAAACCAAAAACGAAAAAGGAACTTCCCAACGGGGTTTTAAATTATATCAATACGCTGTTGTTCATCGAAAAAGAGATCAACCGAACCCAACGCTACGGGACGCCGTTTTCGACCATCACATTCTCGGTACTCGACTTAAAACCGGAAAAGCCCATTCCGGCAGGTACCGTGAACAATAATGACATTAGCCAGTCCATCATGGGTCAATTGGTTAACCTCTTGCGGGGATCGGATATCGTCGGCATTCTGAACAAGAAAATGATTGTCGTATTATTGCCCATGACGGACGGCAAGAATGCCCGGATCGCCTTGCGCCGAATTCGAAAAAAATTGCACGACGACCCGATTTTTATCAAAGATATACCGATTTCAGTCCGATTTGCCGGGACGGTTACCAGCTGCGATCCTGAATCAATTCCCGATCTGCAGGCCTATTTAACCGCTGCCGAGAATAACCACAATGAAATGGTCCTCAGGCTGACCAACTTGAGAGACCTGATGTAATCGGTTGACCCGTGATACGGCAACAGCGCCGACATGATCTTGCCTTAGTACATTGTTTCGCAAATACGGTAACGTATAATCTATTGAAGCCCTGACGAAAGCTTGATCTCACCACATTAGTAGTACACTGATTCATTTTTTTCGTTTGCCGGAGGACTACCGCTGATTTATATGATCAGATAGGTCATCCCGCCTTTGCGGGTGAGACAACGCCAAACGAAAAGCATCATGCTGAAATCTAGTGAAAAATATTAGTTCCCGACTAATGTTTTGGCCAAAAGTGACGATAATTTGATTATAAACCCCGGCTTTATATCAGCTGTTACAAAAAATGTTATCCAACCATCGTCTGAGACAGGTGAATATGGCAACCATCGAACTATCATTCAAAGACAAGGGAATTAACCAGTATTCCATAGGTGCGGGCGACAGCCTGCTGATCGGCAGAAATTCAGTCAATGATATCGTGATTGACAACCTCGCCGTGTCTGCCCAACACGCCAAAATCGAATCCATCGGAAACGATTATCTCTTCGTGGATCTGCAAAGCGAGAACGGCTCATTCGTTAATGACGAACAAACCAAATCGCACTGGCTGAATGATGGCGACATTATAACCGTCGGCAAGCACACATTGAAGTTTTCCAACCCGATTGACTGCGCTCCCGAAAAGATCAGGCAGTTCGGCAATACCAAAACCATGCGGATCGATACCAAAAGCTTCCGAGAACTGGTAAAAAGAAAACAAGCCGATGAAACCTCCGATGGTAAACCAAACCCGGCAGAAACACCGAACAAAACCGAACAAACAGGGGTACTATCCTTCCTGACCGGTAAAAAGCAAAACCTTCAGCTCAATGCCAAAATGATCAGAATCGGAAAGGATGTCAATTCGGAGGTCCGGGTTAAAGGTATGGGCGTCGGGAAAACCGCCGCCGTCATCAACCGCATGCAGGATGGCTGGTACATAAATTATGTGGGCGGTATCTCCAAGCCAAAAGTCAATAACCAAACCATCAACAAATCCGCGAAACTCGAAAACCTCGATATTTTGAAAATCGGTTCAACAAAAATGCAATTCTTGGTTTTTGGCTAATTCACAATTCCATTTATATATCATCCATAGGATTAATTCGCCTCACCACTGCGTACGCAAATTTCAACCAACTGTCCGTCGATACCTCGACAAATAAAATAATTGTATGATCTGGGGCTTGCACCAATTGGTAAAACAGTTTATGAAAGCCGAGGCGAATTTCGAACATTCGACATTCGTCAATCGTCATTTGTCATTTTGATGAGGTGATTACCCGTGAAACTCGGTGTCATGAACAATCCGAAAAGATCCGTCTATGATGAGGTCGCCGCCATTGGCGAGGCCGGATTTGATTTCGTTGACCTGACGATTGAGGGACCGGCAGCATGGGATATCGATACGCAAAGGATGCAGTCCATTTTAGACCACTACCACATTTCCGTCACCGGGCACACGGACCCCTGTCTGCCGTATGCATATCCGCTTCCGGGCATACGAGATGCCTGTCTGTCCGAATTGGCGCGTTGTGCCCGGATATTTGCCGCCCTGGGCGCCCGCATCATGAATATTCATCCCTGCTATTTTTGTCCGCCAGCCATGAAAACCGGGTTGGTCGATTGGAACATCGAGGCCTTGCAGCCCATTGTCGAAATGGCCAACGACCATGGGTTAACCGTGGTCTTCGAGAATTTCAGAGCCCCGTTTGATCGGGCCAGTACCTTGCAAACGATTTTGCAGTCGGTGCCCGGGTTGAAGCTGCATCTCGATATCGGACACGCCAACATCGGCCGCCAAAATTACGACATTATATGTAAGGAACTGGGAAGCGACATCGTGCATGTCCACTTCTCTGACAACCGATCGAGCAACGACCATCACATGCCGCTCGGCGTGGGCAACATCAACTGGGAAAGTGTTATGCGGTCATTGAAAGCGATTGGCTATGATGAAACGATCACATTGGAAGTATTTTGTGATGATCCGATAATGCTTTGGAAATATCTGGATCTTAGCCGCAGACTGGTGCTGGATCTTTGGAACGAATAGCCACCTGAATATTCGACAGGCAATAATCGCTCCAAATCTGCTTCCTGACCTCTGAAATCCTTTGATTCCTCTACTTGTCAAAAACCATGTCTCTGTTCAGTTGCGGAAATTGGTCAGGGGTTATCCCCCAAGCTTCGCCTTCTTTTCTTGCAGGAAGGATAATGACGAGTCGAT
>JASJCE010000480.1 GCA_030066155.1 Desulfobacterales bacterium | reverse complement strand
CACTGGATAGTGGCAAAGGTCTGCTGGGCCTCATGCAGGAACCGTTCGGCGTCGGCCAGGCTCCCCTCAGATATGGCTATGCGGCCCAGGGTTTGCTGCGCAGTACCAACCCCAAACCAATACTTGATATCCTGAGAAATATCCAAAGCCTGGGATGCCAGTTCGCGTGCCCGGGCGAGATTATCGAGCATGCGATGCGCCTCGGCGAGCAAAGCCTGGTTCCAGCTTTGCATCGCGCGAAAACCAAACCGGCTAAACGATTCGACCGATTGCTCTAACCAGTGCATGGCAACTGTGGCATCCCCTTTGGTTCGATACGCCTCTCCCAAAGACATCATCGCAATCGCAGTATTTACCGGATCCGGCGAGCGTGCCAGGCTCTCCTGACATGCGGCAATCCCGGTCTCCCAATCGCCGCTAAGGTTCGCTGCGACACCTTTGCTCCACCCTGCGTAACATAGGATACGCGGATCCCCGATGGTTTCGCCGATGGCTTGCGTACTTGCGATGGGTTCCCAGGCTGACATCAGTTCACCCCAAAAGGCATAGGTGATGCCCGCAATCCAATGCGACAGCCCCAGCCACCAAGACTCGCTGGTTTGTTCAAGCAGCGTAACGGCCTTGCGGCCATACTCAATACCCTGAGTGAATTGACACAGAAAGAGACCGTTGCGTGCCAACACGTAATAGGTTTTGCCCAAGGTTGCCAGATCGTTGCACTGCTGGGCCAAATCGATGGCCCGCCGCGCCCACTGAACGGACAGGCTGTAATCGCCCGTGTAGCTCAAGGCATGGCTCAGCCAGAGGGCGTAGGGGCCTGCGATGGTTGGATCATTGAGCTGCTCCAACCGCTCCTGCTGCTGCAAAAGGATTTCGAGCATCTCCTGGAAGCGTCCCAGGAAATATAAAGAGTGCGAGATCCTCAAGACCAAATCCAGGATCTGACGATCACGCTGCGATTCCGGCAGCTGCTGCGCATGGACCAGTGCCTCTTGCAGCGCAGTGACGGCTTCAACGTGCGCATAGCCGCGTGCTGTCTGCTCCGCAAAGAGTGTCAGAAACTCAACGGCTTTGGCGGCATTCTCAGCGCAGGAGTAATGATAAGCGAGCCGATCATAGACATCTCCCAGTCGGACCTCATATAATCGCTCAAGCGCTACAGCTGTCGCCTCATGCAAGGCCTGACGGTACGTTGTCAAAAGACTGGCATAGGCAACTTCTTGCGTCAGGGCGTGCTTGAAGGTATAGTATTGCCCCTCGGCGTCCATGCGCTCGTAGAGAAATTCCAGCCGTATAAGCTCCTGCAGCAATGGTTCACACGGACCGGCTCCTTCCCAGATTGCCTTCAAAAGATCTAAGGTAAATTCCCGTCCCAAAACCGAGGCCGTCTGCAACAGCTGTTTAGACGGCTCCGGCAGGCGATCGATTCGTGCCATCAGCACGCCCTGGATGTTGTCTGGCACAGTGAAGTTGGCCTGGTCGTCACCGGACTCCAGGATGGCTTGGGTCAGCTCTTCGAGGAAGAAGGGATTTCCTTCGGCCTTGGTCAGGATCATCTGCGTCAGATGATCCGGGAATTGTTCACGAGCAAAGTAGGTTCGGATCATCGCCGCGCCATCTTCCGGAGTCAATCGCTGCAGGCCAATCTGGGTGACGTTGGATTGTTCGATCCATGGCGGACGATACCCCGGCCGGTGGGTCACCAGCAGCAGCAACGGTGCGCTTGCCAGGCTCTCGGCCAGCATGCTAAAGCAGTCCTCGGAGGTGGTATCAATCCAGTGAAGGTCCTCGATCGCAAAGATGAGGGGCTGACGCTGACTGCCCTGAAGACTCATCTGTTTGATCATTTCGAATGTACGCGCCTTGATTGCTTCCGGGCTCAAGTCCGCCAAAGCATCGGTGCCCTCTTTGATGCCAAAAAGATGCTGCAGATACGGCGCCCATTCGTCAGGAGTCATTCCCAGCTCCTTGAAACTGAGGTGAATTTTTACCGAAATCTCCGCGGAACTGTCACCCTCAGTAATGCCACAGTTGTGACGCAACAAATCGAGTAGCGGATGATACGGCATGGTGCGTCCGTAGGAAAGACAGCGGCCTTCTAAAAACGTCAACTGTTTGCTTTTCAACCGCTTGCGGAACTCATGAACGAGACGCGATTTGCCCAGGCCGGCCTCTCCAACTATGCCAACCACGTGCCCTTCTCCCCGTTCCAACCGGCTAAGCAAGTTTTCCAGGTCGGCCAGCTCACGCGCGCGGCCCACAAACTCGCTCAGCGTGCGATCGCCGTGTCCCATCAGGGGTGAGCGCGGCCGGCTGAGACCCTGAAGTTCGAAAGCGTCGACCAGATCGCGTATGCCTTTGAGGCGCAGCGGCGATAACGCATTCAACTGCACATACCCTTTCACTAACCGCCTGGTCGTATCGCTGATTAGAATCGCTCCGGGCTCGGCGATCTGTTGGAGCCTGGCTGCCAGGTTGGTTGTATCCCCCACTGCCGTATAATCCATTCGCAGGTTGTCACCGATCCCGCCAACAACCACCGTGCCCGTGTTAATACCGATACGCAGGGTGCACTCCGCTTCGTCGGGTTCTCCCAGATCTGCATGATGGCTTTTCAGCGTCCGCTGAAGCCCGGTAGCAGCCAGCACCGCCCGTCTGGCATGATCTTCATGAGCAACCGGGGCGCCAAACAAGGCCATAAATCCATCACCGAGAAATTGATTGACCGTTCCCTCGTAGCGGTGGATTTCGTCCAGTGCCAAAGCAAAAAAATTGTTCAATAAGATATGCATGCGCTCCGGCCCCAGGCGGGCTGCTAAAGCGGTGGATTCTGCTAAATCGCAGAAAACTACCGTAACTTGTTTACGCTCGCCTGCCAGGGCGCCGCGGGAGGTAAGAATTTTATCGGCCAAATGGGGTGGTGTGTAGGACAACGGCATTGGATCTTGCACCGTGGAAGGAGTTTGCTCCTGCCAGACCAAACCACGTCCGTCTTCTTCTATAATCGGGTGCTGAGCATACAGCAGTTCTTCCTTTAAATCCTCGATAAATGCATCGTCCAGGTCAAATTCCCGTTTTAAGGCCCGATAGGTAACGCGTCCACGAGCTTTAAGAAGGGCCAAAACTTGATCCAATGTCTCGTAAAATCCCATGTTATAGATAAACCCGCCTTTTTTCCCTTAAAAAACTCAGTATAGACCTACTTTTTTAGGCTAAAATTGACAATAATCTGTTTTATAACAGTTACTTCGCTTGGCGACCCCGTGCCGTTCAAATTTGCGAAGAATTTTCTAACAGCATATTTTCGCCACCAAAACAACATGACACGAAGATTAAGTTAAAATTTTAGTCTTTGTGACTTAGTGCCTTTGTGGCTAATCTTTTCGACTTGTCCGGGTTGGATTTTTGCGCTTTTTGTGCCTTTTCGCGGCATAACAAAATCGAATCCCTAAAAGTTAAAAACCTTTGCTTCAGCAGCCATGTCGATCAAATGGGGGCCGCCGTCCAGCGCCATGTTCGGGAAAAATTTAGCCTCGTCAACCTGACGGGCATTGGCGCAGGGAATTCAGACCCCGATGGGCACCTGGTTTTCAACCAGATAGGGCAAATAATCGTTCGGGCAGTCACCGGTGGCTGTCTTTTCATCCAAATTTCTGTCTTTATTGGCCCAGGTGACACCCCCATCGATAAAAAACACATCCGTCTGGTGTCCTTTGGAATGGGCGATTTTAGCGAATTGAAAACACCGGGTGGCAGGCTCATTGTCGTTGCGGCTTAATACGAATAAAAAATTGGCCATAACATTCCTCCTTTCAAAAAACGATGGTTGAATTTTTTCCAGTTCCGCTTCCGAGTTTATATTGGGTATTTCTGCGGAATTCAAGCCTGAGCCGTGTTTTTTTTGATTGAATGTTGTCTTGCCTATTTGGCCGTGCTATAGCTTTCGGTCGATCAGCAATTTTCAGCTTAAGGACTAATGCTGGAAGCCGGAAAACCAAGGTACATATAAGCCTTACATCTGTATTCCAATCAACCGATTTGAAAGTATAAAACCATGCAAGAATTCTCCCAAACTCAAATTTCAGCATTATCCAAAATGGTCGATTCCGACCGTTTTTCCACCGGTCAATCCAATCGCGAGCTTCATCAGCACGACATCTCCCCACACCGCGGCACGCTGCCGGCGGGAATCATCTGGCCGGTAACCACGGCGGAGGTCGCCCGGATTCTGTCCTGGACCTATGCAAATGATATCCCGGTTACGCCCTGGGGCGCCGGTACCAGCACAGAAGGCAATCCCTTGCCGACCCGGGGCGGTCTGGTCCTGGATATGACCCGCATGAATAAGATTCTCGATATCCGGCCCCGGGACCTTCAGGTCGACGTCCAGCCGGGGGTGCTGCGCAAGGAATTGAATCGACAGACCGGCAGGCATGGGTTGTTTTTCCCGCCCGATCCGGGGGCGGATGCAACCATCGGGGGCATGATCGCCAATAATGCCTCCGGGGTTCAAACCATAAAGTACGGTGCCACCAAAGATTATGTCATGAAGCTTACCGTTGTACTTCCCCAGGGCAACGTGATTGAAACCGGCGGCAAGGCACACAAATCCTCCTCCGGTTATGATCTGACAAGGCTGTTTGTGGGCTCGGAAGGAACGCTGGGTGTGGCAACCGAGGCAACACTCAAGTTAACCGGCATCCCGTCTCATCATCTGGCCACCACTATAACGTTTGCCGAACTTGAAGATGCTTCTAAAGCGGTCGCGGTTCTGATGGGATCCGGGCTCGAGCCCGCCGCCCTTGAACTATTGCCGCCGGTTCTGATTAACCTAATGAACCGCGAAAAAAAACTGGACCTTCCGGAAGTGCCCTCTCTTTTCTGCGAGTTCCATGGGGTCAGCCAAAAAACGCTGCAGGAAAAAGCCGATCTCGCCAGGGAATTGTGCGAAGAATGCGGCGCCACGGGATTTAAATTCGGGTTTGCGGAAAAGGATCGCCGGGAATTGTGGCGGGCCCGTCACGATGCCTGGGAAACCATCCACCGCGCCCATCCCAAAAAGGAAACCCTGATAGTGGATGTGGCGGTGCCCATTTCAACCTACCCGCAGATGATTGGTTTTTCACAAAATCTCGTTGACGAACACCAGGCGGCCGGTTATGTCTTCGGCCATGCCGGCGACGGCAACCTGCACGTTGTCATGGCCGGGGATCCGAACGATAAAAAAGAATGGTCGACCCTTGAAAAAATAAACGAGCTGATCGTTGAAGAGGCCGTAAAAGTTGGCGGCACCTGCACCGGCGAGCACGGCATCGGGATTGGCAAGCGCAAATTTATGCAGCTCGAGCACGGCGAAAGCTACCACTTGATGCAGGAAATCAAAAATCTGATCGATCCCAAAGGACTGATGAATCCGGGGAAGATATTCTTAGAGTAAACTCTAAATAGAGCGACTCTGCGAGCCTCGAGGAGCATCCCTGCGGGACTTAATGATCGTCCCTACGGGTCTTGAGATAAGGAATTCGAGCACAGCGTTCCTCAAACATAGTGCTCTTAAAGCGCAGCGCTCCTCAAGAGAAACGCTCGTTAAGCGCAGCGGTCTTTCATTTAAACCCTGAAACCTGAACACTGAACACTGAAACCTTTCAACCCTGAACCCTGAACGTTGAACCGCTGAACGGTCATTTGCCATGAAATCTTCTCCGTACAATCTAGTGATGTCCGCCATGTTCAACGGCCGCAGGGGCGATCGGCCGCCGGTGGGAAACCCCACATCCATTGTCTGTCACGGCTTGATGGACGCTGCCGGAGTCTCCTTCCCCCAGGCCCACCTGGATGCCAATGCCATGGCCGAGTTAGCCCTGGCCGGTCATG
>JASJCE010000479.1 GCA_030066155.1 Desulfobacterales bacterium | reverse complement strand
GCCGAACGAAGTATTCATATTGAAGCTGCCGCGGATTAATTAATTTATGCTTCGCATTTTTTTATGTTTTTCTTCGTGTCAATTCGTGAAAATTCGTGGCTGAACACCAATACTTAACATGCGATTTGATCATAGAACTAAATATTGACAGCCTCGTAATTAGTCAAAAATCTCGAATTTTAACTTCACAACCTATTGAAAATATTGAAAGGGGAATTTGACTTTTGTGAATTTTGCGCCCTTTTTGCGGCTATATCAATATTGAAAAGAAAAGTAAGGACAGGACGTATGAAAATCAAGAAACGGAAAATCCGATTACAGGAACTATGCTTTTTTCGAGACTGCGCTTGAAAAGTGGCCCCAATGGGTCAGCTATAGCGTCATTTATCGAATTTAGGTGTCAGGGAACCGGGGTGCTAAATCCTGACACCTGAACACTGACACCTGAAACCTTCGGTAACTTACAACATGTTGTCAGAAAAAAGGGCTAAGCGCCTAGATCGTATCCCATCCAGTCGACGTCTACTTCTTCTGCAGAGAATTTCGCGCCAACTGGGCCTCGCTGGAGTTCGGGTATTTGTTGCATATCAGCTGCAGGCACTGATTGCTTTTTTGGGCCAACCCCTTTTGGCCGTATGCTCGACCCAGTTTCAGCAGCGCCATTGGAACCCCCGGCGAATCAGGCACTTTTTTGAGCAGCATGGTGATTATCTTGACGGCATTATCCAGATGCCCTGAGGCCGCAAACATGATGCAAAGCTGAATGTAGAGCTGGGGGGAAAGGCGCGGCTGGCCGGTATGGCTCAGATAATCAGCATAGATGTGATGGGCTTTTTCATAGGTATTATAACTCCGGCTAAGCTCGAAAAGCAATTTTTGGGCTGCCTGATGATATTTTTGGTCGTCGGGATTTAATTTGTATACATTAAACAAATGCGTCAGGACATCGATATTATCGGGGTCCATGGCCAGCGCTTGTTCAAGGAGCTTGCGCCCGGTTTCCATATCCAGTTCGGCAATGTGCCTCAAAGCTTTTTCGATCAAGGGGGAAACGTCGTCAACGGGGGCATCCTTGATCACGTCCTGATCGAATCCCAGAGCCAGCTTCAGGCAAATCAGCCCGTAAAGGGCACCACCGACCAATCCGCCGATATGGGCTACGTAGGCCACGTGACTGGCCCCCCCGCCAAATAGCTGGTAAAATTCCTTCCCGAGCCAGATCGGCAATAGAATAAAGGCCGGAATTTTAATGTAGTTGAAATAAAATCCCAGGTAATAGAAAATTTTCACCCGTTTCCTGCCGAATAATACGGCAAAGGCCCCCATCAGCCCGGCAATGGCGCCCGACGCCCCCACCAGGGGGATGGTGCTGTCCATGTATATCAGCCAGAAGGCCCAGCCCGCAAATAATCCGCCGATTACATACAGCACCGTGTACTGAATGCGCCCCAATCCCATTTCCAATATGCAGCCCACGATCCACAGGAAGATCATGTTGCCTACCAGGTGACCGGTGCTGGCGTGCATGAACATATAGGTGAAAGAGGTCAGCAAAGATGGCCGGTCCGGAACGAAACCGTAGCTCCGGGTTGCCATTTGAGATTGCTTCCGCTCATATTCGGTTTTGAGACGAGTCCACTCGGCGTAGACGGCGTCGGCCGATGTAATGATCTCTTCATTCTGGAGCTTGCGCTGGAACGTTTTATCCTGCTGCATCTCCAGGAAATACCGAATCATGGTTTCATCATCGAGTTCCTCTTCCGTGAGGAGTTCGACCGGTTCATCCAGACGGTCCTCACGATAGGCCACGTAATGCGAAATCTCAATATCGGCCAGACCGGAATTGAAATAGAAATCCGAGATCTCATATTGCCTGGCAGTGTCACCGGCCTGCAGAACAAACCAGACCAGACAGTTGATCAATATGACGGCAATGGTCACAAAAGGCGGATTGCGCCAGCTAATTTTTCCGGTCAGGGGTATAATGAGCATAATAAAAATGCCTAGAATGCACTAAAATGCCTAAAGTGCCTAAAATTATAATTGGGATTCCATTTATTAAATACGGATCTCAATCTCAAATAATTGGGTATGAAATGATATCGGCAGAATAAGAATCAAACTTGAAATCTTTTAGGTGGGAGAGGACTTAACGAGAGACGGCCGTGGCATTGGCTGTACTAATATGAAACTACTTGGAATGGCGAATGACGATTGAAGAATGACAAATGGTGGAAGTCGCTTCGCTCTGCCTTTTTAAAATGACAGAATTCATCCATTCGACGTTGGACGTTGGACGTTCGACCTGCCCGCAATGCCTTTAAGAGGTCGTCAGATTGCCCTGACATTACTCTATTGCTTAATAATTAAGGTTCTTCAAACTCTTTATGCATGGCAGGCGGGTGTTGGACGTTCGTTAGTTTCTTCTCCGATCAGACTGGACGCTTATGACCGGGGGCGGCGCTTATATGAAACCATATGGAATGACGATTGAAGATTGACGAATGGTGGAAATCCCTCGCGCTGCACAGGCGCTTGCGCCGCGTTTCGCTAAGTCGTTTTAATATATAGTCGGCAGAATTCCTTAATTCGACATTCGTCATTCGACATTCTCAAAAACCCTGAAACCTGAACACCCTGGCCCAGACCTGGTTTTAAATTTGCCATGCAGATACGGCATTCTTCCCTCTTAATTAAATGGGCCACATCAAAGGTGAAACGTCGCGCCAGGGCGGGCTGACACCTGTCTACGATCCCGTCTGAAGCGAAGCGTAAGCGGGGAAACCTTTACTTCAGCCCGCAACCTTAAAACCGAATAAACCCAATAAACCCAATAAACTCAATAAACTCAACAAACTCAATAAACTCAATAAACTATTCTATCTATCCTCAATCGGAACATAGTCGGTGGTTTGGGGGCCAGTGTAGATTTGGCGCGGCCGGCAGAGTTTCCAGTTGGGATCATCCTGGCTTTCTTTCCACTGGGCAATCCAACCCGGAAGACGGCCGATGGCAAACATAACGGTGAACATGTTAGTGGGAATCCCGATCGCCCGCAGAACGATTCCACTGTAAAAATCGACATTGGGATATAGATTGTGATCGGTGAAATAGTCGTCTTTAAGTGCGATCTGCTCCAGTTCCATCGCCACATCCAGCAGGGGATCCGTAATATTCAGCTTTTGAAGCAGGGTGTCGCACATCCTCTTCATAATTTTCATGCGGGGATCAAATGTCTTGTAGACCCGGTGGCCGAATCCCATCAATCGAAAGGGATCGCTTTTATCCTTGGCGCGTTTGATGATCTCCGCCATGCTGTTGTTGGCGGCAATTTCACTCAGCATTTCAATGACGGCCTGATTGGCGCCGCCGTGCAGGGGCCCCCAGAGTGCGGCGATTCCAGCCGAGATGGCGGCGTACAGGGTTACGCGGGCACTGCCCACCAGCCGCACCGCCGAGGTTGAGCAGTTCTGTTCGTGATCTGCGTGTAAAATCCAGAAAACGTTCAGGGCTTTGACCACATCTTCGTCGATCTCGTACGGTTTAACCGGCGAATCGAACATCATGTTGAGAAAATTGGCACAATAGGTCAGATCCGCCCGGGGATAAACCACCCGGTGGCCGCGGGAGATTTTATAGGACATGGCCGCCATGGTTCTAATTTTGGAAAGCAGGCGGGTGACCGTCATATTGATTTCTTCTTCCAGATTCTGCAGCTCGGGATAAAAACTGCGCAGGGCATTGACCATTGATGATAAAATCCCCATGGGATGCGATGACCGCGGAAACTTCTCATAAAAATCCCGCATATCCTCGTGCACCAGTGAGTTGTCGTTCAGCAGCACAGAGAAGTTGGTCAACTCCTGCTGGGTAGGTAACTTCCCATTTATCAGCAGGTAAGATGTTTCCTTGAAGGATGAATGCTCGGCCAGCTGTTCCACCGGGATACCCCGGTAACGCAAAATACCCTTTTCACCATCCATGAAAGTGATATTGCTGGTGCAGCTGCCGGTGTTGGCATAGCCCGTATCAAGGGTGATCAGTCCGGTCTGACTGCGAAGTTTCGATATGTCGATGGCCTTTTCGCCTTCCGAACCCACGATCACCGGAAGCTCATATTCGTTGTCGCCATATGTCAATTTAACAAATTCAGTCATGATATACCTTCGAAAATAGGAAATTAAAGAATAGTGATTAATATAGCCGCAAAAAGGCGCAAAAAACGCAAAAGTTTATTTTTGCTATTAGTAATATCAATAAGTTATAAAGTCAAAATTCGACAACTTTGACTTTTTACGAAACCGTCAAGATTGGATCTCTGAGGTAACTGCTTGTATTATATGAATACGTGATAGCGGTCAAGGGGTAGCGGATGATGCCCACGCAAACGTCAAAGTCAACTCTAACTGATTTGGATAGAAGCGATTTGTTTTGCTGAATAAGCGAGTAACTCTATTTATTCCAAGCAATTAACCGTTTAAATGACGAGGCCCTGTGGTGATGCCGTCAGACGGCTTGGGAAGCTACTGAAAAAAAGGACTGTACAGCAAATTCCGGGCCACCACCGTTGAACAATTAACGGATGAGTTGAGTTTATTTACCGATTGCTTTATGATTAGGACAAAATCGGATAGTACGGTTTCAGTATCCCACAAAAATTCCGAGAAGTTTCCCACAAATATGTCGAGGGCAGGTGCAGTCATGGCATTTAAAGAGAATCTGCTGAATAAAATAAAAATAAATCAATTGGCCCGAAAGGTGCGCGCATCCTTCGGCACGCCGGAAAGTGGCAGCAAAATTGATAAAGACGCCATGCGCCGCCTTCTCGAAATGAGTTCTTATCAGTATCACCGGGAGCGGGATCTCGATCTCTACATCAAAGCCGAAGACGGCGAACCAGACTCCATACTGGTACTGGATAATGAATTGCCCATTTACCAGACGACGATCGAAGATGTGGCGATGCGCAAAAGTCCGTACACAAAGGAAATGCTGAATATTGGCAATATTATTAAAATATTGAAGGATTCCGATGTGAAGATCAGCCGCAAAGCAGAGTCGCTGGCGATCATTCAGAAAGTTTGTATCGACACTCTGGATCTATCTTACGGTCCCTCTGATATCGAATTGCTCGCAAAAGAGGGGGCGGAGTATCTTGAAAATGGATACACCGAGGGCATTTTGGAAAGCCTCACGCTTTTCGCCGAATTGCTGGGCTTTGAGCCGCCGCCCAAAGCATTTCGGATCCGGCACCATGAAATATTCGGAGCGCTGAGCGAAAAACAAAGCGGCGACATCTGGTACGGGCCGGCGATGATCCTGAGTCTTGGGGATAATTCGCTGCGATTGATTAAAGAACCGATAAGCAGTCTGGACAAGGAAAAGTTGCAGTCCTTTCAGCAAGCGGCCCAGGGCAAACGAGAACCCGACCTCGAAGGTCAGGAAGTGTTCCAGTACCTCAAAGATGCGGTTTTGGAACAACCGTTAAAATGACCGTTCAACTGTTATGGGTTCTGCTCGAGTTCCAGAGCATAGGTGAGAAAATTTGAAACTTCAAATAGAAAATCGAACGTCGAACGTCCAACTTCCAACATCGAACGTCCAATGTGGATGACGCTCTCCGAGGCGTAGGCGCCACATCCTCTACGAGCCGGAGGCTGCGCTTTATCGATTTTAATTAATGAACAAATTAAAGCCTCCGGCGTGCGTGTTTCCGAGCTTGTCAAATGGCAGTCGGGTCAAATTCGCGACCGTATATTCGCTGGCGCAACACAGGCGCCGCATGTTCTGCATTTTTAAATTGATAGAATACAATATTCGGCGTTGGACGTTGGACGTTCGATGTTGAACGTTCATCAGTTTCTTTTCCGATCAG
>JASJCE010000478.1 GCA_030066155.1 Desulfobacterales bacterium | reverse complement strand
CGGGATGTCGGCCCCGCGATCGATGCCCTGGCCAAGCAGGTTGATATCTCCGCCGTCAAGCGACAGATTTCGGGGGAGGCCCGGAAGCTGCGGCAACAGACTGGAGTCGGGGACCGCTTTGCGACTATCAGCCGGCTGCTGAAGATATTGAGGGAGAGCATACCCAAAGTACGGAAAGCAAACTCGAAACTGGCTCTGCTGGATACCTCTCTTGTACTCGAAGGCGATTTGTATCGAAGTGGCAATGACCTAATGGCTGAAATTGACGGTGCGTCTCGACGGCAGCGATTGCGCTGGCTTGGCAATTGGTATGACGGCCTCTACGGTATCGGTCTGATCTCCGGGCGACAGCATCAAGCCTTGCAGGACAATCTCAAAGATTTGCAAGGTTCCGACAACCGCTTAATCAGCTATCAGGCCGGCCTGGATTATGCGGCCCGGGTACCGGAATGGGCGGACCGGCACATGCGGTTTCACTTCGATGGATCGGTGAATCTCCTGGCCGAAATCGAACCGCTGACCCGGCGCTATATTCATGACCGTCTGCGCGGCAGTCTGCTGCTGTCGTATTCAGCCATACTGGACAGCCTGATGGCCGACGCCGCTTCCGAGCTGGGGATTCAAAACGTATTGTTCGATCAGCAGCTGGGTACCGGCTTGCGGGGACTGAATGCCGGATTGGCGCGTGGTGTATTGATGATGCCGCCTGAAGGGGGTGACACGCAGGATTTCAAGCGTAATGGCGTATATATTTTGCCGGCAACCACAGAAGATCTGCCGCCCGTAGCCGGCATTATTACAGCCGGAAAGGGCAATATCCTGTCCCACGTGCAGCTATTGGCCCGAAATCTGGGAATCCCCAATGTCGCGGTGGATCACCGGCTGCTGCCACAGATTACGGCACAAATTGGGACGCCTGTGGTTCTGGCCGTCAGTCCGCGCGGTATCGTGCAGCTGGTTAAGGACGGGCCAGAGTGGGACGACGTCTTCAATGAACAGGCAGGTGTGCAGGATGTCGTGATTCGGCCGGATCTGAGCAAACTGGATTTGTACAATCTGAACTTCATTTCATTGGAGCAGATGCGCTCGATTGACTCCGGGCAGGTTGCCGGGCCAAAGGCGGCCAATCTCGGTGAGCTCAAACATCACTTCCCCGAAGCCGTCACAGATGGTCTGGTGATACCATTCGGGCATTTTCGCGCTCTCCTGGATCAGCCCATGGAATCCGACGGCAAGAGCGTTTTCAGCTGGCTGCAACAGCAGTATGCATACCTCGAAAGCCTGGACGGTCAGCCCCATGAACAGGAACGCGCGACCCGCCAATTTTTGGAGCGTATGCGGGACTGGATTTTAAATGCCGACCCCGGTCAGGATTTTCGCAGGCGTCTTCAGGATGCTATGGCCAAAACCTTCGGTCCGGACGGTTCATACGGTGTTTTTGTACGCAGCGACACCAATGTGGAGGACCTGCCAGGATTTACCGGTGCCGGACTGAATTTGACGGTGGTCAATGTGGTGGGGTTCGAAAATCTATTGGAAGCGATTAACCGGGTTTGGGCGTCGCCTTTTACCGAACGGGCCTACCGCTGGAGACAGGCCTACATGGAAAATCCGGAACATATTTACGCCTCAGTCCTGTTGCTAAAAAGCGTGCCGTCTGAAAAATCCGGCGTCATGATTACGGCCGATATCGACTCCGGTCAAGCCGGTTGGCTGACGATTGCCGTCAATGAAGGCGTGGGCGGTGCCGTGGCCGGTCAAACATCCGAAGAGCTGAGGGTAAATCTGGCTGACGGCAACGTCCAGCTCATGGCCCAGGCCTCGGAGCCATACCGCCGGGTCAATCTAAAAGCGGGCGGGATGGCGAAAATACCGGCCAGCGGCAGCGATTCGGTCCTGACCCTCAAAAATATCGACGCTCTGAAGGCATTTTCCGCAACGGTCGCAGATCGTTTTCCCATGCTCCAAGATGCACAGGGTGATCCGGTTCCGGCAGATATCGAATTCGGCTTTCATCGCGACCGGCTGGTACTGTTCCAGATTCGTCCCTTTCTGGAAAGCGCCAAGGCCCGTCAAAGCCAGTTTTTAAATGGCCTGGACCAGCGCTTGCAGAAGCGGTTTAACATAAAGGTTGATTTAGATGCCGTGCCGACCGGGAAGACTGAATGAGAATTCTTCCATTATATAACCACCAGAAATTGAAATGGGTGTCGAAATAAATAGACTCTGAGCTTTTTGATAAAGTAAATTCCAAGCATCAAATTAATTAATCCGCTGGACGATCGGCAAAAAATTGTTCGGTTTTCGGAGAAAGGGGAGGATCTGGTACTTTCGGATTTTAAGGGCGGATTAATTAGCTGTTTTAAAGACTATTTTATCCATCGCCACAATCAAATCACTGAGCCATTGGCCGCCTCTGGGACTTTTCGCCAGGGCAACCGCGATGTAGCGCCGGCCGTCGTGCTCGATGATGGCACTATCGGAATGATACTGGCGCCAGGTGCCGGATTTGCGGTATATGCGTGACTGGGGATGGACGGATTTCAGTCCTTTGACAAATTTGTGCTCGATGGCCGGATTGCCGAGAATGTCTTTCATCTGACGGCTAAGCTCCGGGGATACCAGCTGTCCGGTTTCTAAAAGATAATAAAATCGGGCGACCTGAAGGGCAGTCGCGCCATGGGATAGGTTATGCAGGGGATCCCGCTTCCAGGCGCCTGACTTGGCATATTCTTTACCGACCCACAGCCCGCCGTTTCTTTTCGGGTCGTATAACCGATAACGGGGTGACTGCAGCAGCCGGGCCAGATATGCTTTACCGACTTTATTCAACATTGCCGTTGCAGCATGGTTAGATGAGTTGCGGATCATCAGTTCTAATTGGTCGCGGGTTGTCGCGTTGAGTTCGATTTTGTTGTCGGCAATCCGCTCAAAGGCACCCAGCAGAATGGCAATTTTGGGTAAACTGGCGGCGTACATCATCTCATTGGGATTCACATAGGCCATGCGGGGAGATGAGGGATCCGTTATATCAACCAGAACGATACTCAGCGTTTTGCGGGAGGCCGCCCGATCAAGTTTGAGATCGATAAGGCACTGCTTCAACCCTTTTTGCAGTTTTGGGTCGCAGGTCTCCGACAAGTCTGCGGGTACCTGGCTGGAATAAACCGGAAAAGTAACTGTCAGAAAAATGATGAACAGAAGTAACTTGAAACCACTGCGTAAAAACATAAACGTAATTATGACCGTTTTAGTAGGGAAAATCAAGCAAATATTTCAACCGGTAAGATAACCATGTATAATTTCATTAAAATTAAAGTTATTTTGATCATATGGATTGCGGTTGCGATGTTGACAGCCGGCAATGATGCAGATTCCTATCCGCTGGATGGCTATCCGGATACCGGGATCCGGCGCCTCGAAGCCGCGCGCCTGGCCGCGCTGGGCAAAATGCGCGGACGCAAGCAACCTCCGGGAGCTCTGTTGCCCACCGAATTGGTGGATTTAAAATTGACCGCACAAGCTGATTTGAAGCTGCCCGAACCGGATCCGGTATTTTCCGATCGCGTTCGTGAATTATTGGGGGATAAGGCCGATCGTTATGGTGTTGCCGTACTGGATCTATCCGATCCGGATCGTCCGCGCTATGCTGAACATCACGCGACCTACCGGCAGAATGTCGGCAGCGTCGGTAAAATCGCCGTTGCCGTAGCGTTGTTTCAGGCACTGGCAGATGTCTATCCGGACAGCATCGAATCCCGCAAACGCCTGCTGCGTGAGACGACGATCACAGCCGATGAATTCATTAAGCGGGATCACCACGAGGTGCGTCTATTTAACCCCGAAACCGGCGATATGCAATTTCGTCCCCTGCAGATCGGTGACCGGGGATCTCTTTGGGAATATCTGGATTGGACGCTTTCCATCAGTTCCAACGCCGCTGCAGCCATGGTGATGAAACATGCCATGCTGTTGAGGCATTACGGGCGGGACTATCCCGTTACGGACGACGAAATTGACCGGTTTTTCAATAACACCTCCCGCTCGCAGCTACGCCAAGTCTATGAGCAAACCTTCCTGGCGCCGTTTACGCGCAACGGACTTGATCTGGAATATTTCCGGCAGGGCAGTTTTTTTACCCGCACCGGAAAACAGCGGGTACCGACGGGCTACAACAGCTACGGCACGGCCCGGGAGCTCATGCGCCTGATGTTGCTCATGGAGCAGGGTAAGCTCATAGACGAGTTTTCAAGCCGGGAAATCAAGCTTCTGCTTTACATGACCGAACGTCGCATACGCTATGCCTCAGCACCAGCCCTCCAGAATTCCGCCGTATATTTCAAATCCGGTTCGCTCTACAGCTGCAAGAAAGAGCCGGGATTCACCTGCAAAAAATATCGCGGCAATGTTAAAAATTATATGAATTCAGTCGCCATCGTGGAAACGCCGGCCGGTGCCAGCCGATTGTATTATCTGGTGACGCTGATATCCAATGTTCTTTACAAAAATTCTGCCGTCGATCATCAAACTCTGGCAACGTATATCCACCGAATGATAGAAGCCGACCATCCGCCTGAACCGCTCCCACCGGGTGAGCTGCCAGCAGAAGTGACCTTTGGCCAGAATTTAATCGGATTCAGTGAAGCGCAAAAATCACGCCTGCAAGTGGCCCGGGCCCAGGCGGCCCTGTCTCAGCTGGGATTTGCAGTCGGCAAGGTGGACGGAAAATACGGCGCCAAAACCAAGGCCGCCGTCAAAGCCTTTCAGAAAAAACGAGGCCTCGGCGTAGACGGAAAAATTGATGATGCATTGCTGGCAGAACTGCAGGCTGCGATTGGAGACCTGCCGTCTGGAGAGCCCTCGCAACCTCAACCGGTCCGGGCTACCGGACAATGATAATTCAGCGCTGTTGCCCGCAAAGAGGATTTTTATCCTGTGAAACGCTCTAAGCTGGAGAGATTTCTATGTATTTTTACAGATGTGCAACCCGGGGAAGGTGCCAACGCACTGTTGATGTTTGTCAATGTGTTTCTGATTTTATGCGCCTACTACTTTATTAAGCCGCTGCGGGAGGGCTGGATTGCCGTCTCGGATATCGGCGGGTTGTCGAAAATGGAGGTCAAGGCCTATTCAAGTTTCGGCCAGAGCCTGCTACTGCTTCCGATAGTGTGGGCTTTCGGCCGTCTCTCCGCACGATACCGCCGAAGTGCCCTGATTACGCGCTCAACACTTTTCTGCATGACCAACCTCGTTTTTTTTTGGGCGATCCAGCCCGGTCTTTTCATTGAAAATCTGCCTTACTCCGGCGTTATCTTCTATCTCTGGGTCGGTATATTCGGGGTGTTTGTGGTTGCCCAGTTTTGGGCCTTCGCAGCTGACATTTACAGCGAGGAACGTGGGAACCGAATGTTTCCCCTGATTGCCGTCGGGGCCACCTCCGGTGCCGCGTGTGGTGCTTGGATTACTGAAATATTAGTAAAATCAAAGTTATTCAGCGCCGAATGGCTTCTCATCGTTGCAATGATTCCGCTGGGCGTATCCGTAGTACTGTACCGGCTGGTTGAGGACCGCATGCATCAGAAAGAAAATGAATCGGTTCAGAAACCCAGAATCCAGGATGAATTTCAGGATTCGGGGCAAAGCGCGATCTCCATCATATTTGCCAGCCGCTTTCTGCTTGCCACAGCCATCATTACGATGATCCTGAGCTGGGTCAATACCAATGGCGAAAATCTGCTTTTTCGGGTAATTCAGGAATTCCTCAGAGATCAGGCAATTACTCAACAAATTTTCGATGCCGGTTCACTACTGATATACACGCGGGATGGTACAACGGCGTTTTACGGCGACTTTTATTTCTGGGTCAACATCATGGGC
>JASJCE010000477.1 GCA_030066155.1 Desulfobacterales bacterium | reverse complement strand
GGGTCCTTTAGGCCTGCGAAATAGCAAAGCGTACCCACGTCCGTGAAGTAAACTTTCGGTGTCTTGACGAGCCTTTTCCCGACATTGGCGAAGTAAGGTCGAAGCACGGTCACCTGGTATGTGGCTTCCAGGACTGAGAGCCACGCCTTGGCCGTATTGACGGCAATACCAAGATCTCGGGCGAGGTCAGTAATATTCAAGAGTTGAGCACTCCGGGCCGCCAAAGCTCTAAGAAAGTTCTGGAATTGAGTCAGATCGCCAACTTGGCGCAGTGTGCGCACATCCCGCTCGAGATAGGTCTGGACGTAGCTGGCGTGCCAGAGATTGACATCCCGCTTGGGCTGTGCCTTGAGCTCCGGGTAGCTACCTCTAATAAATCCCTTCCAGAGTTCACCATATGAGAGTTTCGTTGCCTTAAAAGATGAATTTTTGGACTCCCACGGCAGGGATGCCTTCGGTTGTCCCTCCGCCTCTCGTTGCGAAAGTGGCAGAAGTCGCAGCATCGCAGCACGACCGGCAAGAGACTCGGTTACCCGTTCCATTAGCAAAAGGTTCTGTGATCCTGTTAACAGGTATTGACCGCTCTTTTCACGTTCGGCGTCGATTCTTTCCTTTATATAAGGTAGCAGGTCGGGTGCATATTGCACTTCATCGAAAATTACAGGAGACGGATATAGCTCGAGGAAACTGCGTGGATCTTCGATAGCAGATGCACGCACGTCCGGCGGCTCTAAAAAAACGTACCGGTAACTTTTGCCGAAAAGGTGTTGGAAAAGCGTTGTCTTCCCGGACTGACGTGGCCCGGTCAGTACGACTGCGGGAAATTCAGAAGCAGCCTTTTTAAGGACTGGCTCCAACGATCTTTCAATATAGATTTGGCCCATGCATAATCTTTTTGGAAAAATTATGCATTTAGAATGCATAATGTCAAGGGTAATTATACCCAACCGACTGTAAGTCAAGCAGTCAAAAGAGGACAGAAAATTGCTGAGGATCATCGATTTAATCCCAAAGGAAAAAATAATCAATATTCCAATGGAGGTCTCCAAAGTTTCCCAAAATGGCAAATCCTGTCCTAATAAATTACATCGGCCCCAGCATGAATCCCACGCTTAAGGCCGGTGACATCCTCGAGACGATACCTTATGCGAACAGCAGGATAAACGTCGGCGATATTGTGGTATTTCACCCTCGCAAGGGAAGCTCGCATGTGGTTCATCGAGTTGTTGCCCTCGGCTCTTTTGAAGTTAAAACCAGAGGAGACAATAACATCGAACCTGACCCTTATGTTGTCTCCCCGAAAACGATTATCGGGATAGTGGTTTCCTTACAAAGGGGTGGAAAAATTATCCCCATTCAAGGGGGCAAAAGGGGCCTTATATCTGCGAATTATTTGTGGGCCAAAAACCGGGTAGATTTAAACATATCTAGAATGCTTATCCCAGCCTACCATTGGCTTTCAGAAACCGGTATTATAAGACGCCTCTTTGCGCCGTTGTTCAAACCCAGTAATTTTTTACTTCCGACATCCTCAGGGAATCGAAATGCAACTCTGTTTAGGACGTTGGATGATTGGCAGACGCCTTCCCGGAAAATGCCAATGCGCATAAAGCGCCCCTTTCGGCTTCTCATAAATGAGGCGTATTTGCCGGATGAAACTATCTTTTCCTGACTTTTTGAAATCAAGCCAGTTGCCTATAAAGATAATAAGTTTGAGTATATCCTGCGTCTGATATTAAATGATTGTAAAATGGCCGTTCAAAACGCTTTACACGTCATTAGCCGAAAGATATATCATACGCTTAAAAGGCTCTTCTCGACAAAGGAAATGGGAACATGATCGATCGTGAAAGTGATAACATGCCAGGACCGCAGCATCGTCGATCCGGGGACATCGGCAATACCACTACCCTGGTGGAACGTCTGACTGGCGACGCCAAGCGGGTGCTTCCCGGTTTGCAATTTTGCGGTCGCCCGAGCGACGGGCTGTCGTCGGTTTCCGACGAGTTGCTGCGCTATGTGGTGGGGTTGTTGCAGGGCGCTCCGGTACATCCCCCCAACGCCGCCGAACCGGCATGGGCGGAACTGCTCACCTGTTTATCTCCCCATTGGGTGATCCCTCTGCTCTACCATCAGATCGGGTCCTTGGCGGCGGAGTTTGCCCCACCGCAAGCGTTTACCGATTCCCTTAGATTCGAATTTTTGCGGAGCCGTGTTCGGGCCGAGCGTTTGGACCAACAGCTCGGTGAACTCCTGGCGGCGTTCAGGAACGCAGGAGTACCGATTCTGGTGTTGAAAGGGCCTGCGCTGGCATACGGCGTCTATCCCAATTCGGCGGCTCGACCAAGCTCGGATTTGGATCTGCTGGTGCCTCCCCGGGTGATGGCCAAAGCGCGCGCAATCCTGGTGGCGTTAGGGTATACGTGTATGGGGAAAAAATACGAGGTCTCCAAACAACTGTATCGGGAAGAACTGTTTGCCCCCCCGACCAATTCGCCGATGCATTTCTGGATCGAGGTCCACTGGGATCTGACCGAGTTTTCCTGGCCTGGACGAGAGCGGCGGGTGCAGGATCTGTTTGATCGCGCCGTGAACATCGCAACGGATGCAGTGAGATTTGAGGGTCTCAGTCCTGTTGATGCGCTGATTCACCGGGCCCTGAACAATGCCTGGTGGCATTATCGGGACATGCGCTTGATTTGGATCTACGACGTTGCCCTGCTGGCCCGGCATCTGTCGGTTCCCGATGAATGGAACATTCTGCAGAAACGCTGCGAAGAGTGGCGTTGTCGTTTGGCACTGGAATTGTCACTCAGATTGGCCCAGGCCTGGGCGGGGCTGCAGCTGCCCACCGGCTTTGATGATTTTTCGACCTGGCCGACTGCCGCCGCGGAGCGCAAGATGTGGACGGCCCTCACGCAGAGGCATACCCGTTTGTTCCCCTATCTACGCCTGTTACTGCGCGGTTCAGCGGGTCCGCCGGAGCTCCTGCGCGCGAGTCTTAATCTGTTGTTTCCTGATCGCGCCTGGATGCGCTTGAAATATCCCCCGGCCGATGGGTGGCGGCTTCCTGGCGCATATGTTCGCCGGTGGTGGCGATGGATCAGCCAGGGTTTCCAGTGACAAATCAGCATAAGTCCGCCTATTTTTATTTGAATTGATCCGCCGGAGGCGAACCTTAAATCCAAATTCTAAAATCCAAAATCCGCAATCTATGAAGCATAAAAGGGGGATCAGATAATAACCGTTAAATTGCGAAAGAAAGCTTGATTTGCGCCATCCCAGGATCTTGCTGGTTTTTTTTCAGCGAGTTGCGGCCTTATCTCTGTTTGAGCGCGAGCGGAAGTTGTTGGACCCGGTCATGATCGGGATCAGCTGCGCCTCGACAGCTCGCATTCGTTCGGCAGCGTCGTCCCATTTAAACTTGCGCCGGACGAATTGCCGCCCGGCCTGTCCAAGCTGTGTGCGCAGATGCTCATTGTGCAGCAGCGTTACAATTTGATTGGCCGTCTTTTCGGCATCGTCGGCGACGAGCAGATCCCGATCCGGCTGAGCGCCCAGCCCCTGGTTCACCAGACGGGTTGTCACAACGGGTCGGCCGGCTGCCATTGCTTCGAGGACTTTGTTCTGAACGCCAGCCACAGCGCGCAATGGCGCCACCAAGACGGCCGACCGATTCAGACAATCATTCAGATCCGGCACAAAACCGGTTACAGTGACCCCTGGCTCTTTGCCCAGCCGCTGTATGCGAGCGCCGGAATTGGCCCCCACAATGTTCAGGCGACAATCGGGAACCTGTTGCCTGACAAGGGGCAGCACATCGCGGACGAGATGGATCACGGCATCCACGTTGTGGAACACGCTCAGATTTCCAACGAAAATCAGGCTTTTGGGATCACAGGGTTGTCCTATCGGGTGAAAGTGTTCGGTGTCCACACCGTTGGTCACGACCTGGATGTTTGCACCCGGGCAAGTTGGGGCCAACACCTGGCGTTCAGCCTCCGAAATCAACCACGTTTCCTCAAAATTCTGCGCTACCCAGCACTCATAGCGCGAGATGCGCGGTTTCTCCATGTGATAGATCACCCGTGAGGCCGGCTGCCGATACGGCAAAGAATACCCGATCCCCTTCGAAATAACGTCCGTCATGTCCACGATTCGATAGAGCTGGGAGGCATCGGCTAAATAGGGGGCCATTCGAAATAGATGTACATAGGCTACGTCAAAGTGGTTTGCTTTTAGTATTTCGGCGATCAATTGCCGCATCTTTTCTGAACGGTAAAAGAGGGCCTGCATCGGGTCCGAACGCCACAGATTACCCATCACACTCGCCATCGAGCGAAGATAGCTCATCATAACGACATGGACGTCCCGGCACAGAGACCGCAGCGGGGCCAGGTGGTCCTGTTCAGATCGCTCGGCAATAAACGACACCAGACTGAGTTCGTGTTCTTCTGCAAGGCGCTCGATAATGTGAAAGGCCCGCAAGCGGTCACCCCTATAGGGCGGATATGGCAGTCGCGGTGTCAGGCAAAGAATACGCATCAGCCTCTCCGTGTTTTGAGCAGCCAGATTTCATGGGACAAAAGAAGCTGACGCTTCTCAAAGCCCTCTTCTCCGAGCACCTGCCGGATCTCATCCGCCCAGCGATTGAACACCGGGACACAGACGGCTGAGATCCGATAGCGTTGAATGCCGTTATGAAGGACCTGCGGAGCTTTGTCAGGTCTCTCCAGCCCCATGATGTAACGTGTTAACATCACGCGCTCCTGCCTCTGGTTGGAAAGCTTATACTGATATATAAATCGGGAGACTAAAGGATAGGGATGATGATGCATCGTGGGAAGCCAGACGGACACGGATTCTGGGACCAGGACATTTGGGCGATCGACTACGGCATTGTTAATCGCCTGGGCAATCTGATACTCAGCGGTCACCTTCAGACCGGGAACACCAATTCTGACATAATTTTCTTTTGAAAAAAGCGACCGCTCTGATACGACCCCCAACAAGAGCACAAGCAGCAGGAAAAAGATTCCATAGCGCCACCTCATAGAACGTAGGCGGAGCTTAGGTGAAGTTAACGGAGCAAGCAGCGCGATGCCGGCTATTACCGGCAGCGGCAGCAGCCAAAACACCCGCCAATAGACTTCTTTTCCAGTAATATATTTCATTACAACATCATCAATAAGCGGGTTGGCAAACAGCAATCCGACCGCTATTGGAAAAATAAGACATATCCGCCGGGCGAGACGCGTTTCGCACCAGAACCAGGCTGTCAAAATGATGATTAGACAAAAGATTGCAAAACGACCGTCACCAAACACATAGGCGATACTGCGATCCCAAAAAGAAATGTCTTGCTGTCGAACAGATGACATTGCCCTCTTGAGGGCGGGATATCGATCTAGGTTCACGTAAAAGCGCATCATCGGGAGTTTGGTATAGAGGCCTACACCCACGACGTAGGCAGACGCTGCAAGACTCAGGACAACTCGCTTGACACCGGTGACAGCGTTCATGCCAAGAATGCCGGTCAAAACGGACAACAGGGCCACCGTCGGCGCGATCATTAATCCTGTTGCATTCATGCCGACGGCAGCGATTTGGGAACCGGCCAAAAGCAGCCAATTGCGAACGGTGGGATGGGACACAAAGCGCTGGCTGTAAACAATTATTAGGGGCACGATGATCACGACCAGGATGCCTTTCCCCTGATGCAGCCTTACAAAGGAAAAATTACCAAAGGTACGGTGCACTTCGCCGTTGGCACAAAGAAAGACCACTGTTGCCAGTACACCAAAGGCCCACTGCTTGGGGGCAAGTATCCGAAAGAGTTCACCGAAGGCCAGAATGGTCAATATTGCAGCAAGCGGG
>JASJCE010000476.1 GCA_030066155.1 Desulfobacterales bacterium | reverse complement strand
GCCAAACAGTGCCACGATCCGGGCGAAGGGCTTCGGTATGATGGTGCGGTCCCAGCTGTTCAGCTGCCAGAACCGGTTCGCGCTCCATATAACCGGAATAATGGGAATTCCGGTTCGCTTGGCCAGATAAATGATGCCCAGTTTGGAAACAAATCGCGGTCCCCGGGGAGCATCGGCCACCAGACCGCCTTTGTATCCCTGTTTGATCAGTTCCTCCATTTGACGATAGGCCTGTCGGCCACCCCGCGAGGAGGAGCCCCTGGCCGTTATCCATCCGAAACGCTTGGCCGCCTGGGCGGCCAGTTCACCATCTTCGCTGGCGCTCGCAATCGAAACAACCTGTTGATTGCGATACCAGTATATGACAAAGAACAGACCCCGATGCCAGCTGGCATACAGGACCCCCTTGTCCGGATTCTGCCGAATATAGTTCTCTTCAATTTCACGGCCGAATTCAGTTATGCGGCAGGTGCCCAACCACAAACTGGCAACGGCCTTCGATGTCCAGCCGAAGATCCAAAATAAGGGGCGTTTCCATAGTTTCAAATTAGTATAATTCATGGTATTAATTTTGCATCTACAAAACTACATGCCAGATATGTGACGACTTAATTTCTGATCCGGTATCTGATAGGACGCTGCTCTTGACCTGACCTCATACGATAACCTATTGAAATAAATATGATATTGAAGAAGTAGTCGCATTCGCTCTTTGAAAATATCACGTATTCAAACGAAATTGGTTCTACCTTGGGAAGAGACATCCTTTCCGACAAATCTGAAAATAGCGTTTAAACCGTCATTTAAATGTCAAAAATGCAGTAATCTGTAAATCTTTTTTTAACGGCCGGCGGTTGACCCGAAAATTAAGATGATTACGGTGTTGTTGTGAGGCTGAATTGGGATCACTAGAACTCGAACAGGTCTGAATTTATAATTATTTTTGGTTTCCTCCCGGAATTTTTCCCCCGACAGCGATTACAGCATTGCGCCGGTTCTTTATTGACCGATTACGTGCAGATCCATGGTGTCAATCCGAATAAAATAGCAGGTCATCACACCCGTCGAGTGGCGGTTTTCATCTGAGAACGATTCAACCACATCTACCACTGGAGGTAAAATGCCTAATAATTCAAAAACACTCCAATATCATCTGCAGGAAGTTAAGCAGGGCAACCGGTGCTTTGAAAATGCATTTCAAAGTGTTTCACGGATGGTTCTGGAAAGCAAAATCGAAAAAGTCGTGGTGAACGGCAAAACCACTTACGATTTCAGCATATTTCGTGAAGGATCGAAGCATGTGATCGGCATGTATGATGAAATCAACAGCTTCGTCTCCTACGTCAAAGACGCTGCTGAAGGCGGCTCCTCCAAGGAAATGGCGTTTGTGCTGGTGGGCGAGCCGGGCAACGGCAAGACCTTTCTGGTTGAATTTTTAGCTGCCAAATATCGCGGATTTCTATCCATAGACAAAAACCGTAAATATACCTTCAAATTCCTGAATCTCGATAAAGTCGGTAATTACGGCAAAATCAACACGATTGAATCCCAGACGTACGAGGACCCGATGATATTGGCCATGAGCCTGTTCGAGAACCCGGATCAAAACAAGGAATACCTGGCCAAACAAATCGGATTTTCCGACAAAGAAATCGATCAGCTTTACGATAATTACCGTCCTTTGGGGGCCTGCAGCAGCTATATCTTAAGTGACATCCGGAATTACACGGACGGTAACATGGATGAGGTGCTGAACTATATCGAGATCATCCCCGTGCCGCTGACGGAAAGTCTGGGGACGGTAACCGGCAAATATCCGGCCAAAGATAAGATCACGTCATCATCGGTGGATCTGCTCGGTGAAGAATCGATTCAACGTCTGCTGCACATTACCGACACCAACAATCCCTACCGCTTTGATTTAAGACGCGGCGCCCTGGCCCGGGTAGCCGGCGGCGGAATTCATTTCAGCGACGAAATCTATAAAAACAAGAAAGACTTGGTCCAGGTTTACCTGGGGGTGATTCAAAACCGCAATATCGAGATCGACGGTTATAAATGGCCCATCGATACCCTGATTGTTGCTACCAGCAACAACTCCGAATTTCATCGGTTCCTGTCCGAGAAAGAGGAAGCTCCCATCGTGGACCGCTGCCGGATCTGCTACGTGTCCCATAACACCAATTATAAGCTGCAGGGTGAACTGACGGGCTACGCCATCGGCAGTGAAACGCGGACCACCCTGAACCAGGAGAATCTGCATCAGGATCCGAATTTGAACTATGCATCGTCCATCGCGGTCGTCCTGTCGCGGCTGCCCCGCTCCGAGAAACTGACCCCTGTCGAAACCATGAAATTGGCAGCCGGCGAAGTGGCCGGTGAAAAAAGCATTAAAACCCTGGCAGAGGTTATCGATACGCTCAATCAGGATCCGGAAATCATCAATCGCTTCGGCCAGAAGGGACTGGGTCAGCGCAATCTGGGTCGTGCCATTCAGCTCTTGATTGAGAGCTCCGAAACCAATGAAGGTGAGTGCATGTTCGCTTATGACATCTTCAGATCATTGGACCGGATTATTCTGGATTATGTCACCGACGCCAATGACCGGGCCAAGTATCTGGAAGACCTTAAAATTGCCAAGGGATTGTACCGCGAACGCATTATGACCGAAATGTTCAACGCGTACATGGACGAACCCTATGCGATTCGAAAAGATGTCATGAATTATGTCAATATGATCATCGGTATCGATGCCGAAAATCTGGGACCCGATAAAATGTGGAAATACAAGGATCCCCAGACTGCCGAACTGAAGGCATTGAAAATCGACGAGCGGTATATCAACAGCGTTGAGGAGCGGCTGGGACTGAAGAGCGAAGAGCAGCGGGAGTCGTTTCGCACCTCCATTCGCAAGATCTACGGCCAGAAAATATCTGTCGATCCGGATTATGATTTCATGGACAACCTCGAGTTGGTTAAAGCGGTCACGGACGTTCGGCTCAAATCCGATATTGCCGGAGCCGGAAGTTTAATCGGGGCCCTGGCCAACCGCACCAACGAGGAAAATCAGAAACTGTACGATCGGATGATCGCAACCATGCTGGAGAAACTGGGCTACTGCAAGACCTGCGCGCAGAAAACGATTGAGTATTTCTGCACGCAAGAGGACGAGAAATAACTTGCATAGAGCATAGCGCATGGAGCATAGAGAAAATTCGTCACCAAGTGTGAAATTTGCTATTAAAGTTAATAAATCAAGACTTAAGGCAGAGTGTAAACGTGGCGAGAAAAACACGCTATGCCCTCTGCCCTAAGCCCTTTGCTATGGAGCGAAGCGAAATACTATGGATCCCAAACTGCTAACTCTTTATGAACAGTTTAAGCGGCGCGGTCTGACGCCCGGGCAGGATCAAAAAATTCAGGCGGAGCTGCGTTACGACGGCTCGCATGAATTGCCCGATACCGGTTCGCCTGGTGATGGCCAAGATGCCACTCCCCCGATCGTTAGAAATTTCTATGCCTTCCATGATTTGTATGATCTCCAGGGCATCGCCGCCATGCAGACCTCCCCGAATGTCAGTATCCGCTCCATCGACGAGTTGCTCGAACGCGACAAGCAGCGGGAAAAAGATGGCTTTCCACGCAAGATCAATGTCGGCCGACTGATCAAACCGGGTAAAAGCGGCAAGGACAAGGTGGTTATTGTGCCCTCTACGGTAGAGGAAAAGTTTCTGCATGATACGTCGTTCAGCACCGAAGAAGAACAGGGTGGCGGTGGATCCGGTGACGGTGAAGAGGGCGAGGTGATCGGTGAGCAGCCCGTACGCGCACCGGACCAGCAGGGTGGAACCGGACCCGGAGAAGGTGAAGGCGGCCAACATGAAATGGAATCGAACGCCTATGACCTCGGCAAGATTCTGACGGAGAAATTCGAACTTCCCAACCTGCAGGACAAAGGCAAAAAAAAGTCGCTGACGCGTTATACCTATGATCTGACCGATAAGCACCGCGGATTCGGCCAATTGCTGGATAAAAAAGCGACCTTGCGCAAAATTACCGAAACCAACATTCATCTGGGCAATATACCGGACGTCGACCAGATTGATCCGTCCCGCTTTCTGGTATCACCCAATGATCTGGTTTACCGTATTCTGTCACGCGAAAAAGACTACGAGTCCCAGGCAATGGTCTTTTTTCTGCGGGACTATTCGGGATCGATGGCCGGCAAATCAACCGTTTTGGTGGTGGCCCAACATGTATTGATCTACAGCTGGCTGCTATATCAGTATGCCATGCAGGTCGAAACCCGCTTTATCCTGCATGATACCGATGCCAGAGAAGTGCCTGATTTTTATACGTATTACAATTCAAAGGTTGCCGGTGGAACCCAGGTGTCCTCGGCCTTCCGCCTGGTCAATGAAATCGTCGAAAAGGAAAACCTGGTTCAGGACTACAACATCTATATTTTTCACGGAACCGATGGTGATGACTGGGATACGGACGGCAAAGAGAGCATTCCAGAGCTAAAAAAGATGCTGACCTACGCCAATCGCATCGGAATCACCATTGCCGAACACACGACGGAAGCCTCCCACAACAGTGAAGTCGAAAAGTACCTGAAGAAATCCAATCTGCTGGAAGACAAACCGAATCAGCTCCGATTGGATGTCTTACAGGAAAATGCGGATGAACCCAGGCTGATTGAAGGGATTAAGCACCTTATTAGTGAATAGGCTGATGGTGTCTGTGCAAATAGCAAGAGCATTTCTGGTTTGTTAAATGACGATTGACGAATGACAATTGAATAATGGTGGTATTCTGTCGATTTCAATTGGATTCGTTAATCAGGTTCATTGAAAGTTAAAAAAAAAGATGAAAGTCATTTATTATTCAATTTTCAATATTCAATAGTCATTTATTATTATGGAACTAATCGATCAGCACACCAAGAAAATCATGGAGGGATGCAAGGCGCGCGCCCTTGACGCCGGCCTGAATTTTCAGGATGAAACCCTGGAATATATCGTTTCCAATCGGGATCTGCTGGAGCTGACGCCCAAATTGATGATTCCGACCCTCTATGACTACTGGGTTCATGACGTCGAAGTCCTCAAAGAAAAGGGACGCTACGAACTCTATCCCAGCAATCCGTATGAAACCGTCATCAACACCAGACCGGCCATTTCGTATTACAATGACAACAATCCGGACTGGATGAACGTCATGATTTTCTATCATGTTTTGGCGCACATCGATTTTTTTCAGAATAACCTGTACTTCCGTCATACATGGGACTACGATTTTACCGGTCAGGCACTTTCGGATAAACGTATGATCGCCAAGCTTCGATCGGAAAAAGGCCGTTGGGTTGATTACATCATCGAATTTTCCCGGGGGATCGACAATCTGGTCGGGTATCACCACGAGCTTTCTCAGATGAATCGGCCCCGCCAAACCAACAGTTCGAAAATGCTGGATTTCTATTTTGATGTGTTCCTGCAGTCCACCAAGAAAATTAAAATAAATGAATATGTAAAGGAAATCGAAAGGTATAATGACTGCCTGAAGGAAAATGAAGAACTCGGCGAAGAGGCTTTCTTCGCGGAGGTCTTCAGGAAATTTCCGGAGTTCGACGCCATATTTAAAAAGAGCCTGTCAGAAAAACCCCGACAAAAGCTCGATCTGATACAGTTTTTGCTGGAACACTCTGAGTTCATGAACAAAGAGAAAAACGCCTGGATGAAGCCGATCATTGAGGTCGTTCGCAAAACCTCATTGTTTTTTCAACCCCAGATTCGCACCAAAATCATGAACGA
>JASJCE010000475.1 GCA_030066155.1 Desulfobacterales bacterium | reverse complement strand
GGAGTTTCCCCAATCGATTCGGGAATATGTCAACAACGATATTCTGGACTATTTCTGCAATGGTGAATTGATATATCGCATCAAGGGTGTACCGGTTCATCTAAAAGAGATCTGGTATCTCGAAGAACCTCCGGGCGGCAAAGACACCCATCGCTCCCTCGTGAAGGGCACTCGATCCGACCTTATGATCCGGCAGCTTCCGGAACACAATTTCAAAACCGAATTACTGATAGTCCCCCACGACAACTTCGATAAAGTAGCCAAATCTGTCCGGGGCTGTCTATCGAATTGGTCGGACCGGTATCCGGGGCTTTCAGCGATACCTGAAAAAAATGCACTGTTGATCGATATTCCCGACAAACTGCGGACGACCCATGAGCAGCATTTCTATCGGGTTCGCGATGCATTCATCGACCATCTGGTCAACGGTACCGAACCGCCGGAGCACCGGACCTGCACCGTCGCCAAGTATACGCTGCTGGCCGAAGCCAGAAAAAAAGCCCTGGCATCCCCATTTGAGATGCTGAAATGATGGAAGGACAGAAGTTGAGATGTTGGGAAGTTGAGAAGATAAGAAAGGATAAAGGAAAAAGGTGAAAGGTTAAAGGATGGAAGTTTTGAATTTCAGAAGGTGAGAGGGTGAGAAGGTGGGAAGGTGAGAAGAAAATTAGCTTGTAAGATCGTGAGTTCGTGAGTTCATCAGCAACAAAGGATAGGACTGAGTGCTGAGGACTGAGTAAAGGAGATAAAGATCAGCTAGAAGCTGAGAAGACTGGTAACTCCCAGGTTCGTGAGCCCCGCCTGTTCAAGCGGGATGACCGATCGATTTTAAGGATAATTATGGTCGGCCTCTCTTAAGCCCGTGAGGAAGAAAGAATAGGATTGAGGACTGAGTACTGAGGACTTAGACAGTAGAAATCGGAAGTCGGATTTCGGAAGTAGGAAGATTAATGGATGGAAGGTGAGAAGGTGAGAGGGTGGGAAGGTGAGAAGAGAGAATGAGCGCTTCGCTTTAGGATCGTTTCGTTCGAGAAAACTGATAAGGTACTCAATTCGCTATGCCCTCTGCGCTATGCTTTGTGGGCTATGAACTATAAACTTTCATCTATCAGCTATGAGCTTTGAGCTGATCACGATAGTGTCCACTAATCAACTAATCAACCAATCAACTTATCAACTAATTTTGGGGGAGATATGGCGAAAAAAGGCGGGTATGGTTTCGGAATTGTAGGGTGCGGCATGATCGCGGATTTTCATGCCCGGGCGGTTGAATCCATGAAGGGCGGTCACCTGGCGTGTGTCTATTCCCGCAGCAAAACCAATGCCGAGCGGATTGCCAATGCCTATAATTGTTCAGCCTATCAGGATTACCGGGCATTTTTAGCCCATCCGGGATTGGACCTTGTCACCATTGCCACACCCAGCGGCGCCCATCTGGAACCCTGCGTACAGGCTGCCAGGGCCGGAAAGCATATCATTTGCGAAAAACCACTGGAAGTCACCCTCGAGCGCGTCGATCGCATGATTCGGGAATGCAAAGCCAACAAGGTGATGCTGGCCGGCATTTTTCCGCGTCGCTTTAGCGATGCCACCGCATTTTTTAAGAAAGCAGTCGAAGCCGGTCGGCTGGGAAAAATTACCCTGGCGGACGCTTATATCAAATGGCACCGCACCCAGGAGTACTACGACAGCGGAGATTGGCGCGGCACCTGGAAACTCGATGGCGGCGGCGCGCTGATGAACCAGTCCATTCACACCATCGATTTGCTGTATTACCTGGCCGGGGATATCGTATCGGTGTGCGCCTATGCTGACCTGGCAACTCACAAAAACATCGAAACCGAGGACAATGCTGTGGCCATCGTAAGATTTAAAAGCGGCGCACTCGGTGTCATTGAAGGCTCCACAGCCTGCTATTCGCCAACCGGCCACCCGGCTGAAGTTCATCTGTGCGGATCGGATGGCTCCATTTTCATGCAGGATAATTCATTTACGGTCTGGGATTTCAAGAAAAAAAGGTCTGCGGATAAGAAGATAAAACGATCGTATCGACCTCCATCGGGCGCAGCCGGAGCCGGCGCCGCCGATCCCAAGGCCATAGATTTCAGCGGCCATCAGAAGAATTTCGAGGATGCCGTTCGCGCCCTCAAGGCCGGGCGCAAACCCCTCGTGGATGGCCCGGAAGCTCGCAAATCCATTGAAATTATCCTGGCCATTTACCGCTCGGCCCTAAAAGGCGGTAAACCGGTGCACCTGCCACTGAAGCGGACGCCGGTGCGGCGGAGCTTTGGATAAGGAGGGAGAAAGTGAGCGGGTGAGAAGATGAAAGGATAGAAGTTGAGAGGTTGAGAAAGTGGGAAGATGAGAAGAGAAAAGGACAGAAGGTGGGAAGGTGGGAGGGTGGGAACGTGGGAAAAGAGAGGATAAAGGTCAAAGGAAAAAGGTTAAAGGAGATAAGTAAAATGGCTCGTGAGATCTTCAGTTCGTCAGTAACAAAGGTAATTATATTATGCCCAAAAGGATGAAAAAAATCGTTGTTGACGAGGCGGTTTCGGAAGAATTGAGTCATCAGTTTTTCTCATTCCTGCAAAAGCAAGGCTACCGCAACCTCGACATTATTCATGTTCATAAAGCGCATCCCGGTATGCCGGATAGTCACATCGTGCATCATCTTCTCGACCATTCAACATTCTTGCTTACGACGGATAGACCCTTGCATAACGCGGTAATTGCAAAAGGTTTTAAATCCTATCATTACAGCAATGGACGGTTTAATTCCAGGCGGATTAAAGGGATAAAAAACAAAATTCTCACACCGCTTAAAAAAGAAGCGTTGCTGCTGAAAAACTATTATCACCTTCCCAAAACCGAAATCAGATCCTGTTTGCTGCCGTCCTCAGAAAAAAGTCTTAAAAAACTTCGAACCAAACGCCGCAGAATCCGGAGCTATTTTGGCGGCTTCGACAACTTAGACCTTGTTGCATTTACTGTTTCCTGGAAAGCGTTGAGTTCCTCAACCCTTTTTGGGCTGAGAATTAGAATATCAACAAACATCGGGAAAAAGGCACTTGATGCAAGCGAAAACTACTTTCGCGACCAAATTGCGAACCAATATCGCGATATTGCTGCAGTGAATTATGCATTGATTTTATCAATACAATTAATGCTGCATCATGTAAAAACAACCGTCTATTTCGATTCGCCCAAAATGAAAAACCCCGGACTATTCTTAGGCGGTGATGCGAAGGAACCGAACACTGACCTATTCGCAGCTTTGTACGAAAATTTCACAGATTTGAATTTTATTCCTTCGACCAAGGGACAGTTTATTGAGCGTCTGCGGGCAAAACTCAGAAATTTGTCACAAAGCAACAGCAATGAAATTGTGCCGGGAAATATGTCCGAGATACTCAATAAACTTAATAAACGCCATGACCCCGCGCGAACGAATATTGACAACCCTTGACCACCGGGAACCGGACCGGGTTCCGTTTGATCTGGGCAGCTGTCAGGTTACCGGTATCCACGTCGTTGCGTATCGGAATTTACGCAAAGCATTGGGGTTGACGGAAGTTGAAGTTGAATTGTGTGATGCGGTGCAGCAGTTGGCAGCTATCAACGAAGATCTCGGTCGTCGATTGAAGGTTGACACCCGTGGTCTCTATCCACTGAACAGCCATAACTGGAAGGTTACCGAAGAAGACGCCGGTGAATACTGGGCATATCACGACGAATGGGGCATCACCCATCACCGCCCAAAGCAAGGCGGTCTTTATTTCAGCGTCGTGAAAGTACCCTTGCCTCGCACGGATCTGAAAGAGGACGACATCCGCAACTACAACTGGCCGGATGTCGGAAATCCGGAGCGTCTGGCAGGTTTGCGCAAACTGGCCGCACAATATCGTAAAGAAGGCTATGCCGTCGTGCTCAAAGATGCATTTGCCGGTATATTCGAATTTGCCCAGCGAATCGTCGGGATGCAAAACCTTCTTATGATGATGATCACAAATGAAAAGTCATCCTGTGCGCTGTTCGACAAATTGCTGGAGCTCAAACTGGACTACTGGCAGACTGCATTGACCGAACTGGGTGATCTGGTGGACATCGTCACCTATGCCGACGATTACGGCACCCAGACCTCACAGATCATATCGCCGGACATGTTCCGCCGGCTGATCAAGCCGCGAGTCAAGATGATATTCGAGGCATTTGCCAAACTGGCGCCCCATGCCAAACGTTTCCTGCATTCGGACGGAAACGTCCGCCCCCTTATTCCGGATTTTCTCGAGTTGGGCGTCGATATTCTCAATCCGATCCACATTCGGGCCAAAGACATGGATCCGGCGGGCTTAAAGCGAGACTTCGGCAAGGAACTGGTGTTCTGGGGCGGCGGTGTCGACACCCAGGGAGTCCTTCCCTCCGGTACCCCTGCAGAAGTCAGGGACGACGTCAAACGAAATATTGAAGCATTGGCCCACGGCGGCGGCTATGTCTTTAACACCATCCATAACATCCAGGCTGACGTTCCCCCCGAAAATATCATCGCTATGTGGGAAGCCCTTCAGGAATACGGTGTTTAGCAATTTGAGGGCTTACGATTACAAGTGTCTGTTATTCAACCAGAAATCGTCAATTATTTGACAGCTATGGATAATTTCTATAGCAAAGGCACATAATTTTGCATAATTAGCATTAACACAAGTATCTAATATTATTAGCTATATGTAATTATTACTTTGTGGCATAAAATTTGTATAATAATTCTGATAGGTTATATTTTTACTCGCGGCAAATTTGGTCAGGATTCTCAAAAATGGCCTTAAAATTCAAGATTCGTCGTTATTGTATGCAAAAAAGATTAAAACGATATGCAGGAAAAATAAAATGCAGTTAGCAAAAACCACTGAAAAATATTTAGATCTATCGGGCAACACGGTTGACGCTACAATTGATTATTCAATTGAACCGGACAAAACCGTTTTGCTTATAGACGATGAAGAGATAATCCTCGATTTAATCGAGTCGATGCTGAACAAACTTGAGTATAACGTTTTGAAAGCTCAGAGTGGATATGAAGGTTTGCAGCTGTTTAAAAAAAACCAATTCAAAATTGATCTCATAATCTCTGATCTGAACATGCCGAAGATGAATGGCAAGGAATTTATGCTTAAGCTTCGGGAAATCGACCCTAACACGAAGGTACTGCTTTCAAGTGGTGCTTTAGCCGACAAAGATGAGCAGGACCTTATTAAGGACGGGTTTGATGGTTTTATTAAGAAGCCTTACAGTTTCAGTCATCTATCTAAAAAGATGGCGGAAATCTTAAATTGAATCTTACAATACAATTATCAAAAGATTACAACGATTTCATAATCTGCTTCTTGGTTCGATCATATTCGTCGGCAGTGATCAGTTTTTTTTCGTACATACGTGCAAGTTCAGTCAACTCACGAATTTGGACGGTCTTGGGATCCTCGAGCTGTAGATTTGCTCCCGTTGACTGGTTGTCAATATATTTCAGGTCATTGGGTCGGCCGAGCTTGAGAGACACCAGCCCTCTTAGAAAACTGACTTCCAATCCCCCGCTCTGATACATGGAAGAATTTTTGATATCGCGGAACATTTGCTTACCGTTCGATTTTATGCGTCGATAAACGATATAAGCCGACAGCATCGAAAAAACAATTGCTCCCAGCAGAATCCACAGAAAGTGCTGGGAGACGCCCCGAAAGAAAATGACCATCAACACGATACCGACGATAATTAACAGGTGCAGGAATAATATGAAATGCGTCATCAATATCGCTTTAAACAGATTGCCGT
>JASJCE010000050.1 GCA_030066155.1 Desulfobacterales bacterium | reverse complement strand
ACTCCTCTTGCGCATTTCGCGATGTTTGCGACCAGGATAACATTTGATAGAGATATTCTTCGACAATTAATATGGCCAAAATCAGCATGAAACCCAACGCCATTATTTTAACCGGTGACAAACTGGCAACCTCCGACGGCAAAACCGCTCACGGCCTGCTGCGGGGCTCCAACCGTTTCAACATCATCGCTGTGGTAGACACCGCCTGCAGCGGCCGCGACGCAGGCGAGGTGCTGGACGGTGTCACACGCGACATTCCAGTTTACGAGACCATTTCGAATTTTGCCGATCAAAGCCCGATCCCGGCCGCCTACGCCATCATTGGAGTGGCCCTGCACGGGGGACTATTACCCGACGATTGGAAGCCAATTGTTCTGTCCGCCATCGAAAACAGAATGGGCATCGTCAACGGGCTTCATCAGCTGCTTAATGAGGACCCGGACCTACGGAGGGCTGCCGCTCGAAATGACGTCGAACTCATCGATATCCGCAGACCCCGCCCCCCGGAATCGCTTCGATTCTGGAGCGGTGAAATCTTCAGTGTGAAAGCACCTATTATGGCCGTTTTGGGCCTGGATTGCGCCATCGGCAAGAGAACCACGGCCAGATTGGTTTCCGATATGTCCCGGGAAAACGGCATCCGAGCCGAGATGATCTACACCGGCCAGACCGGCTGGATGCAGGGCTACCCTTATGGATTTATCCTGGATGCCACTCCCAATGATTTCGTCTGCGGCGAGCTCGAACGTGCCATCGTGGACTGCGACCGGAACTGTTCGCCGGATTTGATTTTGCTCGAAGGTCAGTCCAGCCTGCGCAATCCGGCCGGCCCCTGCGGCGCCGAATTTCTGCTCTCAGGCAATGCCCAAGGCGTGATTCTGCAGCACGTGCCCTATCGCACCTATTTCGAAGACCTGGAAAAACTGGAATGCGTTCTGCCGACAATCGAAGATGAAATCGCCCTGATAAAAATGTACGGCGCGCAAACCCTGGCTGTAACCCTGAATGAAGAAGGCGGTGATGACCGGGAGTTGGGGGATTATCAGCAACAACTCGCTGAGAAATTGAACTTGCCTGTCGTGCGTCCTCTCCAGGAGGGCGTGGAGCTACTCTTACCGGTGATTCGGCGTTTCTTGAGCAATTGAAGTTATGGCAAATTTAGTTGCCTAATTTCCAGCCTGGGCCTCTACCTGACGCCGCAGCTCTGCGGCTAGGTCGGGCGGAATATTCAGGCGGGCCGCCAGCATGGCCAGATATGACTGCTCGGCCGTAGTGTCGACGTCAATCGCAATCAACGAAGCAATATAGATCTCAGCCGCCACTTCGGGACTGGTGGCGCTGCTGACAATTGCATCCATATCCACCGGACGACCCATTTCCGCCACCAGCAGGGACTGGCTCTCGGGATCGAGCCCCAGCGATTCGATTCGCTGGAATATGGCCTGGCTTTCCTGCGCATCGAGCCGTCCGTCTGAGCGTGCCGCTGCAATCATGGCTCGTACCAGTGTCAGCCCTAAAGTCTCCTGCCCGGCAGTATCATTTTTGGCCGGCATAAATGCCGAGCCCTCCGGAGCCGGCACGAGCTCCGGTTCGCTCCTTTGCGGCACCACGGCCTGTTCTCCCGCATTGCCTGAATTGTATCGCTGGTAAGCAGCGTAGGCGAGTGCACCAACCGCTGCAACTCCGCCCATCTTGAGGGCACTTTTCCCCATTTTGCGACCTTTTTTACTGGACAGCAGATTACCGGCCAGACCACCGGCCAACCCGCCGGCAAAGCCGCCGGCGGCACCGCTTCCAAGCAGTTGACCCAGAAGTTTGTTCATATCGGCCATATCGTTCATAACTCCTATTTTGAGATACTAAATAAAAAGAAAATGAATACAAATAATAAAAAGCACGGCGTTCAAGCTAATTTTCAAAAAACTAAGACACATTTGCCGAAAGGCAATCAGCTATATCGGCAAGCAACTCACGTTAACTTTATGTAATTCGATTTAACGATAAATCTGAGGTTTATCTCCGATGTAATGCTTGCCAACTATCGCATTTGGCACATATCCGTTCGAGTTCATCGCGGTTGCCCCGCTAAAACGCAGCGGGATGCAAGCAAAAACCGCCCCCATAGCCTACATGACTGAGATGAAACATCTAAAGTTTCATCGGATTTTCCCGAAATGAATAGATAAAGGAGAAACGGGGGAATCGAATGAACAAAATTGCATCCGGGTCTGGAAATCGCCACCGACTTTTAACATCTATCGGAAAGATTATCGGTCATATTTTCAGCTATCTGTCATGCCGCGAGGAAGAATCCCGCGACAACCGAGTGTTATTGCGGAGGCTCTACAATTCGGGGTACCTCGATGACCAGAAGTTTCACGATCTTTGTCAAAAGAGCTCAGACAACAATCTGGATCCGGAAGAACTGCCGATGTAAGGAAGAGTGATAGATCTTACGAAGCGACATCCACATTGAACGTTCGATGTTGAAAGTTGGACGTTCGACGTTCATCCTTCTGCAATTAAAACTATGCGAAGTTTCATATAAATTTAAAGATTATCGCCCGTCAAACTTACCCGCCGGTCAATTCCAGTCTATCCAGCAGCGCCCACTCCAGAAACTGGGCATATGCTTTCCAGGAGTTCCCTCCGTAGCCGCCGGCCGCCACGAAAGCTGAGGGTATCTTGCGTTCCTTTAGGAACCGATACACCAGTTGATCGCGCTGCATCAATTGTTCAAGGTTTAATTTTAAATCGGCCGTAGAGGGCAGCTCGTCCAGCTCAAAGGCATCGACTCCAGCCAGCACCAACGCCAGGTCGGGTTTCGGGAAACCGCCCAGTTGATCGAGACCTTGCCTTAGCCGGGTGATATACAGCTGATCCTCCCCGGGAAACATGGGAATATCAATATCGCTGTCGATAAAAGATGGATGCAGGTTGCCCGCCGCATCAGATTTTTCAATATCTAGTGGCCAGCCCTTCCCCATGTGGATGCTGAGGGTCGTAATGGAATCGTCGCCCTCGGTCAGGGCGGCGGTACCGTCCCCTTTGTGGGCATCGGTATCGATTACCCAGGCGGTTCGGATGGCCTCTTCTGCCTGCAATTTGCGGATTGCGACCACGATGTCGTTGAGCATACAGAAGCCGTGTCCGAAATCCCTGTGTCCATGATGCATACCACCGCGAAAGGAAAAGCAGAACTGATCTTTCAAGGCCCGGCGACAGCACTGCGTCGTACCGGCTACCGTAGCCAATGTGCGATCAAATAGCCGGGCTAAGGGAATTTTGGCCTTATCCGGGTTGTACCGGTAGTAATTTCCGCGCTCATCGACCAACTCGAAGGTACGGATGATCTCCTGTTCGAGTTCGTCCGAATACAGCCGGTCCACATATTCAGAGGCATGCACCCGCAGTAAATCTTCTTTGGATATGGGCTCATCGATTTTGGAAATGTACCAGCGACCGATGAGCGGACCCAAATCTGGGTGTGTTGATAAAAATTCAAATGCTTTTGCGGCCCGGCTGGCCATGATCGGAATCTCGATTCCGAACTCAATCATTCCCCCGGTCCACTCCTTGTCATAAATAACCATAATTATTCCGCCTTCAAAAATTAGGACATACTGGATTGTGGTTTGGCTCTATATTTGAAACAGCTTGGGAAGGAAAAAAAATCGACGTCATCCCTGAATCAGGATATTGCTGATTCGATCACAGTAATCGCGACTCTCCTCATTTGCCGGCCTTAAATCGATATCCGATGGGGAAGACGCACCCAGTCCCAGATCAACCGCCCTTGAAATCTGTTCCTGATCGAAAATCCGTGTATTCATGATGTTGTTATTGCTGCTTAGGGATTTTAGAACCGCCACGCCCACGGCATCGATGGCCACCCGATCCGAAGAAGCCAGAAAAACATTGCCATTGGCACGCTTGCCGGTTGCCGGACCACCGTCAACAAAAGCCTCGATCCCGTCCAGCACGACCAGGTCCGGCGTGAAGGGTGCATTAATTTCCGCAATCAACCGGCGCTGGTGCGGAGAGGAGTGCAGTTCCTGCATGTAGTTATAACCGTGGCGGGTTGTGGGCACAACACCAACATGATTTTTCAGGGACATCGTGAAAACGCCGCCGAACTGATGGGTTTTCAGGCAGCAGGTCGTGACCAGACACTCACTTTCCATTATCGGCCGGGCTACACGGAAACCGTTACGCCAGTGAGAATCCCGGGCGTCAACCTTGACCCAGTCTTTTTCTGCCAGATCATCGAAATCGACAATTTCAACCTCCAGTTCCTCAAGCAGTGGTATGACGCCTTTTTGCTCCATGACCTCGCGGGTCAGAGGATAGCTGCGTTCCCCCAGACATACGGTTTTGGCACCCATCTGCCAGACCGTCTCAACCAGAGCCGCAAGGGTGTCGTTGTGGGTTGATCCCGGCACATAATCGGCCGTGTTGAAATTCGGTTTGATCAGCACATCCTTATTTCTAACCGGATTGATTTCAAGCGCCTGTATCGAAGATGCAACGCCGGTCTTCCGATCGTCGGTGTGAACAAAAGCAACTTTGCTTTTATCGGAGTTATTCATATCCCTGCCTCCTCATAAGAAACTTCGTAAAGCTTAAATTGTAAAAAGATTGAACGTCCAACGCCCAACGTCCAACTTCGAACGTTCAATGTGGATGACGCTCTCCGAGGCCGCTTCCAGCCCGTAGGCCTCCAGGCCGGAGGGTAGGCGCCACATTTCCTACGAGCCGGAGGCTGCGCTTTATCGATTCTAATTTGTGAATAAATTAAAGCCTTTGGTGTGCCTGCACCCAAGCTTGTCAAATGGCAGTCGGTTGGAATTCTCAAAGTGTATTCGCTGGAGCAACACAGGCGCCCCATGTTGTTCATTTTAAAATCGATAGAATACGTTATTCGACGTTGGATGTTCGATGTTGGACGTTCATCCGTTTCTTTTTTGATCAGACTAGTTTCGATCAGCGTCCTTTCTCGACCATGGGCGCATAGATGCGGTATTCGGTCGGCTCGCCGGTCAGCTCGTCGATCTGGTTCTGAATCCGGGTTCTTTTCTCGCTTTTCATCCAGCCGTACCAGTCCTCCAGAGTTTGCCATTCACTCACCACCAGACAGTCTTCGGGATTTTCAACATTATACAAAGTCCGACCCGAAATGTAGCCCATTTGATAAGTGGCCAGCGCCCTGAGCTGAAGGATTAGCGGCACCAGTTTCCTGGCCTGCGGCCCCTGTTTTATTTTACGTTGAATCATGACTTCGATGGACATGGTTTTCTCCCGTATTAATCTCTAATAAGGCCCGGTTTTTTGAATAAAAATTCCCGCAGTCCGCTGCGATAGCGAAAAAGTTTGACGCTGTTAAATTTAGCCAGCAGCGACAACATTGCCCGATTGTGGCGACAGTGCCATGGTAGCTTGAGATGCGCCTGGGGCCGATGATTTACACGGTAGTTCCGGCCGATAATAAAAGCGTTTATCGTTTCCGGCTCCGGGTTCTTTTCCAGTGCGACCAGCATCAACAAACCTGTGGCCTTGAGCATATCAAAACAACGTTTAAGCAACTGCCTGGCCTGGTTGTCATCCAGATGATCCAATAGATCCCACAATTGAATACCGTCGAAACTGCGTGACGAATAGTCTAAATCCTGTAAGAAATCCTGAGGCTTTGCCATCGAACGATGCAATCGGATGAACATGTCACAGGCATGGTGGCGGGTCATGCGCCGCGCGAAGAATACCAGGTTTTCCTGACAGATGGGACCGACATCAAGAATTTCAACCGGTTTCCAGCTCCCGAGCGATTCGACAAAATGCTTTAGGACCGTGCTTTTGTATCCGACCGGAAAGGGCTCCACATCTGAATACGGTCGATTTTGCAAACCGGGCAGGGCCAAAGATCAGACCTCCTTCCGACGGTCGGTCGAGGCAGATGGGCCGGATTTGGGTCTTTCAGGACCTGGCGTCTCTCTGTCTCTGGCTGCAATATTACTTTTTCGATGGGGCTCCCGATTCAGCTCAATTGAACCTTTGAAATAAGCCCCATCCTCGACCGAAATGCTTGAGGCCTTGATATCACCAAAAAAATCGGCCTCTTTGGTAACCTGGACCCGACCCAGGGCGGTGATGGTCCCCTCAAGCTGCCCGCTGATGTTGACATTTTGGGCCTTGATTTCTCCTTCAACCCGGCCATCTGCCCCAACGGTAAAATTGTGCTTTTCCATGGCAACATTGCCTTTCAGCGATCCCTCGATAACCAGATGTTCCCCACCATTGACCTGACCTTCGATTGAAATATGCGGTCCGATGGTGGTTTTTGCCTCTGTCACGGCAGGTGCCGGTTTCGGCGGCGGCACAGTAGGTTTAACAACTTCTTTTTTTTCTACAGCCACGGGCGAACCGTTTTCAGGTTTCTTGGTTTTTCCTAACATAGGGCCTCCTTTTTGATTGCCGCTGAAATGTGGCGGTGATCATTGCGGAAGATAGTGATGTTTATTTGATCCTGTAGATGAGCCGGCGATTTTGTCGTTGAATGTTGCGCTTGACCTGCGACAGATAAAAAGTGCTGGAGTCGGTTTCAATCGTCAAAAAGGCTTCCAGCCATTCCAATTCGAAGTGCCACCGATCTCCTGCGTCTGGCGGCAGCTTCCCAATCTCAGCAGTATAGGATAAAGCGTCGGCAATGTCAAAAAATAGCACCCTGCAATCACCAAAAATTTTAAGCAATACAATCATCAGCGTTTCAACCGTTGAACTAACCGTCTTCAACCGTTTTTTAGCTTGACGCACGAAATCAGCTTCTCTATATTCCGGCTTTGAATCGTATTACGGCATTGGTTGAGGTGTGAATCATGCGCTCTTCGAGATTTTTTCTACATTATTTTTTAATGCTGCTGTTGACGATCCTTATCTCGGCTTGTGCCGGCAGCAAGACCCTAACAGTAGGCGCCACGGCGTCGCTCCTGGAAGATATAGCCAAATCCGCTTACCGGCAATCAGATCTTAAATTAATTCGTGAGGGGATGCCGTCTTATCTTATGCTGATCGATGGGATGGTTGAGGCGGTGCCCAACAATAAACAGCTTTTGATCAATGCCGCCCAGGCCTATGCATCCTTCGCGTCGGCTTTCATTCAGGATGAAGATAGAGACTATGCCAGGGTACTTTATGCCAGGGCAAAAGATTATGCCCTGCGCGCCCTCGAGCAAATCGGTGTCGAAGACCCCGCTTCAGCTCCTTTTGAGGAATTTGAAAGACGTGTCAGCCTGCTGAATAAAAACGAAGTTCCCTACCTGTTCTGGGCGGCCTCGTGCTGGGGCAACTGGATCAGTCTGAGCCAGAATTCCATTGCGGCACTGGCCGAGCTGCCAAGGGTCGAATTGCTGATGAAAAAAGTCCTTGAACTGGATGAAGGGTTTTACTTCGGAGGCGCTCACATTTTCATGGGGATATTGAACGGCTCTAAACCAAAGATGGCCGGGGGGAATCCGGAGCTTGCCCGGAAACATTTCTTAAAGGCAATTGAGCTGGGTGATGGTAAGTTTTTGATGACCTATATTTATTACGCAAATTACTACGCCAAAAAAACGTTCGACAAAGATCTGTATTTAGCAACCCTCGAAACCGTGCTGCAGACCCCGGCCGACATTGTTCCGGATTTAACCCTGCTCAATACGGTCGCCCAGAGCCGTGCCAGTAAAATGTTAAATGAAGCCGATGAGTATTTTTAGATAATCATGTGTAAAGATCCGGGTCCAGAGGAACCGGCTTTGGTTTCCCCCCGGAGAGGTGGAGTTTACCTTAGACTCCGGATGGAATGATGGAATGGTGGAATAATGGAATAATGGAATATTGGGTATTAAAAACGGATGAAGGTCTGATTTTAAAATTTAATCCGGGTCATCATCATAAGATCAGATCTCATTACGCTAAACCCATTATTCCAACACTCCAGTATTCCATCATTCCTCTATGTAGTGTTACGGCACAGCCAATTATCGATGACCCCCGACAGCGGGATCATAAACGACTGGCCCTGAGGACCAGGATTTCAATGTTGGATTAAACACTTAGGCTTGACTCATTAATACGAGCCTTCGCTAGTATGAGGGAGGCGCAACTACGGGGATTTCAGATGAATGGACCGAATGTGACTAAATTCATGGGAGTGGGCTTTCTGATTGCAGTCCTTCTTGTATTACCTCAAATTGCAGGGGCAAAAAATACCATCATAAAGATCGCTACCCTTGCACCGGACGGCAGCAGCTACATCCAGATTTTAAATGATTTGAACGTTGAGCTAAAACAGAAGACCGATAATCAGGTTCGGTTGAGATTATACCCCGGAGGGGTTCTGGGTGACGAAACCGATATGCGCCGCAAAATGCATGTCGGTCAAATTCACGGGGCCGCTCTGACCTCGGCCGGATTGTCCGGTATATACCGCGAAATGGATGTATTCCAGATTCCATTTCTTTTTGAAGACTATGACGAAGTTGATTACGTTACGGAAAAGATGGATGACTTCTTCAAAAAGGGATTGGCGGATAAAGGGTATATTATGCTGGGCTGGTCCGAAGCAGGCTTTATTCGGCTGTTGTCGACCAAACCCATCTCATCACTGGATGATTTGAAAAAAGCAAAGGTCTGGACCTGGGAAGAGGCGCCAATGGCCAAAGCAATATTTGATGAAGCCGGAATATCAGCGATTCCGCTGTCACTGCCGGATGTCCTGGTGGGCCTGCAGACCGGACTCGTTGAAGTGGTATACGCACCGCCTTCCGGAGCGATTTCATTGCAATGGTTCACCAAAACCAAGTATATGACCGAGGTTCCATTGATATATTTGATTGGCGGCATTGTGGTCAGGAAAAATGTATTCAACAGACTGTCAACCGGTCAGCAGCAGGTATTGACGGAACTCAGTGCCAAATATTTGGAGCGTTTGAAGCAGATCATCCGCCAGGAAAATAAAGAGGCAATCGACGTCATGAAGAAACAGGGGGTTAAGCTCATCTTCCCATCAGAGGAGCAGGTCGAGGATTTTAAACGGATCTCTAAAAACGCAATGAACAACCAGGTCGGAAAAACATTTTCTGCCAAAGTTAAAAATGATGTGATGCGTAATCTGGACGAATATCGGAAATCGAAGAAATGACGGTTTCCTAAAAAGTCAGAATTGTCGAATTTTGACTTTGTAACTTATTGATATTACAGGTAGCGAAAATTAACTTTTGCGCTTTTTGCGGCTATATCAAGAAATGAAATTTTTAATTTTGTTGGATGATAAAATCAACCGATTGGAACAGGTTCTGATCGCAACTCTCTTATTAACTATGATCCTGATGGCATTCGTGCAAATCGTGCTTCGAAATTTCTTTGCCACCGGAATCGACTGGGGTGACGCACTCGTGCGCTATTTGGTAGTTTGGGTGGGATTCGTTGGTGCCGCCATTGCAGTGAAAGAGGGTAAACACATTACAATCGACGTACTCTCCCCTGCCCTCGGCGGTGTGAGTCAGCGTGTACTCCAGGCAATTTCCCACGCCTGTTCCGCAGCAATCTGCGGAATGTTAACCTGGGCCAGTATCAAGTTCATTTGGTTTGAAGCGGAAATGGGGGGCACCGTGTTCTCGAGCCTTCCGGTATGGGTCCCCGAACTCATTATACCGGTTTCCTTCGGGCTGATGACAATGCGGTATGCGCTTCGTCTGATTGCGCCGCCCCGCGTAACACCGGATTTGTGACACATAAAAGCATGGCTGCCAATTCAGTACTTGTGAAACCACGTTGAACTGTTCCGGCCGGACTAATTAATGATCTCTTTTCTGATTGTCATTCTGTTTATCTTCCTGCTCCTCATCGGCGTTCCGGTCTTTGTCGTCATTGCCGGTTTGACCCTTTATCTCTTTTTTACCAGTCAGATCGACATCTCCGCTATCATTATCGAAATGCATCGCATGGCCACCACCCCCGTGCTGGTGGCCATACCGCTTTTCACCTTCGCGGGCTATTTGCTTTCGGAAAGTGGTGCGCCGCGGCGACTCATTCGGTTTTCAAATGCCATTCTGGGTTGGATGCCGGGCGGTCTATCTGTAATTGCCCTGCTGACCTGTGCTGTTTTCACTGCCTTAACCGGTGCCACCGGTTTGACAATTATTGCCCTGGGCGGAATCCTGTTGCCGGCCATGACAAGGGGGCGGTACACCGAAATATTCTCACTGGGCTTGCTGACGACCTCCGGCACCTTGGGTCTGCTGTTTCCGCCGAGCCTGCCATTGATCGTATATGCCATCGTGGCCAATGTTCGAATCGACCAGCTCTTTATAGCTGGAGTTCTGCCCGGTATCCTGCTGGTCGTGCTGCTGTCGGCTTTCTGTGTCTTCAAGTCAATCCGTGAAAAGGTGCCCAAAACGGAGTTTAAATTCCAGGAGCTTATTGGTGCGACTCGGGACATCATCTGGGAACTACCGTTGCCATTGGTCGTTCTGGGGGGCATTTACAGCGGTTACGTTGCTGTCAGTGAAGCGGCTGCGATTACGGCGGTGTACGTGCTCATCGCAGAGATCCTGATCTATCGCGATGTCCGTTTGAAAGATTTACCCGCCATCATCAAAAAAAGTATGGTTCTGGTTGGCGGCGTGCTGATCATCCTCGGTGCTGCCATGGGCCTGACCAACTATCTGATAGATGAAGAAATCCCCATGCGGCTGCTGGAATTTTTTCAATCCCACATTCAAAGCCGCGTCCTGTTCCTGGTTGTGCTCAATATATTTTTGCTGGCGGTGGGATGCACAATGGGCATTTTTTCGGCGCTGGTGGTAGTGGTGCCGCTGCTCTCGCCCATCGCCAATGCATACGGAATTGATCCCATTCATCTCGGTATTATCTTCCTGGCAAATCTGGAAATCGGCGCTTCCATCCCACCCCTGGGTATCAACCTCTTTATCGCCGGTATGCGCTTTGAAAAGTCGGTCCTCAAGCTTTACGTTGCCTCTCTGCCGTTCATCGCCATCCTGCTGATCGGTCTGGCCGTGATCACCTACCTGCCATGGCTGAGCCTGGCGCTTTTGGATTGACGAATGACGATTGAAAAAATAAAAGGGAAACTCATAAAGGAATGAGTTTCCCTTTTTTAGGAGATAAAAAGGAGGTACAATCATGGCATTACCGACCTCCCACGGGCTAAATTCACTTTTACCCGGCTGCAAATTAGCGCGAATAATTTGCAGCATAAATATGCTAATACCACTTTGTAGCGGGTCAAGGGGCAGATGTAAAATTAACCGGATTATAGCGGCTGTCAAAAATATGCTCCAATTGCCAAATTGGCTGCCAGAGGTGAATTCAGATCGATAGAATGCCTCAAATATTCAATATTCAATAATCAATATTCATTTCCCCGATAAATCGGGGCTTGGGTTTAATATTAGGTCAATTGATAAGAGGCTCTATGTCAGGTATTTTATGGTGGATTCGGCAGGTCGTTTTGGTGTTGTTGGGTTCATTTTTCCTCTATTACGGTATCGAATTACTGATCTCGTCTTACGGGCTTAAAGATCCATATTCGTTTATCATGACGTTTTTTGCATCAAATTTTATCATACTGATCTCCGCCGCCCTTGTCATCGGCTTTGTCTATCGCATGGTTATCGTTTATCGACACCTGAAAAAAAAAGATTCAGGAGCCAAGTAGTTGCCGTATCTTATCTGTATTTTCCAGATTTGAAACCACCCGATGCGCCCCGGCGGTTTTCAACTCACCAGCTGTGAACACCCCGGTAGTCACGCCGATCGGCGTCGCGCCGCCGCTTCGAGCAGCCGTCATGTCCTGTTCGGCATCACCGATATGAAATACACGAATGTCGTCGACCGATCCGAATCGGCTTTTGGCCCGCTGGATGGCAATCTTAACCAGTTCAGCCCGGTCTATGTGGTCCGAACCGAATCCACCGAATTGAAAAAAAACGCCAATTCCAATCTTATTTAATTTTGCGTAAGCAATTTTCTCCACATTCCCGGTAACTAAACCCAGATAAAATCCGTCCCGCTCCAATCGGCTCAACAATGTTGAAACACCACCCAGCATGACGATATTCTCGTATTGCACGATGGTGTCATACTTTTGCTGCATCCGTTTGAGGCAATCCGCCAGCCTTGAGTGAATCAATTGGTCCGCTAAACCACATTTTTCCAAAATCCGGATAACAATTTCCGGGTCCGTCATCCCATGATAACGGATAACATCGATACTGGTTTTGACACCATACGTGTCGTTTATGGCCGATATTATAGCGGCCGCATGACCGGTGGAGCTTCGAATCAGTGTGTTGTCGATGTCAAACGTAACAACGTAATTCATAATATGTTCATTGGTTTGGACGAACGTCGGAAGTCGTCGGTTGTATTGGAAAAAGACATTTTTATGACACCCGGTATAGCAGCGTTAACGGATTGACGTCAAGAATGGTTAAAATCGGGGGAGGAAGAAAACTTCCTCCCCCTTTGAGGGATTTTGGGGTGGGGGGGAATCTTATTTGGATTGGTAATCCAATTTATTTTTTGTTAAGTTCGTTAACCTGCCCTTTCAGCAATAAGCATTCCAAAATCATCTCAATAACATTATTAGAATAAATTGCAGATAGTTAACATGCACACGGATACAAATCGATTCAAATAATAATTTGGCACTGATATCCTTTTGTAAAACCACATGTCTTATTTTGTGCAACCTTTTTCGGAGCCACCCGGTAAAAGTACGAAAATCTGAACTCAAATCCAAAACTTTGCAAAACATTTATTCTTTTGTATTAATTTGGAATGTTTTTTGCTTCTTTATTGAGAAGTTCACTTCACAGAAGAGCCAATTAAACCAATCCGCTTCAACCCGGATACCGAGCGTGGAAATCAGATACAATCTACCGATATGGAGAAATAGAGATGAAAAAAACATGGGTTAATTTTATCGTGCTGCTTTCGCTTACGGTCTTTTTGAGCAACGGAATCGCCGCCGAAGATTTAAAAGTTATCGTGCGGAACGCCGGTGCGACGCTGAACTATCAAATCCTCGATGACGGCAAGCTGCTGGTTTCGGTCCTGGATGAGAAGGATGAACCGATTCGGGGACTGAAACGTGAGGATTTCATTGTCGGCAGCGGCATTCGCAAAGCGGAAGTCCTTTCCGCCACGCCGCTCGAAACAACCGAGGCGGTTCCACTGAATGTCGTTCTGGTCCTGGACAACTCGTTTTCGATGCGGGAACGCCGTGCGGTCAAACCACTGCTGACGGCCATGGATGAATTTTTTAAAACCGTACGCCCAATCGACAACATTCACCTGGTGGTCTTTGACAATCGCCCGGCTTTGAAAGTCGGGTCGCGTAGTTTGCACACCAAAACCTTCAACTCGAGCGACATCAACCGGCTTCACAACTTTTTGGAGGAATCCCTAAAGCAGAATTCCACCAGCAAAACCTACCTTTATGAAGCCATGGCTGCCGGTGTCGACATCATTCGCGGGATGCCAGCCAAAGAGCAGAAATTCATGGTGGTATTCTCGGACGGGGAAGATCTTAACAGTTCCCTTTCAACCAAATTCATAGAGGAACAGGCCCGGGATCTTGACAATTTTGAAGCATTCTGTGTGGATTACATGCCGGGAGCCAAACTCAACCGGTTTCTGACCGCCTTTGCTAAAACCCATGACGGACGCATCTGGAAAGCCACCTCCGCATCAGAACTGCTGCCCATATTTCAAGCTTTTACCACCACATTGCGCTATCGTTATGTGGTTTCCTACCGCCTGTTAAATTCAATAAAGGCCGAACCGGGCGAACTGAATTTTGAAATGTTGACCATGGTCGACGGCTCGCCCTTGTCAAGCTGTCTTTTTTTTGAAACCGGCAAAAGTGAGATACCGTCCGATTATGTCCTGCTGAAAAGTCCCGAAGATGCGGCGGCCTTCGATGCAGGTGCCCTGACGACAGCCATGGACCGCTACCGTAATATTTTGAACCTGGTGGGGCAGAATCTGGCTCAGAATTCAGAGGCCGCAGTCAAAATTGTCGGCTGCAACTCGGACAGCGGTATCGAAAAAGGGAATCTGGAGCTTTCCGGCCGCAGAGCCGGTTCGGTTATTTCCTATCTGCAGGAAATCTGGGGAATCGATGCCGCCCGTATCGAGCTTGAAACCCGCAACCTTCCGGCCGATCCGACGCCGCCCGAGGTAGTAGGGACCGGGCCTGAAAATCAACGGGTGGAAATCCACTATGATTCGCCCGGAATGCGAACGCTGGATACGGTTGGTTTTCTGGTTGAAACGAGCGGTCGTCGGGAATTGAAGATCGAAGCCAACATCTTTTCCGAAACCGGCATCTCGGACTGGGATTTAACCCTTTACAGCGACGATCAGCCGCTCAAGAAAGTGTCCGGGCAGGGTGAAATCGAGACGGGTTTCACCTTTGCATGGCAGGAACTGGACGCCGCCGAATTGAGGGGCATTCTTAATCTGGGTATCCAACTTCGGACAACGGACCGCAGCGGTGCGGTCATCGAAACTGAAAAAGTGATGCTGCCGGTGACGATTTCATTGGAAAAATGGGATGACAAACTGGTTCGTGCACCCGGGGCGTCTTTAGTCCTGGAGCCGAAAACGGTTACTATTGAAGAGTTGACCACCATCGATAGCTCGCCCTTTCTGAATTACATCTATTTTGACACTGCCGACAGTGAAATTCCGGCACGCTACATTACGTTTAAAAATCAGGGCGACACGCAAAGTTTTGATGAAAGCAAGCTCGAAGGCACCCTCGAAAAACATTACAACGTGCTCAACATCCTTGGACGCCGACTAACAGATCATCCCGACGGCCGCATCCAGATTGTCGGCTGCAACTCCAATCGCGGAGAGGAACAGGGCAAAACAGACCTGTCGCGCAGTCGGGCCGAAGCGGTTCGGGCCTATCTGAAATACATCTGGGGCATTGACGGCTCACGCATGGAAATAGCGGCACGCAACCAACCGGCAGCGGCAAGTTCGAGTGGCAGTATGGAAGGTCGGCAAGAAAATCAGCGGGTAGAAGTTTATTCGGAATCACCGGCCCTGCTGGATGTGGTAAAAAGTACCTATGTGCAGGAAATCTGCGATACGGAAAATTTTCTGATTCAGCCCCGGATAAATTCTGCCTATGAAATCGACCGCTGGACCATCAAGCTGAACGGCGACGGCCGGTCGATTGAGTCCCTTTCAGGCGACGGAGATATCGAGCCGGCATATCGCCTCTCTTTGACGGATGTGGGTCTGGGTAAACTCAGTGCCTATCAGACCGTAACCGCCGACATCGAAGTCACCGATCGCAAAGGGCAGACGGCCAGCGCCAAAGCAGATGCGGACGTCCGGTTTATCAAACGCGAAGAGCGCTCGGCACAAAAAGAGGGCTACCGGGTATTGGAAAAATATGCGTTGATCCTGTTCGATTTTAATCGCGCCGAAATCCGGGAGAAAAACAGGGACGTCATCGATCGCATCGTGGATAGAATCAAGGAAGTTCCGACTGCCAGGATCAGCATCGTCGGTCATACCGACATCATCGGCCAGGAAGCCTACAACCTGGATCTCTCATCCAGACGGGCCAAGGCTGCCTACGACATGATCCTGGCCGGCGGTGTGCCGGAAGGCGACAATATTTCGTACAATGGCATCGGTCCGCACGATGCCTTGTTCGACAACGAATTGCCTGAAGGCCGCGCCCTCAACCGCACCGTCACCGTTACCCTGGAGTATGAACAAAATTAGTTTCTTATACGCGCCGCCTCCGGCCGCGAGCGTCCAGTCTGATCGAAAAAGAAACTCTGAAAAGCGAATCCTCCAAAGGCGGATAAATATCGAATGTCGAACAAGAAATGTCGAATATCGAAGTAAGGCATTCTATCTATTTTATTAAAAGGACTGAGCAAAGCGAAACCACACTTCGACATTCTGCGGTTCGATATTCGATATTCTGCGGTTCGTTGTTAAAAATGTTTCATATAAGGCCAAATCCCCCGCGGTTTGTCGCCAGGTATTGCAGCAAGGCGTGATATCAGATAATGACGTCTTTCCGAACAAGCCATGTCCCATAATGGTACCTTCATAAGCTATATCATAGAGTGCAGGCCGAACATGTTGCCTTCGGTGTCAAAGACCAGGGAGATGAATCCGTACTCCCCGATGGATGTCTTGCCTCTCTGCACACTGCCCCCGCGTTCGGCGACGCGGGCCTCTTCGATCGAGCAGTCTTCACAGCTGAAGTAAACCAGGGTGCTGTTGCCGCCGGAGGAGACGCCCTCCATTTTAACCAGGGCTCCCGAAGCACCGGCCAGATCCATGGACATGGGAAAACTCCACAATTCCAGTTCCGGATTGTTGACTTTTTCCAGTTTGATCTGGAAGACGGACTCGTAAAATGTTTTCGCACGCTCCATATCCTGAACATATATTTCAAACCAGACGACAGGGTTCGTTTTCATTATATTTCTCCTTTAAGCCGATCTATCCATAAGATTTTTTATTCGCTGCAAGTGATCCTGCAAATGTCTCAGGTAGTCTATCATAAGCTCACCCAGCGTAACCGCCGTATCTTCATCCACAACCCATATATGATCCTGGCAGTCTTCATCAACGGTTCGAATGACGTGAGCTATATGCAAATTGAAATATCGCCAAAGCGCCAACAAATCATGCCAGGAAGCTTCCTGATAGCCCTGGATGGAGACCCAGGCATCGTTGTCCTGAGAATAATCCGGAAAAAACAGGCTGTCGTCGACCTGCAGCCGGACAAACCGCTGGTGATTATTGGATGCCGAATCTACCAGATGACCGATCACCTCCTTCACGGACCATTCAACCGGTTCTGGCTTAGCCTCGATGACCTCACTCGCAATATTTTCCAGTTCCTGACATGCCTTATTAACGGTGGATTCGATGTTAGCGGCCAATCTCTCCCATTTGCTCGGATCTACATCAACCATCGCTCCTCCTTTTTATAGTCGAAACCAAAAGACCGGTTTTTGGTAGGTTGGGTTGAGTCCGAACAGAAGTGCTGGATATCATACCTCTGCCCAACTATGAAATTCAGACAATCAGCGCTATTTGAGCTTAGCGGACGAAACCCAACAATTAGGACAGCCTGGTTCAAAATCTTGCCTATGCCCCCCCGGCCTTGGCTTTCAGTTTACTGTTGAACTTGACTGCATTAATCACGAAACGCTCGTGTTGCCCTCGAGTAATGAGATCAACCTCATCATGAGCCTCGACCTCGAACACCAACCGTCGGCCATCCACTTCAATCAGTCTGACTTTTGCCGTCACCTCCAAACCCGGAGGGGTCGCTGCAAGATGACTGACACTGATATGCGTCCCGACGGTTTGCTCCTCCGGCCAGTCAAGGTGCGGATTGACGGCCTGGATGCAGGTCCATTCGATTAAACCCACCATGAATCCGGTTGCAAAGACTTCAGGCATAACCAGAAATTCGCTGGACTCCGGGTACAGGGCCGGTACGGTTTTCTTTTCAGTAATCTTATAGGTAAACTGATGTTCGATTCCCGGCTGCAACGTTTGTTTCATCTTGGGCCTCTTTATTGCTGTTAATTTGCGTTGGGTTAGGTCAAGTCCGCTAAGATAACATTTATACTGGCACATGTCCGACAAAGCTTAGGCTGGTAGATTCCACCCGCTTAGAGCCTGCTTGATTTTGCCCCTAAACTTTATAACGGCGTGTTCGTTCAATTTTTCACAATTGTACAATGACAGGTAGGTTAACTTGCTGTTTCTGGCGCAGGCACCGAGCAGGGCGACCTTGATCACCTTTTTTACCGGTTGCCGCATAATCAGCCGGTCCACCCACCAGGGCGCACCTAAAGTGGTCACGACCAATACCTTTTTTAACTTGCCCAATCGTGGTTTTATCGGTCCGAAGTCGTCGGCATGATCATAGGCAATGCCGGGTGCCCAGACCCGGTCAAACCAGCCTTTCAGCATGGCCGGCAGACTGAACCACCAGGTCGGAAAGAGCAGTACCAGCGCCTCCGCCTTCAAAAGCCGTTCAATTTCTCCCACAACCGCTGTCCGGTCATAGGAGCCGCTGTAATATGACTCCCGTTCTGTAACGGTCAAAGAGGGATTGAATTTGTCGGCATAGAGATCTTCAACCACCACCTCATGCCCCATCCCTTTCAACATATCAACCACCAGTTCCGTTAAGTGGGCACAAAGACTGCTTTTCAGCGGGTGTGTGGTCACGACAAGGCAATTCATCATTTATTTTTACTGAATCCGAGTATTAGTGGCAATACCTGCTGCTCACGAACTACCAGTCGACAAATCGCATTCAGGTCTCCAGCCATTTATACATAACCAGCGCGTCAACCAATCCTTTAGATGGATGATTAAATGCTTTCGGCAAACGACCGACAGTTTCAAAACCAAGTTTTGTCCAAAGTCTCACGGCGCCTGCGTTGGAAACGGCGACAAAATTAAACTGCATGGCTTTGTATCCAAGGTCGACGGCGACTTGCTGTGAATGCTTGCACATGGCTGTAGCCAAACCCCGGCCGCCTGCCTTCGGCGAGACCATGAAACCGCAGTTGCAGACATGGCTGCCGGGACCGGCCTGGTTGGTTTTGATATAGTAGGTTCCGAGTATTTTGCCTTCATCTTCAATCACAAAGGTTTTGCGCGGCACCTTCATCCAAATACGTTCAGCTTCTTTCTTGGATACGTCCCGCGGATAGGCGTATGTTTCACCCGCAGATACGATTTCATGAAAAATGGGCCAGATCGTATCGAAGTCAGCTTCAATCGCTTCTCTTATTCTCAAAACCGGTTCTCCATAGTTAAGGTACGATCTGAACTGCAGCCAAAGAAAAGAGAACTGACCCGGTTGCCCCACCGTCGGCAGGGTTTGGTCCAACCATATGGAATAAATCAAATTTCTTAATGGCTGTGGTGCCACTTCATACCAGCCGTTTGCAGTCCCGGACACTCGACGTCATCGAGGAAATAGCCGAACTGCTTGGCGGTATTCCGCACCATTGGCAGTACGTTTTGGATATCCTGCAGGCTAAGGTTTTCTTTCCACCTGCAGCAACTCGGCAAATTCAGGTTCACTATAGCACGAGTAGGGACCCAGATGCTCGAATAGCTCGCCGAAAATCGATGTCCCACTGAGCCCACAGCCTAAAATAATGACATGATGTAAGATTTTTTTTTCATTTATCTGGAATCACGGATCAGAAGGAAATTTAGACGGATGGGAGATTGGAACCACTCTTACGATCTACTATCATTCGGCCGTCAGGAGGACCGACCGCCGGTCAGCCAGGCTTCAGCCTCCTGGCGATTTGAAAATACTTGCACCATCCACCCTCTGTTGCGGCAGACGTCTTCATAGAAGCGAACAGCGTCCCTGGTTTTTGCACAGTCTGGAGGAATAATTGCCACGCGCCCCTGTCTGTCCGCCTGTTCCTCAAGGTATTGCTTTGTGGGCAAATCATATACATCGATATAAGAGGATGCCAACTTCATATCCGTGGTGTCGACAAGAAATTTGTTTAATCCTTTCTCTTTCTCAAGCGATATGAACTTGGAGGTAGACTCGTGTAGATCACGTGCGGTAATTTCACCCGAGTATTCAACTTCGACCATTTGGAGGGTAGGGATACATTTATAAGCCCACGGCATGTTGTCTACCTCGCTGGTTCCGGAGTTTTTTTGCAGATTCAAATGTCGTATCAAATTCGTATCCCTAATTCAATTTCAATTTTCCCGCTTTTTGAGCACCTTTAATCCATAAGGACAGACCGCCGAACAAATGCCGCAATTATGTCCCTTATGATATTGGTAGTAGTGCTCTTTTTTCCAGAGGTCACAGGCCCGGACATCCAAAATCTTCTCCCGCTGCAATCCGGGAAACCAGGCGTTGCCTTTCAAGGCATTCGCCGGGCAGGCCTCAACACAACGCGTGCAGCGGCCGCAATAGCTTCTGTCCATCGCCGGTCCGCAGGGAAGTTGCATGTCGACAAAAACGGTTCCCAGGCGAACCCACGATCCGAAGGGGCGTGTAATGAGTTGACAATGCCGGCCTATCCAGCCCAGACCTGCTCTTGTTGCCGCCGTTTTGTGAGGGAAATCGCCCTTGACGTTGACCGTATCGGTTCGAGCAGAGGCCGCCAGCACTCTGGATCGGAAGCCTCTCTTTTCGATTTCAGCTGACAATTCAGTTGATAAATCATTGATGAGATTATTGACTCTGGCATATTCATCAGCATAAGGTCGATTTGGCCCGTCCTGGATACTGAACATTATTCGGGGGTTCATTGGAATTCCCCACGAAATGGCAGCGGGAAATTTTCTTTCGGCTTGATCAATGGGCGTAGGAAAACGGCGCAGGTCTGCTGCACCCCATAGTGTAATCTTTCGTGCAGCCATCCACCCGATCAGCCATTGCGGAAATGTAGTTGGGATAGCAGACAACAGAAATCTCCTTTCGCTGGAGACAAAAAATTGATTTTAAATTCAATAGATAGAACAGCAGCATTCTCCGGCATTAGTGAAAACGCCGCATAACCACAGGCACTATCAAGTACGGTCGAGACGATACCGGCATGAATGAAACCATGCTGCTGGGTTAAATTAGATTAGCGATGCTTACCTGCACTCCAACCGGTGTCCTGCAAATATTTTTCACCGACCTGCCTGGGAAGATCTTCAAGCGCTGAGCCCATCGAATCGTTCCAGCGATTAAGAAACCCGAATAATGCGATTACACCCATGATTTCCACTATATCGTCATCAGTCCAGAACTTTCGCAAATTAATGGCATGCTCTTCGGTTACCCCGTTTGGAACTTCGGCCGCGGCGAAAGCAAAATCCAGAGCCACCTTTTCTCTATCGGAGAAGTGATCACTATTCCGATAATTAAATACGCTGTTCAGTCTTTCCTCAGTTGAACCGAATCGTTCCGAGGCAAGAATCGTATGTGCCTGGCAATACCGACAACCAGAGACCATACTGGTGACATAGCCAATAAGGCGCTTGAACTCCGGTGTCACCTGGTCCTCGCAAATCATAACTGCCCTGTTCAATTCTGTGAAGGCTTTGGCCAGATGAGGTTTTCTGGCCATAGTTCGAACACTATTTGGAATGACACCTAAAGGGCCCTTAAAAAATTGAATTTGCTTTAAAAGATCTTGCTCAATTTGTTCTTCCGGTAACGGATCAACTACTGCCATACTAATTCTCCTGGTGTTAAAGTTGTTTCTGCGCCCAACCCCGGGCAGAGGTGGCGGGCGAATGCCACCCCGGTCAATGCAAAAACATCCTTAGTTGATATCAGCAAAATTATTTCAAAACAGCAAGATATATCTTGCTGTAATCATCTCATCCATAGATTTATCATAAACAGAGCGCATGCATTCTATAAACGGAGAAGTTGTAGAAGAAACCTACTTTATGGGGGGAAGGTGAGAAAAAATGACTACCTCGAAGGATTACGCCAGATTTCCACCATGGTCAAATCGTCGTTCATCGCCGCATTGTCTCGCCAGGAATTTATTCTTTCCAAAAGACCTTCGGCCCAGGGAGGACCGTCAGCCGCTTCGAAATAGTCAGCTAAACGGTCATCACCAAATAACTCATTATCTTTATTTTCTGCCTCGGTGACGCCGTCGGTGATAAATAGCAGCGCTTCTCCGGGTGATAGGACAGACTCTGTTTTCTCGTACTCAGCTTCGTAATCAACACCGATGGGGAGCCCGTCGAGTTTGGCAAGCTCCCGAACTTCGTGATCAATAATCCACAGCGGGTAAAAGTGTCCAGCCCGCGCTACCTGAACTTTTCCAGAGCAAGGCCAGTATTTACACAAGACCATTGTGGCAAAAAACCCCTCATCGGACATGAGCCCATACATCTCTTTGTTTACACTGGCCAGCAGTTTGTCAACTTCGGTGTGCAGAGGCGCAACGCTGCGGATTTTGGCCGAAAGGGCCGCCATCATCAGCGCTGCAGGAAGCCCCTTGCCGGCGACGTCGGCAACATATACCAGCCAACTCGCATCCGGCATGGGTATCACATCGTACAAATCGCCGCCAACAGAGGCCGCCGGCTCCGAGTGAGCCCAAACGTGGCTGCCCTCTCCCAGCCTCGGAATTTTCGGCCAAAAGAGCTGCTGGATCTTGGCCGCAGCCCTCATTTCAGCCCGAAACCGTTCCTGCTCTATCCGCTGTTCAAGCAGCCTGGAGCGGATAATGGCTACAGCGGCCAAGTTGCCGAAGCTTTCCAGAACCGCCAAGTCTTCATTGTCGAAAAAAGGTTTGCCCTTTGAGTTAAGCGCATTAAATACGCCCAGGAGTTCTTCCTGGTAAACAAGTGGAACGCAGAGCATTGATTTGGTGGTAAAATTCCTCTGCTTATCCGCTTTATTGGAAAACCTCGGGTCCCCTTGCGCATCCTCGACTCTGACGGACTCGCGATTCTTTGCAGCCCATCCGGTAACTCCCTCACCAATCTTCAGTTTTACCGTACCCTTAAAAAGTTGTTCTGCCCTGTCGCCAAACCGATCGTCTTTGATCGAGACGATTTCCAGTAAACCATTCTCTGAATTATAGAGGTATATCAAGGAAGCTTCCGCATCTGTCACCTCCTTGGCAAGAACCAAGAGGCGAAGGAGAAGCTCATCCAGGGATTCTATTTCCGCCAGTGAGCGGTTTGCCTCCGTGAGCTTTTTGAGACGGTTTGAAGCCGAATCGATAAATGGCTGGCATTCGTTAGAGTCCATCACACTATTCTCTTATTTATCAAGATTGCATTTACAGTCCCTCTTATGGAGACTGATTCGTTGTAAATAGCTTTTTCGAATCCCAACACTTTTCAAGCAGGGGCCGTACGAAGTAATTATTGATGTCTCGCACGGGCGGTGAACCAAATTAACGGCTGTATTCACGACTGAACTGTGAAGGGCTCTCGTATTTAATCTTGAATGTTGCCGTCAATGCATCCAAGTTTTCTGTAAACATTAACCTTCTGACTTATTTTAAACGTAATCTTTTCTGAAACCGCAGTCTATATCCTCGTTTTCGTCCCCGAAAAGTGCCTTATAAAACGCTGGGGTCGTATCTTAAATATTAAATATTGATTGCGAATGTTTAAAATTAAAGATGTGACCCCCTTCGCTTCCCCACTGTTAATGCGAACCCTATTTAACTGGAGGGTGTCAGATGTATCCGGGACTATAATCTCATGTTGTTCTCGCCATAAGCTGCAGCGATAAACGGGCTTTTTTACCCTCAAAAAACGCATTATATGCCCCTTTCAAAGACCAAAATCGGCAATTATCTGTTCCATTTCAACTACTTCCCGTGGCCCGACCCGCCGGGCAAACACGTCAGCTTCATTTGCGTTAGGTGGATACAATTGGGATGTAGATATCAACCTGGGCGTTCTCCGGATCATGGCATCGCTCATCGTATAATTCGAAATCTGCCGAATTTGCACGCTGATATTCTGAATTAGGCAGCCACTCTTGGTAGATATACTTGAAAGTTTCCTGGATTGAGTCGGGCATTTTGCCACGCGCGGTGAAAACGGCAAACTTGCCTGCTGGGATCGTTCTGCATACCATATCCTCCGGAGTGTTCTCTGTACTGGTAACTTCCGACCCTATGATATATGAAAACCTACTACTATGTTCAAAATCCATGCAAATACCTAAGACTGTATCCTGGAACTTCTTATCCGGAATTTTTTCTATCTGTCCTTCTTCAAGAACCTTCTCCCAAAACTGAGGTATCTCAACGAAGTTTTTTCCGTCATGCGTCGTTGTCTTCAGCTCAACTCCGATAATGTGAAATGACTCCTTCGAAATGATAGTAGGTTCCATAGTCCTTTCCTCCTAACGTCCGCCGCTGAGCAGCGCCAATCCCTGAATTTCGCATCAACCAGTCATTCCCGAGAATCGCGTAATTTGTTCAACGTCTGCTCCTGCCATGCTAAGCGGAAAGCAACCTCCTGGAATGTGCCACGTTCTAATATGAAAGGTTGAAGTGGAGGTTGTTGTCTCCGAAGTCACGATCAATTGTTGCTTCAGCATGCCGGCTATTCACCCAAAGTATGGCGACAACATGTTCGTGGTACCCGATTGGCGCGGAAATTGCGTTTCGAGCAAGCGTAACGCCGGATCCAGTGTCGCGGATCTCGAACTGGTAATGCCCTCTTTCTTTCCTGGATATTAACATTGCCACAGCGGCTTCATCGGGCGATACAGCCGTGGCCACGATGGTCCCAGGATTAGGCCAGGCCGGTTCGAAAGTGCTATCTGAACAGCCGAGTAGCGTGAATGCGAGAGCGATAACCGCTGTCACTGCTTTACAGAACCGCATATTTTACCGCCTAACCGGCATTAGTGGCGGACGGTTACAACCCCAAAAGTAATAGAAAGTTAGCCAGTTGCAATCAACCATTTTCCTCTAAAACCGCATAATTTAGCCCGGCCATCTTAATGCCTTTGTTGGCAGATTTAAAGCTTTGAATTGGTGAGCCTTTTTAACAAAATATCCTCAATGTTTCGGCGTGAATCCAGAACTGATAGGACGAGGATACTTTTTTCGGAAACTCTATATAGAATCCTCCAAGGGGGTATTACTAATTCCCGATATTGAAGTATCCCCTGATCCCGTAATTCCGGGACGATTCGTCCTCTTTCAGGAAGGGTATAGAGGCTTGAAGCTTTTTGTTTTATGCGTTTAAATACTTTTAAGGCGTCAGGCGGGCTATCGTCGGCAATGTACTCAACAATATTTCTTAAATCATTCTCAGCTACGTTTGACCACACAACACCATATTTTTTGTTCATTTCAATTTGTCTTTCAGAAAATTTTCAATATTCTCAAAGACTTTGCGCTGAGACTGTGATTTTCCGCTCCTTATATCATTTTCGCCTTGGGAAATCAGTTTTAATATGCCGATTGCATTACGCATATTTTCATAACTTTTGGGATCTTGTAGAATCGCTTTCGGCTCTCCATTTTGGGTAATGACCACCGGGCGATGGGTTTCATTAATTTGTTTCAGCAAATCAGCCGCTCTTGTTTTAAGATAAGTTACGGGTTTTATGTCTTGCGAAATATTCATTTCTTCACCTCCGGTCTTTTTATAGTACTAAATTAAGACCGATGTCAAGCTCATATTCATAATATTGTCCACTACTTGCTTTTCAGCTGGAGCGACTCTTTGCGACCAAGCCGTCCAACGGATCGTTTCAGCCGCGCGAGGTACGAGCGTCGCCTGGAAGCGGTGGGTTAGTCGATCAAAGCGATACCGTTCTCTTTACACCACTCTCTTAACCGTATACTTTTCCCGGTCAGGTTCAGCGATGTTGGATTATCGATATCGTTCGAAATATTTCATTCTTATGAACTTTATTATTCCATAGGACGTTGTTTTTTCTCCTTCTTGAATGGCTTT
>JASJCE010000474.1 GCA_030066155.1 Desulfobacterales bacterium | reverse complement strand
CCCTCGATAAAGAAGTTCGGTCTGAAAATAAAAAATTCGTATTCTGATTTCCCCCTTATCAGTATGCAAAAACTTATTCGAAATTAAACGGATTTTGTCACTTTTGATATCAAAGTTTAGGCTACTGTCGGTTTTCCCATACGAGACGCATGTGGTCGAATTTCAGAGGTCTTCAAGATTTTAGCCTGCCGCCATTTTAATCAAATAAGAGGTAAAAATGTCAAGAGCTTTTGAGCTGTTACGTTTATTCCGTCGCTTACCTTAAATTTAATTGTTGGTAATTGCCAATAGCACAGTTTAACAAGAATGCCATGTATATTGGGATTCTCTGAATCCAGTCTAAATTGATGATATGCTTTAAATTCCCCTAAAGTTTAACTGAGTCCCAACGGCAGATTTCTTGCCAAGCTCATTAATTTGAACGTTATTGGATTCTATCGTGATATATTTTGAGTATGTTAAAGTACTACCCCAAGCTCTGAGAATCTTCAATTTTAGCTTATATTTTGAGATACCTTAGAGCTGCTTCTAAAGTAAATTTTGGTTTCGAGAGTTTGGTGACTAAGGTGTAACGAGATTTTGCTTTGGCTATTGAATAAAGTATGGGCAATTTATCCTTCCAAAGTCTTCGGCCAGATCAGCAACTGTATATCCTGCAGAATCATTGATGAACTCTGCAAGATCAACACCGTCTAAATCTAAGTCTTTATCGTAATCGCACTCTGCAATATCTCCGTACTCGTGAGCACCCATGTCCACGTCCGCATTTCCATCGGCATCGCCGTCGATGAAACGTGGCTGACCGAAAATATCTTTTTCCGCTATGCTTGGTGCATCACTACTACCAGCGTCAATGCAAAGTGAGGCGGAAGAAAGTCGAAAATCCTCGTTATCAGGATCAACGAATTTGGGATTAATTTCAATATTGCCTGTCCCTTGGTTTCCGCCCTCCACGTCTGAGTAAGTGATATCGAGTCCAGCAAAGGTGGAAGAATGGGTGTTGCCCCAGAATATACAGTTTTTAAAATCTGTGTTTGGTGTTGCAGCTATGACATTATTAAAACTGGTGTTATTGTAAAACGTACAATTGATGAATGTTGCCGAGGCCTGATAAATCGAAACCGCGCTACCGCCAATAGAAGAAAGGTTATTATAGAATATGGTATTAACAATGACCGGGTGGGCCGGAGAATTCCTGATATCGATACCGGCACCCCATTGGACGCCCGCATTATTCTTGATAATACAATTGCGAATTATGGCCGAACACCAAGCGCAACTGATACCCACACCGTAATCATAAACTGACGCAGGGCTTCCGTTCATGATAGTAAAACCTTCTATCAGAGTTGCTGAGGTATTTGTCCAATCCAAATCAAAGCCTGTACCGTCATGTTGAAGATCGATGATGCAGCTTTGTGGCCCATTTACCGACCGCACGATCATGTTTTTATATCCCAGTTTGATTTTTTTATTTCCAACTCCGGTATAAATTCCGTCTGCTACTAAAACGGTGTCACCTGCCGACGCCTGATCTATGCCTCTTTGGATTGTTTTAAATGAATCCTCCCAACTCGTTCCGTCGTTGGTGTCTGAACCATCGGTCTTTACATACCATATAGCGCCATGGGCATATGGAATTCTAATGAGCGCCAAAGATGAAAATATAATTATTCCCGCCCATAGCATTTGTAAACTTTTTAGCTTTTGCAATTTGTCCCCCTTTCCCAATAAAAAAGCCAGACTACTTTTCAATAGGCAACCTGGCATTTTGTTTCAGACAGTTTGCATCTTAACCTCCCTGAAAGATGCGGATGTCTAATCAGCTGATTTATATTTCAAGTTTGGACCAGTTGCCAATTCATCATTGAACGCGCAACGGGGGGTCAGCTTCGATAGGGATGAAAATGAGGTGTTGGGCTCAGACCAGTAGTCGGCTCCGAAGGAAATCTATTAAATTCTCAAATATCGAAAATCATTAATGGTGTCAATAAAGGAATGTAAATTACTACATTGTAGTAATTTAGAAGTATGCGTTCACAGGTTCAAGGTTCACCGTTTAGGGTTACCGTTGTTTCTATGCATTTACAAATTTGGAAGTACCGATTTTTGCGGCCGTATCACAAGGCACTTGACAATCTATGATTTTATTGAGTGTGGCTCAAGGCCTGTCAATTAATAGTTTCGATTGGACCGAAACCCTAACCTTTGAACCTTGAACCCTGAACCCCTGAACGGTTACGGGTACAGATTCTTGGCAGTATCTGAAAATTCGCAATAATTCACATATTTTATGTTTAATAAAAATTTGGATGATGTCAAATGCTCAGATTTATAGCAGTTTTCATCACCGGCACTTCGAAAAGCCAGCACGATGATATCATGAATTTTGGCGGTCCCTGATAATTTCAACTTTGTTGGAGTAATCAGTAACGCCCGGCATCACCGGGGATTAGCGGCGGTCAGCAGAGCAAATTATCGGCTTGAATGCGATTGTTAGGTAATGGTTAGCCACACAACTTAAAGTCCTAACACTGCAATGTGATCATGTTTTTTTAGGACCTTTTTGACCCAAGAAATTAGCTCGACATTCATTTGTATTAGTAACTTCTTGTTTTCTTCAAAGTTTGTTTGGAAATTGTCCCGTGTGCCACCGAATATGAAACCTACTTCTCCCATGACATCCTCAAATTCTGCAGCCGAGCTTAATATCTCATTAAGCTTCTCTAATTCATTTACTATTTTCAGCCATTCCGTTTTTGAAGCATCATTCATGCTGTAATGATCATAGCCATTTATAAATCTTTCAAAGATTGGCTCGATAAATCCGAACGCTTCTTCATTAAAAAATAAACTACCTTCCTGCCAGTGTTTCTTCTGATATTTACCAGGAACAATTTCTATATAGCATGTTCCTTCAAGTTTAGATTTATCACGAATTATTGCTATTTCTTCCATGTCATTCTCGTGTGGCTTAACCAGAAAGTATATGGTTCTGTATAACATCACTTTTGTAATGTTATACAGAAAGAATCATGCTAATTTTGAACTACAGATTAATTGAGAGTGTCAAAACCTCAGCAAAATTGAAGATATGCTCTAAATTCTCCCGAAATTTCACCGAGTCCTGACGGCTGATTTCTTGCCATTATTTTTAATTCGACGATCATCGAACTGTGTAAAGATATATTTCACGTATATTAAGGAGCTTAGGATCGTTGAAACCAAAGCGTCGATTGGATCGAGGGAACTTCCCCCTCAGTCTGTCACAGAGTCGGACGTGAACCTCTCAATTCATACGGCTCATATCGACCAGCCGTGGGCCGCACGTATCGCCAGTGAACAAACAAATTTGGCTCCCGACCTGCAATACGCCCCGGCCAATATGTCGTTGCCCTCTCCTATCACATCGCTTAAAAGAACCCGGTTAAACCCAGAAAACAGATTAGACCAATAGCTGCCAAAACAAAAAGGATTACCCCCAGGACTATTAAATCGTCTTCTGTCATGTTTCCCTCCTTGATTAGGGGTGCCAAAAATTGGCACGACTCAGGCAATGAACCCATTCAATTGAAATATATTTAATACTGAAAAGAGATGTGCACCAGTTCAAAGCTAAGAAGAGAACGCTTAAAGGGATCTATAGGTGTATGAGGAGTCGATCTAATACGCTGTTGTATATCCGAATAATTTATTATTCTTTTCTAAAAGTACAGATTTTAATGAATTGTTAGGAATGTGACAGCCGTTACAGCTTGCTTGCCAATAGCATAACTATCACTTTTTATTTATTTATTGCATATACGATTTGTATACATGGACCATATCGTATTGAGGAATCCGGTGTCAAATCAAATCAATAAAAAGTGGCAAATCCTGATCACTGGATTCATCCTTGCCGATTGGGTATCATAGCGGATAATTGCCCATCACGAAATATGCACCGCCAATATTCGAACAGGGGTATTTCCCAATACTTGTGTTTGGTGCCCTTTACCAGTTGTATCTTCAAGTAAAACGAAATCACCCGCCTTACGTATAATTTTCTCTCCGTCACCAGCTTCAAACTCGCATTCACCGGACATTAGTGCAAGCCACTGTCGAACCGGAGTTGGATGCCAATCGCCATACCATCCAACAGGCAATTCTAGGAATACATATTTATCTGCTGTCTTTTTTGCAGATGTATTTAGATCAGGGGCAGGAGGCGCATAGTCAGTTGAACTGAGGTCAATTGTCTTTTCTTCAAAATGGGAGCATCCGCTTTCATCTGAATATATGCTGAGATACGCAATTTGACTCTTCATCGATCCTCCTTTAACACACCAACGCCACGCAAAACCAGACGGAAAAGCGCGCAGCGCTTTGGCGGTCGAGTGAGCGAAGCGAAAGCGTCTAACATTTAATTCGACGATTATCTAAATCCTTGAAGATATGTAACTGATATCACGTGGTTTTCGGCAGTTCAAGCGTGAAAATAGATAGCAGCTCGTAAATACAAAAATGGCAGGGCGGCTGAAAACCCTGCCACTTGGTGAAAACAAGAGTTTCTGACTCTCTTTTTACAAGTTGATTACTTTGACGGAGGTCTATAGACAACGTCGCCCGCCTTCTTCATTACATCAATCGCCTCTTTGGCGGTTAGAATGCCCGTAGCCTTCAAAATCCAGGTTTCTGAAGTTGGAAGCTTCCTGGCTTCCTAGCATCCCGGCCTCCCGGCAGTTCTCACTTTTTCCAAAGAACATTCAAAATTTTCGAGTTTTCAATTTTGATATAGCCGCAAAAAGGCGCAAAAAGCGCAGAAAACAAATTTCTGAATCAATAAATATGTTGCTTGAAAAGGTAACAGGCTATAAGTAGGGAATCCTAATCCTGTGGGCCATTTTTTGGGTTATTGCCAAAATTGGCTCTGAACCGAACCATCAACTATGCAACGCAACCGAATAAGGACCGACAACCCACCGGGTCAATGAATCGGAGAGGTAATATGGAATAATCATGTGGTTGATCCTGATTGCCATTGCGCTTCATTTTACCCGCTACGGCATTATTTTCCCGTTCATACCGTTGCTGGCCGGGAATATGGGAGCCGGACCGTCGACCATCGGGTTTATTGTGGGTGCCTTCAACCTGATTGCCGTGTTCCTTTCCATCCCCCTGGGCGGATTGGTGGACCGTTTTGGGGTTAAAAGGCTGCTTCTGTTCGGCGTGGTGTGCAACATCGCCAACGCACTCATTTTGCTTCACACCGAAACAATTACCCGGCTGATCGTGGCTCAAATAGTGGCCGGCGTCGGCTTCCTGCTGCACGTCGTTGCCAGCCAGGCCTATATCTCGAGGCTTTCCGAAGCGTCCCGCCGCGAGAAAGGATTCGGCTGGCTCAGTTTCGGTGCGGCCGCCGGCACGGGCATCGGACCGATATTGGGCGGGATTCTGGTGGCTCGCTTCGGCTACACCGGCGCATTCTGGGTGGTACTGGCCCTGTCAGCTGCTGGGTTGATTTTACTGGGGTTCAAAGACTCACGGGAATCCCTGGCGACAAAATCCGCCTATAACCCGATTCAGGACGCCCGGCAGGCCGGTGCCCTCCTCATGGATTCAAAGGTCTTAATGATCCTCATATTTACGTTTGCGATAATATTTGCCGCCAGCCTGCGGTCCTCGTTTTTACCGGTCCTACTGCGCGATGAAGGTCTGACGGAAGTCACGGTCGGACTTCTAATATCCGTTTTTGCGGTCATGTCCACGTCCGTTAGAATCATATTCGGCAAATTGTTGGATTTATTTGAGCGCAAGAAGATTCTGCTGGCATCCATGCTGGCCATCATTATC
>JASJCE010000473.1 GCA_030066155.1 Desulfobacterales bacterium | reverse complement strand
CCGTCGACAATTTTAAGTTGAACAACGGATTCACTGACAAAGCCCCAGTCTCTTCCCGTGCCGTGTACATCGGTCGACAAAATGCCGGCAATGCTCTGGGCATCGTGGGATGGCTGAGCCGAAAAAGCTAAATCACTTTTCAGCATTTCACTGATAATATCCCGAACCCGCGTTCCGGCCTTGACCGCCAGCTGCTTTTTCCCCAGGTCCCTCCAGATGATGCCACTGTATTTGTCCAGGGATACAAGCGTTTCATCCGCCAGAATGCCGCCATTGAAAGAATGTCCCGAGCCAAACAGCCTTACGTTCTGGGCACTTTTAACGAGCTCAACGATTTCCGCTTCACTGACCGGCTCAATGAAGCGCTTGGGCCGATAGCGAAAGCGCAGAGCCCAATTCCGAAAGATGCCGCCTCGCACCCGTCCTTCAAGCCAGACAAAGCGTCCCAGGGTTAGTGCATTTAAAATGATATTCCAGGTCGTAGCAAAGGCAACCTTGAAGTAATCTTTGATTTTCATTGCAACCTCCTAGTCGAAAACCGAATAATAATTACATTTGATAAACCTTAACGTTAATTTAACCAATGATGAAACGGTATGTGTCCGGTTCTGCTGTCAGGTACAGCGGAAACCACGGTTACACGCACTTTGATAGAGAATGGAGTAGAGCGGGGAGAGTTTGAGTAGTGCGTTTAATTTAACAATTTAAAACAATCGTTTAGCGTAAAAATCGATAAACAGAACCTAAGATTGAAATGGATGATGTCAATTATGCTGTAATGCCGCGCAGATGTAATGTGTCCTGGTCTGGAGGGCCAGGCTTTCGAATTGGTAAAAAAACCCCTAAGTCCATCGATTCGGAAATATGATGGCGTATTTCCTCACTCAGGACATAGTGCTGAGTGAGCACAGGCAATTGATAGATCAACAAAAATACGTAACCGTAATTGCGAATCGAAGCACTAAGCTTTGGGTCGCGAGCATTCATCGACCAAATACAGGATTGACTGATAGTTGACGCCGCTGTGAGTGGTCAACCCGATTTCGCAGGTGCGGCTGGTGGAGTATCCGGTTTGAACTTCCGGCGGCAGCTGGGATTTTAGGCGTCTAAGACCAAAGGCGTTCAATTCGGGTACACTGAAGCCTCGATCGCCGGCAAAACCGCAGCAAATAACATTCGGTGTAACGACATTTTCAGCACACATTTTAGCCAATTTCAGAAAATCGCCTTCCAGGCCCATTTTCTTGGCACTGCAGACGGTGTGAATGGCAACGGTTACCGGCACCTTTTCAAAATCCAGGCGCGGCGCCAGGTACTTCAACGTAAACTCAATCGGCTCGAAAAGCCGCAGGCGCGGATCGAGCGTCTCCTTCATGTGATAAAGACAGGGACTCATGTCACATAGGATCGGGATGCGGCCGTTATCTGAGACGCTTAACAGAGCATCACCGAGCTCCAGAGCCTTCTGGTCGGCAGTCTCAAAAATGCCTTTACTGGCAAACGGCATACCGCAACACAGATTGTCCATGTTCTCCGGATAGGTAACGGCGAAGCCGGCCTTCAACAGCAGCGATTCGGTCTTGATGTTCAGGGACTCAGCGCCGGCCCGTCCGGCAGGCCCCATACCGCGGTTGATGCAGGAAGGGAAATAGACCACTGCATCTGTGGCCGAAGAGCCGACGGCCCTGCGGGAGACGGTCTCGCCGCCTTTGGGCATGGCCGGCGTCCACTGCGGAAGCCGGTTGCCGGATAAATCCCGCAGCCAGCCCGAGATTGACGTCATCAGTCGGGTACCCAGAATCGAGTGAACGAAGTCAACCAAGTTGAGCCCCAATCGGCTGACCGCCGTCACCGTGTCCATCCGCTTGGCCATCTGGGCCGCGATTTGGCGGGCAGCCGGCGATAATTGGTCATGTCGCAGGGATTTGATCAGTTTCCCGGTGTCGATTTCCACCGGGCAGCTCAACGCGCACAGCCCGTCGGTGGCGCAGGTCCGTTCACCGTACCAAACATATTCCTTTTTTAGCTCGACCAGCCGCGCCGGATCTTCGCCCGATGCGGCCAAGCGGGTCATTTCACGATAGATGACAATGCGCTGGCGGGCAGAAAGCGTGAAATCATGGGACATACAATTGCGTTCGCAAAAGCCGCACTCAGTGCAGGTATCCACCAGATCGTGAGCCGGTGTCATGGGTTTGATGTTCTTCGCGTGGGCTTCGGGGTCGTCATTGATGATAACGCCGGGATTGAGCAAATTATCCGGATCGAATATCGCTTTGATCTCCCGCATGACCTCATAAATCTGATCGCCCCACTCCCGCTTGACGAAGGGCGCCATATTTCGACCGGTGCCGTGCTCGGCCTTCAGGGAACCGTCATATTTGTCCACCACCAGGGAAACCAGTTCATCCATGAAAGCCTTGTATTTCTCTATCTCGGCGCTGTCTGACAGATCCGGTGTCAAAACGAAATGGACGTTGCCGTCAAACACATGGCCCCAGATAATGGTGTTTTCATACGCATACTGGTCGAAAAGTTTATGCAGCTCGAGCAGACAATCACGCAAGTTGTCGATGGGAACGGCGATATCTTCGATGATCACCGTTGTTCCTTTTTTGCGGGCAACGCATGCCGAAGGAAACAGCCCCTTGCGGATGTCCCACAGGGCCTGCTGCTGACCCGGCTCCGTCGTAAAAGTGAATTCACGGACCATGGGAAAATCGGCAAATTTAGCCGCAATTTCGTCCACCTGCTCCTGTAGGGCTGCCGTATCATCGGCGGCGGTTTCAACCAGCAGGGCAGTTACTGAATCGGCCAAGGTTTTGATGTATTCCGGCATACCCGGTTTGTCCTGAACCGACCGCAGCGATACCCGATCCATTAACTCGGCAGCGCTGACCCGGCATTCTTTCAACAGCAAAACGGCCTCGCACGCCCGCGCAATGTCGGGGAAAAGCATCAATGCAGTTGCTTTGCGTCCGGCTTCAGGCAAGGTGCGAAACGTCACCTCTGATATGAATCCCAGCGTTCCCTCTGATCCGATTATCAAGTGCTCAATCATTTCAATCGGGTCGTCAAAATTGACCAGGGCACTGACACTGTAACCGGTCGTATTTTTAATTTCGTACTTGCGTTGGATACGCTCCAGAACGGACGGATTGTTTTTGATGGATTGAGCCAGGGCAGTTAGCCGATCTACATCATCCTTTTTCTGCTGCAGAAATGCGTTGCGGCTGTCTTCATCACGCGTGTCCAGCACCGTTCCATCGCTGAGTAGCAGCCGCATGCCGGAAACGGTGCCCATACTGTTGCCTTCAATTCCGCTGGCCATGCCGCAGGCGTTGTTGGAGACAATACCGCCGATTTTGGCGGAGTTAATGGAGGCCGGATCCGGCCCGATTTTTTTGCCGAACGGCGCCAGATATCCATTCGCCTCGACCCCCAAAACACCGGCGCCCAGCGTAATCTCGCTCTGGTCCTCGTTGATTTGGTGCTGGCGCCAGCCCTCAGGGCCCAGCACCATCAGGACCGAATCGCTCAGTGCCTGGCCGGAAAGACTCGTACCGGCTGCCCTGAAAGTAATCGCAACGTTATGCTCACGACAGGCTTTCATCACCGCAAGGGCTTCCGTTTCATCTTCGACCTTCACGATTAATTTGGGCGTCAATCGGTAGAAACTGGCGTCCGTACCATAAGCCAGGGTACGCAGGGGATCGGTGATCAATCGGTCAGGCGGGATGTGAGTGTTGAGGTCATTCTGCAACGACTGATAGGGTTCGGCTAACATAGTATCTCCAATCGAAGGCCGCAGCATATGCTGCAGATTCTATAACGATTTGTGGGAATTCGAAGTAAAGGTGGGAACAATACCAAAATATGATGATTTTGAAAATTACTATTTTTGGACACTTTACGGCACTTGTGATAGCATGAGTATATAACTGGCGTGAACCTTCAATCGAACATGCCCAGGCAATATCTATCAGTTATCTGGACCGGCGAAGGGAATCTTTTCAACGAATCAACTAAAATGACTTGCATTGTACAAAAATATGGCGGCAGCAGTGTAGCGGATGTAGGCAAGCTGCAAAAAATTGCGCGCCTGATAGCAGATGCCAAAATAGAAAATAACGATATTGCCGTCGTAGTATCGGCGATGGGCAAAACAACCGATGAGCTCGTGATGATGGCGCGTTACCTTTCTCCGAAACCACCGCGCCGCGAGATGGATATGCTGTTATCAACGGGTGAGCGGATTACGATGGCGCTCCTTTGCATGGCTCTGCATGAACTTGGCCATGAGGCCGTTTCGCTGACAGGTTCACAGGCCGGCATCATCACCAATGATCGGCACAATGATGCCCAGGTGATCGAAGTTCGACCGTTTCGGGTGCAGGATGAGATGGCCAAAGGCAAGGTGGTGATCGTTGGCGGTTTTCAGGGCGTCAGTTACAAACGGGACATCACGACCCTGGGACGCGGCGGATCCGATACCACGGCGGTCGCTCTGGCTGCGGCGCTGGATGCCGAGCGCTGTGAAATATATTCGGATATAGACGGCGTGTATTCCGCTGACCCGTCCATGGTGGCTGATTCCAGGCATCTGCCCGAAGTCTCCTACCCGGTAATGCAGGAAATGAGCATGGCCGGTGCCAAGGTATTGAATGCCGGGGCGGTGCAGTTCGCCAAAGAGAAAAACATAGCCATTTACGCTCGCAGTACGTTTGAGCCCGGCCGGGAAACAGTCATTCGCAGACTCTCGCCCGGAGCAATCATAGGCGTGCAGGCGGTTGTCAGCGAAAAGAAAGTTGAACGAGTACGGCTGCAGGGGTCCGATGCCGGTTCCCGGTTTCGGCAAGCTGCTGATTTCCTGGAAAGTGAGCAGGTTCCGATTAAAGAGGTAAATGTAGCCGAAACAGGTTCGGACCGGACGCAATCAAAAGCGTCTTTTGTGATTTCCAGTCAAAATATTTATGGCTGGGCACAAATCAAAAATGGTCTGGTCGCTAACGTCGGACCGGGCGTCGAAATTGACAGCGATTTGGCCGCTTTATCGTTAATCGGCGAAGGGTTAAATCGAAGTAACGTGTTTCTTTTAGAAGCGCTCAATCTGCTGGCAGAACGGGACATCCCCGTGCTCGGCATCACGACCACCTCGTTTCGAATCTCGCTCCTGCTCCCACGTGACCGGATCAAAGAAGGCGTTCAACTCTGTCATCATCACTGGCTGGCAGATACCGCGATTTGATATTTCAGAGGTTTACTGTCATACACCCGCCGGCTTTATCCGAGTTAGCCCTGATTACCCGGTATCACTTTGGAATCATTCCAATACTACAGCACGCATTGCGAAGCGACGTCTCCCGGCTGGAGATACCCCTCAATTGACACTACTCGGGGTAAGTCTTAAAGTATTGTGTAAAGTTTGCAGTTGTAAGCATTCGGGGAATCTATTGGGATATAATCGTCTCACCTTCTGAAAAGACTGGGCGCCAAGAAACAAAAACGATTTGTGTCGGTAACCCAAGTGCGGGATCAAGTCGATATGAGCGTTGCCGCCAAGCTCACAGTCTAACTATTTGATTTGCGTGAATCGGAGTGTGCCTTTTTTGGCAGAGATTAATTTGAAATTGCGATTGGCGAGCCGAAAGGACTTCTTGGCTTCCGAAATTTCGAATCGATAGGGATATGACGTTTGCGGGTCCAGATCCGGCACAATAACATCGATTCGAAACTCAGATTTTCCCACCAGTCCGCGATAGATAA